>CAZPYX010000088.1:0-16589 GCA_964590635.1 uncultured Bdellovibrio sp.
AAAACACCGATTGGCGCAGTTGCCAGGGGCTGAAAGCCGCTTTGATTTAAAAGAAATGGACGCCACGAATATGGAGTTTTCTGCGAACTCTTTTGATGGCGCTTATTTGTGTTGGATCTTGGAGCACGTTCCTGAACCGATTCGGGTTCTTTCGGAAGTTCGTCGGGTGCTTCGCCCGGGTTCTGTGGTCTATGCCACCGAAGTTATGAACGCTTCATTTTTCCTAGATCCCTATTCTCCTAATGTTTGGAAATACTGGATGGCCTTCAATGAATACCAGCTGGAACAAAGGGGAGATCCCTTCGTGGGTGCGAAGCTTGGGAATTTCTTCATGCAATTGGGCTATCATGATATTCACACAGAAGTGAAGACATGGTTCTTGGACAATCGTTATCCACAAGCACGCAAAGACTGCATTGAGTATTGGGCAGAGTTGCTCTTAAGCGCGAGCGAACAATTAATCAGTGCAAAGCTTGTCAGCGAAGATGTTGTCAAAGGGATGAAAGAAGAAATGGCTAAAGTCGCAAATGATCCCAATGCGGTTTTCTTCTATTCATTTGTTCAAGCAAGCGCTCGAACATAAAGGTACTAAGGTGACCCAGAAGATCGTCAGTCTTCTGGGTTAGTATTTAGAGATCGTCTTTACTGAGCCAACCTTTTTTGTAAATCCACGCAAAGATCGCTACGGCGATGAAGAGCATAGCCATTAAAGTAAAGTGATATCCATGCTCAGTTTTCAACTCGGGCATATGTTCGAAATTCATTCCGTAAACGCCAGCGATAAAATTCAAAGGTAAGAAGAAGATCGAAACCACAGTCAGGATGCGCATGATCTCATTCGTCTTATAAGAGGCCTCATTGGTTTTTTGCGACATCAAAGACAAATGAAGATTTAGAAGCCCGGTGATTTCTTCATAAATGCTGTCGGCGTAAAAAGAATATCTTTCAAGAGGCTCTCTGACTTCTTCCATGTCTTGGAAGCTGTGACCAGGAAAGGCTTGTAGTTTATTAAGTACGTCTGTTGAAAATTTAAAGACCTTTCTGAAGACAGAAGTACGACGTTTCACCAGATAGCCTTCGCGCAAAATATTTCGTCGTCGCAAAGAGAACACTCGGCTTTCAATGACTTCAGTTTTAGATTCCAACTCATCCAGTGGCTTGTCAAAGGTCGCAAAAAGAGATCTAATCAAACCATCTAAAGTGATTTTTTCAAAAGGACATTTCATTTTCTTTTCGTCGATGCATTCCAGAGGCAGACGATGGATGGTCAGCACGAAGTCTTTGCCAAAGAAGATAACCAACTTCGTCGAGAGATCTTGCATGGTCCCAGCTTGCGCCTTCGCGGTGACATCAAAAAGCCGCAAAATCATAAAACAAACGGACTCACTCAAACACTGAAACTTTGGCAGATGCTCAGGATCTAAAGAAGTCGCCAAGGGCTGCAAAGGAACCTCAAATTCCTCAGCCAACTGAACAAAGTCTTCCTGTGTTGGAGCTTCAATATCTATCCATTTAAAATCTTGCCATTGATGTTCAAATCGCTTCATCATTCAAGTATGACGAAAATTTCGAAGGTACGCCGTACCTTTTTGAGGCTCAGCGCGTTACTTCTTCTGACAGGATGTCAGAGTTTTTTCTATATGCCGATGAACCAAAAGATTTTCGATCCCGCAAAGATCAACATGAAGTATGAAGATGTTTTTTTGTCGACTCTTTCGGGAAACAAAATCCATGGCTGGTATTTTCCATCTTCGGCGAAAGACGTAAAGGGCACAGTTTTATTTTTCCATGGGAATGCAGAAAATCTGACTTCTCATTTTTTGATGCTTCGTTGGTTGCCCGACAATGGTTACAACTATTTCATATTTGATTACCCTGGGTATGGATTGTCGACAGGAAAGCCCCATCCAGAAAATACCGTGGAGTCAGGCATCGCGGCGGCAGAGTGGCTGCACGAGAAAAAAGAAAAGCGCCCTCTTATTATATATGGTCACAGTTTAGGCGGCGTGATCGCCATGAAAACAGTGGAAGAGATTAAAGACACAGTTCCGCTACGGTGTGTGATTATTGAAGGCAGTTTTTCATCTTATAAAAAAATGTCGCGAAGTGTGTTGAGTCGTCAGTGGTTCACATGGTGGCTACAGCCCGTGACTTATTTATTTGTCAGTGACAAGTATTCACCGGAGCCCATAGATCAAATTGCCCCGATTCCGATGTTGTTCATTCATGGAACAGAGGACAAGGCGGTTGAATCGATAAACTCACAAGAGATGTTTGCGGCGGCGAAGGCTCCGAAGGAATTGTGGATTATTCCTGGAGGCCATCATGGGGACCTCTATGAAATGAATAACGGCGAGTTACGCGCGCGCGTGCTCGATTATATCAAGCACTAAGTAGTTTAAGTCATTTTTTCCAAGACTGTCTAAATAGCCAACACTTCGATAAAGACCTTCTCAACTTTAGAGGTGATAAGGGCTTGGCATCTTCTCTGCACAGGAATTCGCGGATTAAAAACCTATGCAAGGAGTACGTTATGAAATGGGGTCGACTAGGCTTGGCCGTGATCACTCTTATTCAGTTTCAGTCTTTACAGCTTCATGCCGCGACCACAGCTGCTGGAAGAATAAAGGTTGAAGATATTGACTCAAGCCTTTTCCCAATTGAAACGACTCCAGCAACAGGAACTTCTGTTGATGATCTTTTCCCAACTCAGCCGCGTATTCCTGGTGCCAGTGGCAGTCAATCAGGCGGTTCCTCTGTCGGTAGTTCTGGAGGTGGTTCCTCTTCAGGTGGCAGTCAAAAGCCAGGCACTGGAACAAACCCTAAAGATTCAGGCCTTAAAGGTGAGTTCCGTTGTAACCTATTTGAAAATACTGATACAGCTGACATCTTAAGCGCAGTGAATTCATTGAACCAAGCCGTGGGATCACCTTCTTGCGGTGGTGGCAGTGGAATCAATGTTCAAGGTGTTCAAGATAATAATAAGAAGATCTCTGATGCGGTAAAAGCCCTTCAAGGATTCCTTGAAAATCCAGAAACAGTTCAACCTGAAAGTGCGTCGGCGATCGTAAATAACGTAGACATAGCAATTCGCGCTGCCAATGCTTTGGCGACGACATTCGCAAGCACAGACGTAATGAATAAAAACTGCCGCGATCAAATGAGTGGTGGTCAAGTTGCATTGGCATTGAATGATATCGTCAATGGTTTGACTCCTTATGCTTTGATGGCAGCAACAATGACTGGTGGTACAGCGGCGATTCCATTTATCGTGGGTGGCTCTGCGATCACAGGTGCCTTAAGCTCTATGAATAAAATCGTGACCGAGAATTCAACAAAAATTAACGATGCACAAGTTCGTCGTGCAGTTGTTGAGAATACCTGCCAATTCATCCGTTTGGATCAAAAGTATAAATTCTTGATCAAAAATCGTGATGAACAAGTAAGTAAAATCTCTAAAGAGGTCACAAATTCACAAAGAACTTTCAGCGCTAAAATTAGCAGCCTATCTAAGCCTTTGAATAATCTTGTGCTTAGAAAAAATGCTTTAAGTTCGACTTCATTGGAGATCGACAACGATCTTGGCAATGCCGTTGCTCAATTGGCAATGGATAAAGCTTTCGTTACCAGTACGACGGACGATATTAAAATCTGCCAAATTGGTATCCAATTGGCTTCCATGACTCAAGAGTCAGGTTCTTACGTGAACACGATGCTTGGTAGTGTCGATAAGGCAATGATCGCTTACGGTTCTACAAGTATTGCTGAAGCCCGTGCTTTGAAGTTCTCGGGTCAAATCGCTGTGAACAGCTTGAATCAATTTGCCAGCACTCAGTTCACAATGAACTCCGATTTCTCTGGTTGTGCGAAGGCGACAAAGTCATTCGTAGAAACAGTGGAACAATCTGCGGGTCTTTCGAAACGTATTGTTAAGTTGGCGCAAGATAAATTGGATAAAGAGTTGAAGGCGAGCCCGGACTACAATCAGTTCCAGTCTCATTTAATGGCCTTGAATCAAAAACAATTGCAAGCTGAACGCGTAACGGGTTCTTTGGATAACTTGAAAAAATACGCAACAAGTTTCTCTCAGTCTGAAATCGACGCAGAGATGGATCGTCTTCGTGCGGGACTTTTCGGTCAACGTACAATGGGCATCAATTCTCCGGTGATGGCTTGGTTTAGCTATACTCAAGGTTTACACCGTTCTTCTGTGACAAAATTCAAAGAAGGATTGGCAAGCGTTCGTAACAGAGCTTACGCAATGACGAAGTCTGGTCAAGACCCAGTGAACACAACAATGGGTGGTTTGATTGTTAATAGAAGACAAATGGATCAAGATTGGGACAATGCTTTCCAATTGAGACTTTTCGATGCTGCTAATCTTAAAAATGGCACAACAGAGTACACAAATGCCTGTCGTGAACTTCAAGACGTTTGGAACCGTTGGACTGCAGCTGTAGACCATCTTTCCGCTTTGGAATCATTCTGTAGCATGATCGAGCCATACATATACGACAATCGCCAAGAAGACCGTGTTCTTGTGCAAATGTGCCGTGGTGGCCAAAGCACAGCATCTTTCTACGGAGTTTCGACTGTTAGCGATTCGACTTTGCAACAGATGAAAAATACTTTGGTGAAAGAACACACGTCAGAGTGGGCTCTTTTATTGAAAACTAAAGTTGACGCTTTGGCTTGTCCTCAGCCGTCACTGTAAAGCACCAAACTGGGGCAGTGTCAGAAAGTTTGACACCCCCAAACTGCTCCAGAGCTTCTAAAGCGTAATAGAAGCAGCATGGTTTCTGCAAATAAGGCCAATAGATGAAAATCGTCTGTTGGCCTTTTCTATTTTTAGCTCTCTGTCTTTCAGCCTGTGCTCCCGGTAGCAAGGATGAACAGACATCTGTGACGACGACATACTCGCCGCCAACTCCGACTGTTTCTCAAGAGGGAAAATACTCGGTAGTCCACGGTGCGACCGATATCAAAGACATGGCGACGCAATATGATGCCTCTAAGAAAGGCTTAATCCTTCGCGGAAAAATCAATGTTAGACCTGTAGATGGATCTAATCCGTTCACAGTCGAAGTTGATCTAGAAGGAAAATCAGATCGCAACGGATTCGTGGTGATGAGTGCTTCTGCCAATCAGCCAGCCTTGCCACCAGAAGTAAAGTTGGGCGTGAAGGCAACGTGCTTGGGTGACAACCTAGAGTGCACAAGCTCATTCATTGACATCTATGTTCAGTTCCATGACAAAGTTTATCACCATCAAGTTGAGTCGCATGAGACTGCAGCTTATGAAGTTCCTAAGACTGAAAAGGAAAAAGAGACTGATAAAAAGTCTGAACCAGCAGCTCCAACAAAGCCCGCTGCTCCAGTGACTCCGAGCACTCCCGTCGTGACGGACCCTAAGAAACCAAATCCGAAGCCAGCAGAGCCAAAGGTAGAACCTAAGCCAGCTCCGAAGCCAGATACGAAAGAAACGAAACCAGCTCCTACAAAGCCCGCGGAAAAACCGAAAGAGCAGCCTAAGGAGCAGCCAAAAACAAAACCTAACGAGAAACCAGCAACAAAGCCGGAAGTAAAAAAACCAGCGCCTGTTGTCGACGAAGACGAAGATGAAGAGGACGAGGGAGCCGATGAAGCTGCCGACTTCAATGGCCGTTACGTGGGTGATATTCAAGGTGACATCGAGAAAATGTTTGATGAAGGTTCTGACAAGTCCACAGCGCGTGTTCGTTCAAGCAGAGACCAAGTCATCGGTCCTGTGACGAAGGGCCGTTTGGAACATGCGACAAATCTCTTAACTTACCAGATCCTGCATAGACCGACAGGCTTTCACATTGTGAATCCAAAGCGTGAAAGATACTACGGTTCCATTGAATTGGTTTATTTGATTGCGAAAATGGGCGAGTTCACAAAGAAGCTCATTCCTAATTACGTTTTGCCAATCGGAGATCTTTCAAAGAAAGACGGCGGCAAGTTGGGAACACATTCGTCCCATCAAAATGGTTTAGATGCTGACATTGCCTTCTATTTCAGAGACGCGAAGGTTCAAGGAAACTTGTTCTCTGCTTTGCAATCGGGCAAGACCGGCAAACCCATTGTGAGTTGGATGCCAGAAGAGCAGTGGAAATTATTGAAGTTTGCGGTCAGTACAAAGTATGTGGATCGTATTTTCATCCACCAAACTTTGAAAACCGTTCTTTGTCAGCTCGCGATTAAAAACGGTGAAATAAAAGAAGGTCAGAAGGACGGGGATGCTTACGAGCTTCTGCGTCGCCTGCGCCCAGAAAAAAATCACTATAATCACTTCCATATGCGAGTGAAATGCTCAAAAACGCAGGTGCGCTGCCGTCAAATGGCGGATCCAGCCCCAGGTACGGGCTGTTTCTAGCTTGTCTCTGTCCTAAATCATTGAGAGTATAAGTTTATGGCTGACTGGCGTGAACGCAGTGAAATGAATGGTGATGTGGTTTTTTTTCGTTATGTCTCTGAGGGGATGGAAAAAAGTCATGAAGAGGTCTTCTTGTGGGATCTCGATAAAACTTATTTAGATACGGCCATTGATTCATTGTCGGGTCTTTTGACCACGGTTCTTGAAAAAGCTCTGAACAAAAAAAATGTTCCCGGTACAAATTCACTTTTGCAGTCACTTTCGGAATATCGAAAAGCGCAAAAAGGTTATATGTACTTTCCGATTTATTTCATCACGGCGTCACCTCCGCAGATGGAAGAAAGAATTTCGGAAAAATTCTCCCTCGATAATATCAGACCTTTCGGATGTTTCTATAAAGACAATCTGGCCAATATTAGACCCGGAAGGTTCTGGCGTTTGACGAAGCAAGTGGGCTACAAACTGCAGGCACTGTTGCAGCTGAGAACTCGTCTTGGCGAAAACGTCAGACAAATTTGTTGGGGCGATGATAGCGAGACTGATGCAATTATTTATAATCTGTATTCAGACATTTGTTCACGCCGTCTAGGGGCCCATGAGATTCGTACAACTCTTGAGAAGTTGAACGTCACGGGTGACCAAGTGGATACCATTTTGGAATTGCAAGCGAGCATTCCAGAAAATGATCCGGTTGAAAAAATCTATATCAATCTTGCGACGGATACAGACCCTGATTATTATTTGAAATTTGGTCGTAGAACTTTAGCGACCTACAACACCTTCCAGGTGGCGTTAGATCTTTTCCAAGATCGTCGCATTGGCTTGGATGGACTGTATTCAGTGATCCAAGATATGATTTATAACTACGGTTATACCCCTGAAGAACTGATGAAAAGTTTTGACGAGTTCATTCGTCGGGGTGTTTTGGGGCAAGCTTCTTATTTGGAAGCCAGAACTTTTTTTGTCGAAAAAGGTTTGCTCTATCCTTCCTACGAGCCTTCGGTGGCACCTCTTAAAGAGAAGTTGGTTGTAGATGGCCGAGTCTATGAAATGGAAGGGGCCCATGAGCCCTGGATTCCAGATCGCATAGATTACCTTCACGATTATCGCTAAGCCGCCGACTAAGGCCTCTCTATGAAAAAGTCTTCAGGGAATACTTTGAGCTATTCCCTTGCATTGGCATCATCCAGATAGATCAGTTTTAAAGATTTAGTTATTTACCAATTTGCTTTCAACGAATTCTAGCAATGAAGTGGCTTGTTAAAAGTTGTATTTGTAGGATCTTCTGTGCTCTTGGATGTGCTGTTCGGGATAGTGGTAACTAACAAGTTGGTGGGCGTGAGATTTCTGCTTAGAGTTTGAGGAACTGTTTGGCTTTTTAAATTTTCTAAGGAGATTTCTTATGAGTCGAGATATGGCTACGTGGGATGCTAGTGAGTGTGCTTTGATTCTAATTGATTATCAGCCGGAGATGTTTCGTGCAATTCGCTCTGGAGATGCGCGGGTTGTTGAACAGAATGTTTGCGCTGTGGCCAAGGCAGCTGTGGCTTTTGGGATTCCAGTGGTGCTTAGTACGGTAGGTGTAGCTATGGGAGTTAATCAGCACACGATTCCAGCTTTGCAGCGTGTGCTGCCTGGGGTGAAAGAGATTGATCGTTCTAGCATGAATGCCTGGGAGGATGCTGCTTTTTTGAAGGCGGTGAAGGCCACGGGGAAAAAGCGTTTGGTGTTTGGTGCGCTTTGGACTGAAATCTGTTTGGCTTTTCCAGTCATGGAAGCTCTTAAGAGTGATTATGAAGTCTGTTTTGTCGTTGATGCTGTCGGCGGGCAATCGAAGGAAGAGCATAATGTGGCGATTCAGCGTATGATTCAAGGCGGAGCGATTCCAAATACTTCAATTGCGATGATTGCCGAATGGTTCCGCGATTGGAAGTCACCACTTGCCACGGCTGGACGCGAGTCACTTGTTGGTTTGATGAAAGAGCATCACGCCGACTATGAACGTGTGCACATGGCAGAGGAAGCGCGCCCAGATAGCTACGCAAATCATTGAGAAAAAGACGAAGAGCAATCTTCGTCTTTTTTTAAAGTTGAGCGCTTGGTTGTGAAGGCGCTTTGCCTATCGCATCAATAAAGCCAGCGGCCACATGGGAGCTGTCGCAAATGGGTTTTGATTTTGAATGTCCACAACGACACAAGTGCACACTTTCAGTTCTTAAGACAAATCTTCCTGTGCCAGTGCATAATTCTAAATTCCCCGTGATGGCAAGGGGGCCATTTGTGGTGCGCTGAATGTTTAAAGATCCTCCTCGGTGCTGTAGTTCAGTCGCGTCCACGGTGTCGGGTTCGCCACTGGCTTTGAATTTTTCAGTCACATGGGTGCTGTCGCAGTAGGGTTTATTTTTTGATTTTCCGCAACGGCATAAGGTGGCGCGACAGCCGGCTTTAACTCCGTCAATTTCCAAATCTGCTAAAAAGGCGTAAGGGCCATTTTCCCTTAAGCGCATGACATTCACAGCAGGGGCTTCTTCATTGTGAAGATGCTCTGATTTGCTGTGATACTGAAGGGCTCCAGATGGACACTGACGAATGACGGCGGCGAGTTCTTCAGGATGACTGTTCTCAGGGTAAAGCCACTTGCCCGGGGTGTTGGCTAAAAAAACTTTTGGCAACTGTGTGACACAATGGCGAGCATGCATACACTTTTTGGTTTCAAAGGAAATCGCGATGGCAGAGGATTCTGCAATCTCCAATGGTGACGAGTTACTAGACTTTGCCACTTCCGCCAAGGAACTAGCGGAACTTGATGAGGTGATTTTTTTATCTGGGCTTTGATGATTGGAAAGTTTTTGGGCACGCAGGGCCACATCGTGGACTTGCAAGCGAGCCACCTCAAGTTGTTGCAAGCAAGCTGTTATATGGGGATTTTCTTTTTCACGCGTATTAAGTTCCGTGGTCAAACGTAAGAACACGGCTTCAAATTGTTGAAGCCGTTCATTCATGATCACGAGCTCTCCGGCTGACGACAGGGGCGCCATTGATCGATTCATGGCAAAACTCATTCCGGCATGACCCACGGATTTTTCTAGTGATGCTGGCATATGGGTGAGGGTTTCACCGACAATCGCCATCGCATGCATCATCGCAGCGGCAATTTCTAAGAATTCTTTTTTCACTGCCGGAGAGTGATTTTCGATGGTATATGTTTGCACCAAAATTTTTAGCATGAACATGTAGAGTGCATTAGCCAGATCCATAAACTGTGCGGCTAGGGGCTCATCGACTAAAACGCGATGTTGTGTTTCCAGAGGCTTGCGCATCACGGGATTTCTGACAATGGGACGAGACGGATCAAAGAAAGAATTTTTTTCTAACAAATTTAAATATTCACTTTTGATCTGACTAAAGCGCGCGAAGTGCGAGCCCACTTCCTCCAGGGCTCCTTCACCTTGAGTGATAATTGTATCGAGGGCTTTAAAGGCGCTAGCTTTATCTTTAATGACTACTAACCCTGGCAGAGGTGAATCCAAGGGACCAATTTGCTGGGCGGGATTTCCACAGAAAAGTTCTATCTCGCCCATCTTTTCACAAAGCTGCGAAATGGAATCTCTGATTGTCTGATAAAGCTCGCCAACAGTTTCATAGTCACCCAGATGTGGCATTAAAGTTCCATGTGGGGCGACTCGTGAATAAATTTTTTCCGCAGAGAATGTACTGCCATCACGGATTTCTTGTGCACGGGGGCGCTCCAGAAAGATAAAATGATCCAAAGTGTTGAGATCAAATTTCGCAAGCTCCACGACAATATCTGCGGGATACATTCCTGGATAAGCTGGAAAATTCGGGCGCATAAAATGTGGCGTCGAACCAAGGGATACAAAAAGATTGCTTACTAAGGTGAGGTGATTCATTTCCTCTAGAGCAATTCCTAAAATCACTCGACGCCAGCGGGTCACAGCTTCTAATTCTTCAGCATTCAGCCCTTCATTGGCATTTCGTTTCAGTCCAAGAAGCGCGTAAAGATAAAGACACATGAAGTTGTGTTCAAGTTCTGCGGCTTCTGCCAGTGTGGAAAATAATTGCACTCGGGATTCGATTACGATTTTCGAACTCGCCATGAAATAGTCCTTTGGGATGTGAAAGTCTTTTTAGACTATAGAAACACCCCAGGGCTTTTCAATATGCGAGAATACAGTGTGGCAGTCGTCAGTACAGGACGACTATTCAAACTTAAGCGGGAACACGGTAGAAATTGCATCGCCCGTGAAGGATTTGAAATCAACTCTGCGGATGGCATCAACCAAACATTTTTTAAAAGGTGCATCGTTGATCGAAGAAGATGCCACCTCGGCATTATAAACTTTCCCGGATCTTTCAATCGTGAAACTGATGGACGCTTGTCCAACAACACCCGGAGTCTTTTGTAAAAGCTGAGTGTAGCATTTAAAGAACGCACCTCTTTGCAGGCGCAAAGTTTCCTGGATGAATTCCGAGGTCAAACCACCTTCGGCTTTCCCTTGGGTCATCTCAGGTGTCCCTTCCGTCGAGGGAGCCAGGTCTGGAAGATTCTGTGCGGGAGTTTGTTTTTTATAATGTTGTTCATAATCAGTGGCTGTCCAGCGAATGCCATCTCGAGAAACATAGACAGTGCCTTCTTTGCCAAAAGATTCAACTTGAACGTCACCGCGTTTGATGATGATCACGATGCGATCGCCCTCTTCATCAAGTGTGATCAAAGAATTTTCTTCAACACGAATTCGATAGGAAGAATTAAAGTCCATGGTAGCATCGCCATCGGGACCTGTTTCGACAGAATCTAGAGCGAAAAGAGCGGCTCTTTTCGTGAGAGTTTCTTTTTGAGTCATGCTTTTACGAAGAACAAAGACTTTGCCTAGATTGAGTTCGATACGCGCAAGGGGCGCTTCGCCAGGCTTTTGTTTTTCAGTACGGGATGCGATTAAAAAAGAAAGAGCTAAGCTCAGCAAACCGATACCGATTAAAGAAGGGATCAACCAATTGTTCTTCGTCATAGTGAAACTATAACGAAGAACTTATTCGGAATGTACTATTTTGTAGCTGGTGCTGCAGAAGGAGCAGGAGTTGCTGCCGGAGCAGTTGTCGCTGGAGCTGCAGTTGCCGCCGCTGCATTTGCATCAGCTGCTGGTGCAGCCGGAGTTGCAGGCGCCTGTACAGGAGCTGCTGCAGGCAAAGAATCAACAACTGATTTAGTTTTAGAAGAAGTCAAAACAGACAAAGTTAAGCAAGTTACTGCGAAGATGATCGCTGTCCAAACAGTCATTTTGCTTGCCAAAGATTGTGCGCCAGTTGCACCCAACAAAGAGTTAGAACCGCTGCTGCCACCCATGCCCAATGCACCATTGCTTTTAGAATCTTGGATCAAAACTAGGATGATCAAAACAAGAGCAACAACGATGTGGATAATGCCAACGAAAGTATTCATTTAAAGTCTCCCAAAGACCCAGAATATAAAGACAAAGGGGGCGATCCGTCCATCCCAAAGTGGCTCAAATATTCACAATTAGCCCATTTGACGCTTTGCAGCCATAAAGACCTTGGCAGTCCAGTGCTGGCTTCTTTAAACTTAAAGCATGAGAAAAATCCTAGGCTTACTGACTTTATGTTTGTTCCTCACATCTTGCACTTCCAACGAAGGCGCGGTCAAAAAACTCGCCCTGGCTGACGGAGAATCGCAATTTGAGGAAACCCTTAAAAAAGAGTCCGTTGATTTGATCCCTCAGTCTGATTGGTTGCGTGATGCCTATGTGACTTATATGAAAAAGCACACCGAGTTTGAGGCGGACGAAATTAAAATCGTGGGCGAAAATCTTGCCATTGCGACAGTTTCTATGAAGACGTACACCCCAGGGCAACGCCGCATCGTCGCTAAAATTGCGGGCACCGTGGATCCCAGCAAAGTGCGCCAGTTTAACTTTGGAAATGCCATGCAGTTAGTGGCGCAACAAACAGGACAGGCGCCCAATCCTGAGAAGCAAAGTGCTGGTGTTTTTAAGTATCATAAAAGTTCCTCCGGGGACTGGGTGCTCGAAAAGTAGTCAAAATTCATCGCAGGGCCTTGTCGCGATGCGATTTGTTGACCGAGGGCAGGGGATGGCCGACAAAGGCTGGTCTGTTCGCATTCTGACTCTGTCGGAGTCGGGCGTCTGAGTGAGGGGTGGCAATGGCATTTTTAGTTTTTGAGGGGCTGGATGGCTCTGGGAAAAGTTCGTTGATGGTGGCACTTGAAAAAGAGCTGCAAAGACGTGCGATTCAATTTCACAGAACCCGTGAACCCGGTGGCACTCCGCTTGGCGACGAAATCCGCAATATGATCCTTCGCACTGAAGGTCCATCACCACTTCCAAGAACTGAATTGCTTCTTTATGTTGCAAGTCGTGCTCAACATGTCGAGCAAGTGATTCGCCCGGAACTGCAAAAAAATAATTGGGTTTTATGTGATCGCTTCACCGCAAGCTCCGTGGCCTTCCAAGGTGGAGGACGCGATATTTCTGAAGCCGATGTGGTGATGTTGAATAACTTTGCCACGGGCGGCTTGAAAGCGGACCTGACGATTCTTTTGGATCTTTCTGTTGAAGAGTCTCGCAAGCGTCGTCAAGGACGTGGCGAAAAAAATGGTGAATCAGAAGATCGCATTGAATCCGAAGCTGATACTTTTCATGAAAAAGTGCGCAGATCTTTTTTGAAGCAAGCCAAAGACGACGCAAAAGGTTGGTTGGTACTGGACGCTAGAGAAACCCCTGAAGGCTTGTATTTGCAACTTCTCAACGCGCTTCAAGAGCGTGGAATTTTAAAATAAGGAACATTGAACCGTGGCTAGGCTCGTGGATTTTATTCTAGGACATCAAGGCATCATCAAAAAGATGGTGGATTCCTTTGAGGCTGGAAAGCCAGGGCAGACCTTTCTTTTTGTAGGTCCCAGCGGCGTTGGCAAAAGAACAACGGCCTTGGGATTAGCTCAAGCGTTGATGTGCCCACAAAGTCGCAGTGGTTGTGGAAAATGTCCTTCTTGTTTTCGTGCGGCTCAAGGCGTTCATGAAAACCTGCGCATCATTCAGCCGAATGGCGCCAATATCAAAATCGAACAAGCTAAAGAAGTTCTAGAATTCCTCAGTCTAAAAAGTATGGGTGGCAATCGCGTTATCATTTTCGATCAAGCTCAGACAATGAATGCGCAGACGGCGAATGCATTGCTGAAAACATTAGAAGAGCCACCGGAAGGAACTTTCTTCTTTTTGATTGCTCCTAGTGTTGCGGGCATTATGCCGACCATTCGTTCGCGCTCTCGTATCGTGCAATTCAAGCCTTTGTCTATGGAAGATCTGGGGAAACGAGTGAAGGCTCCGACGTGGGCTTTGAAGTCCGCAGGCGGCAGTTTTGAAAAGCTCGCACAATTGCAAGATGGTCCCGAGTTAGAGCTTCGTCAAAAGTCTGTCGATATTTTGAATGTCTTTTTAAAAGACGATGATTTTATCGTGAATGATATGTGGAGAGCGGAATTCAAAGATCGCGCTCAAGGACAGCGTTTGCTTTCTTACTGGGCGGGTTTCTTTAAGGATGCGATCTTTCTACAAGAAAATGCGAAAGCTCAAATCGTGAGTATTGATCAAGCTCCTCTTATTAAGACTTTGGCCGAAAGTTCACGCCAAATGCTTTTAAAACTGACCCAAGGGGCATTCCAAGCAGAGCAGGCGCTTTCAGCTAACAGAGATCCTCAGTTGGTGATGGAAGAATACTTTATCTCCTCGAAGGAATTAAGGTAGAATCTAAGTATGCAACAATGGATTGATGTTCACTGTCACTTGAATATGCTCGAAGAGGGCGTCGATGCGGCCATTCAAAATGCGAAGGCCGCAGGCGTGCGCCGTCTTATTACTATCGGGACTGAACCCGGAGATTTTCAAACTGTTTTAGATATTGCCCATCAGTACTATCCTGAAGTGTATTGTACCTTGGGAGTCCATCCCCATGATGGCAAAGTGTATACAGCGGAGATCGGCAAGTTTATTGAAGATCATGTCAGTGATCCCGTCGTGGCGGCCATTGGTGAAATTGGTCTTGATTATTACTATGATCAATCACCCCGTGAAGAACAGAAAGAGGCTTTCCGCGCGCAATTGGAAATTGCAAAGCGCACGAAAATGCCAGTACAAATCCACACCCGTGATGCCGATGAAGACACGGTGGAGATCTTAAAAGAATTCAAAGGTGATGTGACTGGAATTATTCACTGCTTTACTGGCACAGAGATGCTGGCCCGTGAATCTTTGGATTTGGGATTTAATATTTCCTTAAGCGGAGTTCTTACTTTTAAGAACGCGGATTCTTTGCGTGCCATTGCGAAAATGTTGCCGTTGGATCGCATTCATGTGGAAACGGATTCTCCGTTCTTAGCGCCGATTCCTATGCGTGGGAAAAAGAACACCCCTGCCTATGTTATTCATACGGCGAAGTTTGTTGCAGACCTCAAAGGTGTCAGTGAGGAACAGCTTGCAGAGCAAACAAAGCTGAATGCCCTTAAAATGTTTCCTAAAATTCAATGGTAGTAAATCTGAAGTAAGCGCTGTTCAGCTTTGTGAATCCACGAAGCGAACACAGCCACTTTGGTAGCCTGAGATCGGCCTGAACAATCTCGCTGTCCCGAGGGAAGTTTCTTTCCAAAGGATGCGGAGTTCACTCCAATAATTTTTAGCACTCCATTTTTTTCTAAGAATTGCGGCCCACCAGAGTCACCTTGGCACAAGTGCGTGGGCCAGGTGTCGGCGGAAAAGTATCGATCCGGCGTTTCTTTGAACCAAGGATCAATTTTTAAAACACCGCGATAAAGAGTGCCTGTAGAATAAAGCAAACTTTCCGCGCGATCGCCGGTATAGTTTTGTGTGCGTCCGTAACCATAGGCATAGATCAACTCATTGGAGTAATCGGCGCTGACATCTTCATCTATTGGCACTGTCGAAAAACCTTGGGGGATTGTTCCTGTAAACACTCCGATGGCCACATCATGATCGTAAATAGCTCGTTTGTTGTAGTCGGGATTTCTCGCGAAGGCTATGCCGGGTCTTTGCACCCGTGGACCGAAGGCGCGATAAGTATTTTCAAAGAGGACGCGGAAACCCTTAACTGGGCCAACTAATTCGGAGTCGAAGCAGTGGCCGGCCGTTAAGACTGTGTGGGGGCCAATCAAGGAGGCCGTACAAAAGGTCAGGACTTGCCCCCGGGAATCTAAGAGCTCAATCAAAACCACGCTGCGTGAGGCGGGCGTATTGCGCACAGTTTTGATTTCACCACCGATGATGTCGCTTCTTTGTGCTACGGAGCTATCAAGGGAAAAAGATGAGAGTCGCTGATTGCAACCGCTCAACAAGGTGACAAGTACAGTCCCTAGGCCCCAGGACAGAAAAGCTGAATTTAAAAATTTCTTTTTCAACGCGCACCTCACTGTGAAAGAGGCAACATACTTTAGACCTCTAAAGAAGGAATCGCTTCGGCTTCGAAGTGCAAAAATACAAAATATTTTTGAATGGGGTCCTGAAGTGTCTTGCTACAAGGACGCAAGCGAATTAACTTATTTGTAAGATATGAAGATAACAGTCCAAGACGGTGAACGTTTTAATACCTTTAGTCATTTAATTGCAGCTTTGGTTGCCGCTTGCGGAGTCTGTCTGTTGATGTTCTCGGCCATGGCCAAGCACGACATGTCTCGAGTGATCACTTGCACAATCTACAGTGTTTCGACTGTGGGTATTTATATTATCTCTGTTCTTTATCATGCCTCCCATGGTCCCACGAAAGCTTTGTTTCGGCGCATGGATTATATCGGGATCTATTTAAAGATCGCGGGCAATTATACTCCTTATATGATTTTAGCCATTCAGGGTTTGCGTGGTTGGACCGTGCTTTCTACAGTGTGGATGTTGGCGGCCGCAGGTATTTTCATAGAGATTTTTGTTAAACCGAAAACAAGATTAATTCCTAACTTAATTTATTTTACGATGAGTGCAACGGTACTGCCGGTGATTCACGTGCTGGCGCGCTCGGTTCCAACTTTTGGATTTGCGCTGATCATGTTGGGTTTCTTGTCGTACGCAGTGGGATTTTATTTCTTCATCAACGATGAGAAGATCCCCCATGGACACGGCATCTGGCACATGTTTGTT
>CAZPYX010000089.1:0-16523 GCA_964590635.1 uncultured Bdellovibrio sp.
AAGACCGGTGAGGTGCATTGATAAAGCATCGGATTAAAGGGAGGTGTAGTTGTCCGATTCGAACGGCCAAGCACAAAAAATTATGCGCTCTGCAGAACAAGTTCATACCTTCAAAAGCCGCAGCGGTTTAAAAATCAGTTTCTCAAATGGTGGCGCGGTGAACCTGATCTTGAATGGAAAAGAAGTCGGCATCCCCGGTGATCTTGGTAAGCCTATTAAATTGAGCTACTAATCTTGAAAGATCTTAAGCGCATCTGGCTTATCAGCCTTCTTGTTAAGCTTGTCCTTGCCGCACTTATTCCTTTAAGTGCGGATGAAGCCTACTACTGGGTTTGGTCTCACAAACTACAATTAAGTTATTTCGATCATCCACCCATGGTGGCCTGGCTCTTTTATTTGGGTCACTTCCTTGAGCCTTTCATGCATGCGGTACGATGGCCAGCGGTCTTCTTAGGTCATTGCGCCCTTGGCGTCGGAATCTTTCTGCTGAAGGATTCCCTGAGCCTCGATAAAGTGCGCTGGTGGATGTATCTAGTGCTGTTCTCTCCGCTTTTAGGTTTTGGTTCTTTGATAATCACTCCAGATCTTCCGGTGATTTTCTTCTGGATGCTTTCGCTTTATTTCTTCCAAGAGGTTTTACAAAAGAAGAATCCCAACAGTTATGCCGCCCTCGGCGCGGCCCTGGGTTTAGGCTTCTGCGCTAAATATCACATCGTTCTTTTTATCCCCTGCTTGCTGCTCTATTTTTTATTCGAAAGAAAGTGGAAAGACATTCAGTGGAAATGGGTGCCTTTGACTCTGATCACTGGATTGATCTTTTGCACTCCGGTCCTTCTGTGGAACTATCAAAATGATTTTGCGTCTTTCACTTTCCAGCTCAAACACGGATTACAAAAAGACGCTTACAAATTCAATTGGACTAGCTCTTATGTTCTGGGTCAGATACTGATTATCTTCCCTTGGGTTCTTTGGGCAGCTATCAAAGCCAAAGTGCCAGAAAAGCTTCGTTATCTTTATTACTTCGCTTGGTTTCCTTTAATCTTCTTCTTCTTCACATCGTTCCGAGCTTTGGTCGAAGCGAATTGGCCGATCATTGCTCTGCCAGGAGTTTGTGCGCTGGCAGCCTGTCATCCAAAAAGTCAGAAATGGCTTCGCTATTATGTCGGTTTTTGGAGTGTTATCATCGTGGTGGTTTTAACTGCACTCTTTGTCCCCGCCATCAGAAACTCTAACGAAAAAATTCGCGAGCCCTTTGAGTTTCAAGAATTAAGCTCCATTGCACACGAATATACGCCTTTGTATGCGGCTTCATATCAGATGGCCTCTTCGCTTTGGTATTTTAGCAAGGTTCCCGTTTACAAACTTCAAGGCATCAGCCGTTTTGACTTTTTTGACACGCTTAAAGAAGCGAATCCGGAAGGAAATCGTTTTTATTTAGTGAAGCGTGAGACAAATGGTTTACCTGAGTGGATTTCTCAACAACAATGGACTCATCGAGAGATCAAAAAGATTTCTCCTGATTTTGTGTTGTTAGAATTCACTCGGCAGTAAATCACTATGAAATCTTTAGTCGTCATCGCATTTTTAGCAGTCACATATTTCTTGTATGGTTTTTATATTAACCAATACGAAGTCAGCACCATTCCTCGACAACTTTCGGCTGAACATGCGGCAAATTATTATGACTACAAAGGTGTTCTGAATGTTCACACGGACTTGAGTGCCGGTTCCGCCCCGGCAAGCTTTGTTATCACTTCAGCGAAACTAGCCAACTTAGATTTCTTAATGTTCACCGATGTTAATATGTTTAACGTGCCGACAACTTTTGAATCTTATCACGGCAATCTCTTGGTGTTCTCTGCTGGTAAGTACAGTTATCTCGATGCACGTCTCATTTACTATTCTTTAAATCAAGAAACGATCGGCAACAGTCTTGGAGAAGCACAGGTAAAGCTAGCAGATCTTCTGTCTCAGAAAACCGGCGCAAGCAAAGACACGCTTACCGTGCTCGCTCACCCCTACAAGGCAGGATACAATTGGAACGGTGAAATTCCAACGGGTTTAGATGGCTTTGAACTTTGGAATCAAAAAAGTTTATCGAATCGCGCGTGGGCGGAATCGAAGCTGTCAGTGATTTGGAGTTTGTTAATCTATCCCTTCAATCCTCGTCTGTCTTTACTTCGCTTGTACACCGAGCCTACTGACGAAGTGGCTCTATTAGATAAATTAAGCACACAACGAAAAGTTGTTATCTATGCAGGCACAGAGGCTTCTGCACGGGCGATTCCCCTCGCAAATTATCTGGTGCGCTTTCCAAGTTATAAACGCACTTTTGAAGTCATGAGCAATCACATCATGTTAAAATCTGAGCTGACTGGAAGTTTCAACAGTGATCGAGTTAAAGTTTTCAATGCGCTTAAGAACGGAAATTCTTATATCGCACTTGATATGCTAGGAGATCCCAAGGGATTCGTGGCAACGATTGACGAGGATAATAGATCTCACCTGATGGGTTCCGAAATCAAACTCACAAAAAAAATGGCTTTGAAAGTAAAGCTTCCAGCGAAACCGAAAGACTTTTTTGAAATCGTTATCCTTCGCAACGGTGAATCTGTTGCCAAGATCAATGACCCTGAAGTGAATTTTCCTATCACTCAACCGGGCACTTACCGTGTGCAAGTCCGGGTCAGCCCGATGTTGCCTTTACCAGATGCAAAAAAGTGGATCACCTGGATTTACACCAACCCCTTTTACGTAAAACCCTAGGGCTTTTCGAGAACCAATCCATCCACAGGTGGGATCTGGCAACACAAGCGTTCCTCGGGTAAAAAACCCCGATCGCCTGCCAATTCTGCTTCGATTTCGTTCCGAGGCGGTAAATTCTCGAGCCCTTCTCGCACAAAAACTACGCAAGTTCCGCACGTTCCAAAGCCTCCACAAGTATGGTTGATCGGCAAACCCACGCGAAGAGCGACATCTAGGACACTCTGGTCTCGATGACTCACTAAGACATTCTGTTCGTCCGGTAAAAAAGTTATAGATTTTCCAGACTTAGGCCTCATGTCCGAGAACTCCTTCAAAAGGGCAGTCTTTAGTTGAAACCCCTCTCTCCATTTTGTATCAATGAATTCATGAGATTCATAGCTTTTGACTTCGAAACTACCGGTACAGTTCCTGGCGTTGACCAAATTATTGAAATTGGAGCAGTTCGCTTCATCAATGGACAACCTGAGGCTGTTTTTGCAACTTTTGTTGATCCACTTCGTCCTATTCCACCGGGCGCTTCAAATGTGAATAAAATCTATGACCACATGGTTAAGGGTGCTCCTACGATCGACACTCTTCTTGCTTCGTTTGCAGAGTTCTGTGGCGACGACATCATGGTTGCGCACAATGCTCCCTTCGATGCTCAGTTCCTCACTGCCGACGTAAAGAAGCACGAATCTCCTGCTCCTAAAGGCATCGTGATTGATTCCCTGCCAATCGCAAGAAAAGTATTCCCGGGTCTTCCAAACTACAAACTTGGAACATTGGTTCAGCATTTGAAAATTCCTACTGCGGAATTCCACAGAGCAGAGGCCGATGCGACTTATTTGGGTCACATGTTCTCGCAAATGATGAAAAGAATTTCTATTGGCGGACAAGCTCCACAAGTTTCAAACCTTGTCGCTTTGACTGGCAAACCTGAATTGCGTTTCCCGCAAATCGTGCGCCAACCAAAACAAATGGATTTCTTCGGAATCTAGTTTGACAGGATCATAGAATGAATAAGGAGCATGACTCTTTTTATGACGAGACTTTCAAAGCAGAGTTTCTAAAAAGAGCCTCCGATCTGAAGCTGTCTTTTGATCAAGACAGCTTACAAAAAATCGCAAAATCACATCTTGAAGACCTAACAAATATTCCCGGAATCTTCTTCGATGCCGACACTAAAGAATTCATCTCAACTGCCGCAGGTAGAAGTCTAGCCCAAGTCTTATCAAAGACTCCTCGAACTGATTTACAAAATCTATGGCCCCACGTAATCGAAAGCTTTAGAACCAGCTACTGGGGATTCACTCCCTTCAAAGAAGAACAAACTCAACAACGAACTGATCCCTACAAAGAACTCAAGTCCTATATCTTCATCCTCATCCAAGCAATGATCGTCATGAAGGTCGTCATCTTCTATTTCGGTCTCAAAGGCGCCGCTGATTCCTCAACAACCGACAAAGTAATCACCGCCCTAGCCATCGCCTTCTCATTCTCATCTCTCTGCTTCTTCGCCTGGAGAAAATCCCGCAAAAAGAAATAGGTACAAGAAATAGGTACGGACACACTTTTGGTTGAGAGTTGCGTCACAAAAGCAACGCTCCTCACTTCCCATCTAAACTATGAATGAATCTAAAGTATTAACGCGGACCTCAACCAAAAGTGTGTCCGTACCTTATTCCTTCGCTCTGTGGGCAACGGGATATCTTCTGCCTCGGCCAAATGAATGTCCGGAAACTTTTAAGATTGGGGGAGCTTGCCAGCGTTTGAATTCGGTTTTCATAAGCAAAGGCAGAAGCCACTTATCTGTCTTGGTTTTAGCGACGCCTTCTTTTTCCACAAGATAAACTACTGATTTATCAAGTTCATCATATGGGGGTAAAGAGTCTTGATCTTTTTGATTCGGACGAAGCTCTGCTGAAGGTGGTCTTTCAATAATGTCGACAGGAATGACTTCATCTTCTTTGTTGTAGTAACGAGCCAAAGCATAAACCTGTGCCTTCGTTAGGTCACCAATAGGTGCCAAACCACCACACATGTCTCCGTACATTGTGGAATAACCAGTAGCGTATTCACTTTTATTACCGGTTGTCAGAAGCATGCTGTTTTCTTTATTCGAATAAGCCATCAAAGAAAGTCCGCGCAAGCGTGCCTGTAAGTTTTCATTTACAACACTAAAGCCCTCTAAAGAAATTCCTTTTGCCAGACCTTTTACAACCTCATCGTACATTGGACCGATTTCAATAATCTTAAAATCAATTCCCAGATTCTTTGCAAGCTCATGAGCCAATGCCAAACTTTCAGGTGCGTTGAACGGACCTGGAAGGCCGACCCCTGCGACATTCGCGGGACCCAAGGCATCCACAGCCAACGCAGCGACAACCGCTGAATCAATGCCGCCGCTAAGTCCTAGATGCACTTTCTTTATTCCCGTTTTTTCACAGAAATCACGAAGCCCCAGCACTAAAGCACGGCGAAGTTCTTCGATAGTCTCGATCTTGGCAGTTTTATTCCAAACTTCCATGGTGTCGATATCAATGACGTTGATGTCCTCTTCGAAAGGAAGACAGCTTAAAATCTTTTTGCCTTTTTTATCCAAAACAAAGCTCGCACCATCAAAAATGATCTCATCTTGGGCGCCAACTAAGTTAGCATACATGATTGGCGCATTAAAATATGTCGCGGTCTTAGAGGCTACATACTCACGCAACTTCATTTTTCCAACGAAGTATGGTGACGCACTCAAATTGACAACCATGTCGATCTTTTGTTTTTTCACCTTCGAAAGCGGATTTACTTTATACGGAGATCTTCCTTTAGCATCGGGCCAAGCCCAAATATCTTCACAGATCGTAAGGAAAAACTTTTTGCCTTTAAATTGGAAATAATTCTTAGACAAATCGCCAGGTTCGATAAAGCGAGCTTCGTCAAAAACATCACCCGTTGGAAGAAGTTGTTTATTGAAGATACGAGGCTTTTGACCATTTACTAAAAAAGCCGCCGAGTTAAAATACGGACGGCCTTTCTTTTCCGGATTGCGAGTGATCAAACCAATGATCACTCCCATGCCTTTCGGAATCTTTTTAACTAAGTCTTTAAATTCTGCTTCTTGTTTTTTTAGAAGCTCAGAGCGCTCTAAAAGATCGAAGGGATGATAGCCAAAAAGTGTGCACTCAGGAAATACAACAAGTTCACACTTTCTTTGTTGAGCTTGATGAATGAAATCTAAGATTTTCTCTTTATTAAACTTAAAGTCTGCAAGAACGGGATTTACTTGTGCTAATGCGATTCTCATTCAATGACTATACGCCCAGAAAATCCGTCTTGGTAGCCATGGAAATGATTTATTTCAATCTCTGGATATTTCCAGCAGTAATAGCCATCACCATTGTCGAAATCCGCCATCCATAGACCCTTAGGCTCACCGCCCAATTTAGCCACTTTGGCCTGCCAGCGCTCGATAATGGTATTAATTTGTTCTTCAATAAGCACCACAGAAGGATGTGATTTGTCAGAGTAGGCTTCAATTCTATTCACGTGAGCCTTTACTTCGCGGCAAGACTCTTCAGTAAAGCGATAGACGATCGGCAATAGCTGACGCGCGTCCTGCAAACTAAAAGTCTTCTTGCGATTGATCTCAATCACAGTATCCAAAAAGGCCCCCCTCAAAAATGTCTTTCGAGAATCTGTATGTATGAAACATGGAGGGGTTACAACAAATTAAGTCTGGTGTAAGACAAGTTAAGAAAATGCATGGAAAAATTCTAAACGCATTGCAGTTATTCCTTGTCTCCTTTGGACATCGAAAGCGCCTGACCACCGATAAAAATTACGAGAGCAATTATTAAAGCAGCGATGAACAAATAGCGTATAAAATTTCCAACCGTCAGCTGTTCTTTTTCTTCTTCAAGAACGACTTTTGCCTCGGGTTTTTTGACCATCATTTTTTTAGGAGCAGGCCCCATATCATCTGTGGCAATAACTTTTGTTCGACCTGTATCATCTTTCTTTTCAACTTTTTTTCGTTCTGCCTCTGTCCAACCTGACATATTCACAGCAGATACTTTGCGACGGGCTTGCACAGAATAACTGCTTCCTCGGCCACCAAAAAATGAACCGCTTCCATTCCCGTCCAATGCAATTTCTACAACTTTGCCACCTTGTTGGCCGCCCTCAATGCCCGCAGCACCTTTGGTATGTCGTGCTTGGCGCAAGCCTCTTGATCCCGCTCCACCACGGCCACCACCGCCTCCAGAAGAACCGCCGCCGCCGGAATCAGAGCCTCCCGATGACGAGTTGGAAGAGCTGTTAGACCCTCCCCCTTCATCGGAACCGGAACCACCCTTGCCATTTGAACCTTTTGAGCCGCCGCCTTTTCCGTCTGCATTTTCAAACTGAGCGATCGCGCAGCCCATATCTTTTGCGGAAGTTTCATCGCCACCAAAACTTGGCAAGCCACCTGTTTCCAGCAAGCAGCCAACGTATGTGCCCAAGTAGGCATCCATATATTTTTGCATTGGTTTGAAGATTTGATACACAAGTGCGAGGACCATCGAAACGGCGATGATCAATAGCAGAACATACTCGATGGCAGCCTGGCCACGATCATCAGATAGTCTAGCTAAACATTTAGATTTCTTCACTCGTGAGGGCATTTACGTCATACTACAACATATGATTTACAGACTGAATTTCAATCGCTTCGTATTTACTTTGTTCTTGTCTTTTGTCTCATTTTCGAACGCTTCCTTCGCTCAGTCCTCGACCTCTGGTCAGGTCAAAAAAGACAATCCGAAAGCGACCTCCGCAGCAACCAGTAGTGCTCCCAACAAAGCCGTAAGTTCATCTGAAGAAGCAGCCCCAGGAAAAGCTGCTGTTGATGCCGCTGCGACAATGGAGGCTGCGCATGCCGCGACGACTCCACAAGATCCTCTTGATGCAAAAATCGAATCTCTTAAATCTGAAATTCGCAAAAACCCAAGAGACTTGAAAAAAATTGTCGAGCTTGCTGATACTTTCTATAAAAAACAAGATTACGAAAAAACGACTCTGCTTCTGTGGAAACAAATCGACAAGTTAGATCGTCCAGCCATTATTCTTTTGGCAAAAGCTCACGAACAGAAAAAAGAGCCAAATGAAATGATCCGGGCCTTAAATATTTTGATCGGTAAAGACGAGAAAGACTTTGAATCCTACAGTCTTCTTGGTAACGCCTACGCCCTTCAAAAGAAAAGCAAAGAGGCTTTGGATAACTATAAGAAAGCAATCGAGATCAACCAAAAATATGAACCCGCTTATTGGGGCATTGCCGCTCTTTACGAAAATCGCAATCCACCCAACCTCTATGAGTTGGCAATTCTATTCCAAGACATGATCGACAATATCGGCCAGAAGCCAGAGTTCTATCAAAAGCTTTGCGAAGTAAATGCTCAGGACGATAATACTTTTGAGGCCGCCATCGATACGTGCAAACAAGCCATTGCAAAGGACCCAAAGACCGCCAACGCCTACGTTCACTTGGGTAACAATTTAAAAATTGCAGGCAAAACAGATGAAGCCAATGCGACACTAAAAAAAGCGGCCAATGATTTTCCTAAGTCAGAATTCGCGCAGTACACCTATGGCAAGGTGTTAGAAGACCTTAAAAACACCGTAGACGCGATGAAATACTATAAGACCGGCACAGAGGCAGATCCACTTTCTGCGCGCAGCTGGCTGGGCCTAGCGGCGACCTCATTTGAAATTAAGAAGTTTGAGATTTCTTTGATCGCTTACAAAAACGCCTGCAAGTACAACCGCAAATTTGCTGTGAATTTTAGAAAAGCGGCGACGGCTCTTCGCAATTCCAAAACCACTGATTGGGCGGGAAAATTTGAATCCGGGGCAGAAGCCTGTCCATAATAAAAAAGCCGATTGTTTCCAATCGGCTTTTTTATTTTCTCTTAAAGAGTCAAAACAAGATCTTATTGTTCCGAAACGATTTCACCTAGAAGATCGTATTCCAAACTGTCTGTGATGTGAACTTTAACCATATCGCCAACCTCAGCCTGTCCGTCGTTGATAAGAACAACACCGTCAATGTCTGGAGCTTGGCCCCAGAAACGACCTTGCAACAACAAGTCTGTCTCTTCACTGAAGCCTTCAACGATCACGTCGATAGTTTTACCAACGAAATCACGATGCTTTTCACGAGAGATGTTTTGTTGAACTTCCATTACCGCATCATGACGGTACTGCTTAGTTTCAGCATCAATTTGATTTTCCATTTTTCCACCAGGAGTATTTTCTTCCGGAGAATACTGGAAACAACCCACGCGATCGAATTGTTGATCTGCGATGAACTGAAGAAGCTCTTCAAATTGCTCTTCAGTCTCACCAGGGAAGCCCACGATGAACTGAGTTCTGATAACTGCATCTGGAATATGTTCGCGGATGTTCATCAAAGCTGTTTCAATTTCATCGCGAGTCATCTTACGATTCATGCTTTTCAAAACAGCATCATTGATATGCTGCAAAGGCATGTCGAAGTACTTAACGATTTTGTTGCTGTTCTTGATGACCTGAACCATTTCTTGCGTAATTCCATCTGGATACAAATACATCAAACGGATCCACTGAAGACCTTCAACAGCATCCAAAGCCTTCAAAAGTTCAACTGGGCTTTCTTTGCGAGTTGGATCTTTACGACGGATATCCCAGCCGTAGTCAGTGAAGTCATGGCTGATCACGATCAATTCTTTCACGCCACCCGCAACAAGAAGTTTTGCTTCTGCCACGATAGCATCAATAGAACGAGATTGAAGATTTCCACGGATCAACGGAATTGCACAGAAAGCACAACGCTTCATGCAACCCTCAGAGATTTTAATATAAGCACGGTGACCTGGCTGTGAGTTCACACGCGGAGTTTCTTCTTCTTGCAAGTAAGTTGGAAGATTGAAGAACGTTTTCTGTTTTTCGCCTTCTTCAGATTTTTTCAAGATTTTTGCGATGTTTTGGAACTCACCAGAACCAACAAAAAGATCCGCCTCTGGAAGTCCTTCAACCAAATCTTCTTTATAACGTTGAGTTAAGCAACCAGCGACCACAACTTTTTTAACTTTGCCTTGTTGTTTCAAATCGCTCATATCCAAAATTCTTTGGATTGATTCTTTTTTAGAGTCTTCGATGAAACCACAAGTGTTTACGATAACTGTATCCGCATCTTCAGCTTCACCAACAACTTGATAGCCGTCCTTCATCAACGTACCGGCCATGATCTCGCTGTCTACTAGGTTCTTAGGGCATCCTAGACTGATAAAATGAACTTTTTTGTTTTCAGAGATCTCTTGTTTCATAGGTCGGTTACCTGTGCACCTTTAGGTGGTTGATATTTAAACTTTGAACTGTCTGCTTTTTTCAAGAACTGGATATTAGAAAACTTCATCGTAGTGAGATTTCCTAAATCATCTTTGTAGGAAAGCTCATTCATTTGGTTCTTTTTTGTATCGACAACCAAATTTAAAGATTTCACTGCAAGTCCATCGCCCTGAGGAGTGACTTCGATTTTTGAAACATCGCCGTTCTTATCCTCTTTCACGACTTTAAAATTCTTCTCTAGATCGCCGCCCAGCAAAGATGAAATCAAAATTTGTGATTTCGTATTTCTGTCGACTTTCCCGCGAGCTACCTGAGGCGCCCCACCAAATTCTTTTGGAGGGATTTGAACACTCCAGATTGTCGTGCCGTCAAAAACTAGCAAGGTTTCTTCGGGAGTAGAGTTTTCCCAGCGAAACTTACCGTTAGCAAGAAAGATTTTGCCATCGTATTTAGTTTCACGGCCCTGAAGCTCAAGCTTCACAGTCTTTTCCACAACCATTTCCACCATTTTGGCAGTACGATATTTTTTAGAAAGTTTTTGAAGTGTCTCATTTGATTTTTGTGCAGCAAATCCGCCCACGGACAAACTTAAAACAAAAATCAAGGTGCTGATATTTCTCATCATTCGGGCTTTATAGCAGATACCTGGACGCTCCGCAAGAGAGGCTCCTACGTCCCAAGACCCATACCTCAAAATGAGGGGGACTCCCAAGCGCTTCATAGGCCGCGTGCGCTGTAGAGCCCGTGGTTAAGATATCATCCACGAAGACCCATAAAACCTCTGTCGACTCATTGAGTAGACCTGAATATTTTTCATCTACCTCTATGCGAAGTCGTTGTCTTTGGCGACGGGAGGCCCCTCTTTGATGGCGCTTGCCAGTCTTTATTAGGCAGGAAACTAGCTCCCCTTGGAATTGCTCCGCCAGAGCTTTTCCCCAAAAATAAGCATGATCAGGACTTCCCGAAGAACTCGGTGCCGGAACAAAGCGTATCGGCAAATCACAAACTTCATCGCTCCATCTTTTCCTGGAAAAATAAGGGGCCATGTTTTTCCACTTGCGTTCACTCCTTGATCCTTTCATCGATAAAAACAACGTCGAAAGCACATCACTTTCACCGGGGTTCCATTCATAAAGAGCATAGATGGGATAAGGAGCTTCATTGTAAAAATGAAGTTCTTCAGACTGAAACTTTCCTAGTGTTGCGAAACAATCAGCGCACAGCTGTGCCGTCGAACACTGCAAAGATCCGCAATGCAGACAGGGAAAAGCGAAGGAACGAAATAATTTAGTGAAATTAAACATTCTTGAAGAGCTGCGCAAAAATCTGGCCAGATTAACAATTGAGGACTCTTTACTTTGACAACATCTCCACCCCATCCTAGAAGAAATTAGAGGGGTTTATGAAAAGTATTGTAGGGGTTCTTTTCTCGTTCGTCGTTCTATTGCCATTTCTATCTGAAGCGCATGGTTTGTCCGCTCACCGTTTGCCCGGTGAATCGTATAAAGAAGCTGCGGAAAGAAGTCGGCCTGAAGGCATCGACTTCGTAGCTAAAAAGCCATCCACTCCAGATCGCATCAAAAAACCAATGCAAAAATTGGATCTCAAAGAGATTCCTGATTTGGGTTCTCTTCCAGATTTAGAAAATCAGTTTAAATATGTTCGCGACACTCGCTTTATGGAAGACGAGCACTTCCCTCGTCGCCTCACTTGGCTTTACCCAGATGACGGATGTTATGCCCGCGCAGAGATGGCTTCGCAAAAAATCATCGCTCACAACTTTACTGAACCAAAAAAGATCTTTGTCTTCGGAAATCTTTCCGCACAGACAACAAACGCTCCCGGTGGCTCTGTTCAATGGTGGTACCACGTTGCGGTTATTTACCGCGTAGGCCAGGTTCCTTACGTAGTTGATCCCGCTCTGAATCCACAAAAGCCAATGACTTTAACAGAGTGGAATAAGGCTGTCGGCGGAGAGCAAGCAAAAGTTCAATACTCTATCTGCTCCCACGACACTTTTGATCCAGATGCAGACTGCTACGCTCCAACACCAACCAGTCCAGCTCAAGCAGAGTCAGAACAGAAAGGTTTCCTACAAGATGAGTGGGATCGCCTTATAGAACTTGGTCGCAATCCTGAACAGGAGTTAGGCGACAATCCTCCTTGGCTGTAGTTAGCTTAAATTTGGAAAATAAAAAGGAAGCTTCCTTTTTTTATGCCCACATTCAACGCCTCGCGTGGCAAAAAGGTACGGCGTACCCTAGATATTGTGGTAGGGCATTTTTTTGATGATTGTGAAGGCGCGGTAGATTTGTTCGAGGCTCATGGCTTGGGCCATTAAGTGATTCATTACCATTGGTGAGAGAGCTACTTTTAGATCGGCTCGTTTGCGTACGTCTTCGTTAACGCCGAAAGCGCCGCCGATAATGAATACGGCGCGCTTCTTTGAACTTCCTAGGATGCCTTCTACTTTTTTTGCGAACTGAATGGAATCGAAACTTGAGCCACGTTCGTCGAATAGAATGACGTAATCGTCGTTGCTGATATTTTTTAGAATGAGTTCGGATTCTTCATTGCGCTTAAAGTCTGCGTCTTCACGAGCAGACTTTTTTGCTTTCAAACTTTGTACATCGAATGGGATAAAAAATGAGATCTTTTTCTTGTACAACTCGCAGACTTCATCAGCCCAAGCCTCTTTAGCCGTGGCGAGATTGTACAAGACGAACTTCATGATTACTGAGGTCCTACTTTGCCAGCATCTGGATCTTTGAATCCAAGATCTACACCTTGTCTCCACAAGTTCTCAAGACTGTATTCTTGGCGAACGAAGTCATAGAACAAGTGAACAATCAAAGAACCGTAATCCACAAGAACCCAGCGGCCCTCGTCGATACCTTCGACGCTTAATGGATGAAGATTGTACTCTTCTTTAACAGCCATCACGATGTTTTCAGCCATCGCAGCCGCATGACGAGTTGAAGTACCCGAAGCAATCACAGTGTATTCGCTAGGCGCCGTCATTTTCGTCAAATCGAAGGCACGTACATTGATACCTTTTTTAGAGAACAAAACATTTGCACAGAACTCTGCAAATTTCTTGTAGTCGCTGATGCGCTCGCCAAGATTTCTGTAAAGCTTGTGTTCTTTGATATAAGACTCTACTGCCAGTGGAAGATATTTTTCCACGGGCTTTCCAGTGCGAAGCCATTTACGAACTTCGCTAGAAGAAATCTCGATATCACGCAAAGTGATGAATTGGATATTGCGACCCGTAGTGAGTTCAATGAAGTTGAAATCAAAGTCAGCTACCAACGGTTTCAAATAACCTGGCATTTCATCCAATGATTCAGGAACATCGTAACCAGGACGAGTCGTGATCACTAGATTCACTTCAGAAAGAATCTTTTGATAGTCTTTCCACTGAGCCAATTCTTCGAACTTGTCTGCGCCTACGATCAAATACAAATCAGCAGCGTCGTACGTCTTGCGAAGCTCAAGAACTGTATCGATTGTGTAGCTCTTACCACCACGTTTCAGTTCTTGGTCATCTACTAAGTAAGTGTCACCGTAAGAAGCAAAAGCCAACTTCGTCAATTCAAGGCGTTGCTCAGCCGTTGGACCTTCTACTGGAGTTTTAAGAGGATTCTGAGCTGCAGGAACGATATGGATTTTAGACAAACCCATTTTCTTCGCCACTGTTTGAATGGCGTTGATATGTCCCATGTGCGGAGGATTGAAGCTTCCACCAAAAATACCGATTTTCATTATTCTTCTTCCTGTTTCAAGATTTGACGACCCAACTCAACAACAAGTTCATTGATGTTTTTGCCGGTCACCGCAGAAATGGCCAAAGGAGCAGTGCCAGTTACTTTTTTGAAGGAACCCAATAGTTTCTGCAATTGATCGGTACTGAGAGTGTCGATTTTATTGAGAACAACAAATTGAGGACGTGTCGATAGAGGAAAGAAACCCTCTTTGTCCTTGTTATTCTCATCGTACATTTTTAATTCATAATTGATGTCTTCAAAATCTTGAAGAGGATCACGTCCTGACATACCTGAGGCATCTACCAAATGGATAAAGATGCGAGTACGTTCAACGTGCTTCAAGAATTGAATACCAAGACCCACACCTTCGTGTGCGCCTTTTACCAGACCCGGAATATCCGCAACCACAAATGAACTGTAGTCACCCGCTTTAACTACTCCCAAGTTTGGAGTCAGAGTTGTAAACGGATAGTCTGCGATTTTTGGTTTTGCCGCCGAGATACGAGAAATCAAAGTCGACTTCCCAGCATTAGGGAATCCAATGATACCAACGTCAGCGATTAGTTTAAGCTCGAGTTTAACTTCGATCTCTTCACCTTCTTCGCCGGGTTGGGCATGTTCTGGAGCTTGATTCACGCTGGTTTTGAAAAATTCATTTCCTTTACCACCGCGACCGCCCTTAAGAAGAACATGCTCATCAATACCAGTCATATCGATGATGATTTCACCATCCATATTACGGAAGATAGTTCCCTCAGGAACAATCAATACAAGATCTTCCGCGTCTTCACCTGTACGCTGACGGCCAGAGCCCATCCCGCCATTTCTAGCTGCGTATCTTTTATTTTGTCTAAGATCTACAAGGGAATTGATATGTCTTGAGGTGCGAATAACAAGATTGCCACCTTTACCGCCGTCGCCACCATCTGGGCCACCACGAGCCTGCATAGATTCTCTGCGAAAACTGACGCATCCAGGGCCGCCACGGCCTGAGGCTAATGTGATTCTAACTTCGTCGATAAATTTCATAACAGCACCATTTGAAACAGGACTTATACAACAAAAAAGGAGCCTTGGATGGCTCCTTTTTATGTATTGAAAAAATCTCTTGGTGCTTATCGAAGACGTTTAACTACGGATGTAGATTAAACAGCTTTAGGATAAACACTGATTTTGAAACGATCTTTGGCGAAACGTTCAAATTTAACGAGACCTTCGATTACAGAATAGATCGTGTGGTCACGACCGATTTTTACGTTGTTACCAACATGGAATTTAGTTCCACGTTGACGAACAATGATAGTTCCCGAAAGAACTTTTTCACCGCCAAAGCGTTTTACGCCAAGACGTTTACTCTGAGAATCGCGACCATTCTTTGTACTACCACCGGCCTTTTTACTTGCCATGACAAACCTCTCTTAAAATTAAATTACGCTTTTTTAGAAGTCTTTTTAGCTACTTTTTTCTTCGCGCCAGCTTTAGTCGCTTTTTTAGCAGTTTTCTTAACTGCTTTCTTAGCAACTTTCTTCTTAGCAACTACTTTTTTAGCAGCTTTTTTTACAACTTCTTCGCCTTTTGATTTGCTTTCAGCACGTTCGATACGAGCATTGATGCGAGCCATTTGGGCATCAGCACGTTTGCCATCGACGTCTACAACATTAGGCGTAGCATCTGTTTTTGTTACTTTACCGTCAGGTGAAGTGATTGCTTTCACGAAAAGTTCTGTGAACTCTTGTCTGTGAGTTGCAAATTTTCTGTAACCTTGACGACGTTTCTTTTTGAAAACGATTTTCTTTTTGTCTTTAGCTTGCTTAGTAACAACAACAGTTACTTTCGCGCCTTTAACAAGAGGTTGACCAACATGAGTGGACTCACCACCAACCATCAAAATTTCGTTGATTTCAAACTCTGCGCCAAGTGTTTGCTCAAGTTTATCTACTTGAACCACATCACCAGCTTGAACTTTATATTGCTTACCGCCAGTACGAATAATCGCGTACATCTTTGACCTCCAGCTACCCGAATTAAGCCAATGACAAATGCCACTTCGCACTAGGCTTTGTCAACCTAATACATGCTATTTTTTTCAGCTTTTCAGGAAGAAGAAGAGATTAAGCTTCGCAGTGATTGTTGGCAACGAAAAAGAAAGATTTTTTAAGAAACTGGATGTTCTCGAAAATCTTCCTCTTATCGAATAGTTAACCGTTGATTAAGGCTTTAAAAGTTCACGCATATAGGCGTCACCGAGCTTGAACTGAGGATTATTCACCACGGCCTCAATAAGCTTACGGTGGGTCTCATAGTTCATTTGCGCCGAAGCATTCGAGGAGTTTTTATATGCGATAACGCGCAACTCATCTTTTTCGCGGTTCAAAGCCTCAAAAACCGCGACCGCTTTCTTATTGGTGTCTCTTTCTGCAGAGAAGCTCTTTAGGAAATAGTCAGCAGCTTTATCATAGCGTTCAGCGTTTGCATTGATTCCAGCAGCTACTTTAAAGTCTCGATCTGATTTTGCCGCTTTCGCATCGTTCATCACTACTTCTAACGAATCGGCGGAAGATCTGTATGTTTGCTTTGCCTCTTTAATATCTCCGGCAACCCGGGCCTTATCGGCCTGCAAGCGAAGAGAGTTCGAAGCAACTCTTG
>CAZPYX010000090.1:0-16484 GCA_964590635.1 uncultured Bdellovibrio sp.
CCAAGCACTAGCGGCACAATTTTATTCTAGCAATGCCGTAACCTTTCATAATGCAGAAGGGACATTAGAGGTCAAAGTGGCCCCAAATGAATTCAGTATTCGCTTTGACCAGCAGGGACTCTAGTAATAAGACTTTCCTTCGGAGGGTCTTATGAAAAGTGTTTCTCTTCTTGCAATTGTGTTCTTATTTTTATCCGTTGGGCAGGCCAAAACTCTTTTGGTGAGTGACGTGGATGATACGATCAAACTTGCCAACGTTTTGGATCTAAGTAGCGCCGCTAGTTATTCTTTCGATGAAAAAAGCCGCTTTCTGGGAATGTCTGAACTTTTTGATTTGATCAAAAAAGACACTTCGGATCTTTCAATTTATTACGTGTCCCGTGCCCCAGCTTGGTGGTGGAGAAAACCCATAATAATTTTTTGCGCAACGGAAACTTCCCAGCAGGAGTTTATATTCCGCGCACTAATTTAAGTCTTGAAACCCACAAACTGATCACAATCCGCGGAATCATGAATAAGGAAATCCCAGACACTGTGATCTTCTTTGGCGACAATGGTGAAAAAGACGCCGAAGTTTATGAGCAAATCAAAAACGAATTCCAAGGCAAAGGCGTGCGTTTTTATCAATTCATTCGTCTTGTTTACTCAAGCAAGGCCCGTGAAGAGACGGGGGTGAAGCCCTATGCGGATCAGGTGGGATTTGTCACCCCTATAGAGGTTTCTTTTGAGCTCAAGAAGGCTGGGATGCTTTCAGAGGCGTCCGTGCAATGGGTGGCCGAGAATATTGCGAGCGCCATTCTGAAGCAAACGAAGGACTATGACGTTGGCTCAGTGGCTTTTCCAAAGTTTATGCGTTGTAATGACTTTGTTTGGAAATGGGATGATGTCGGTGTATATCCAAACCTTCCCGAGTTAAAACAAAGACTGACAGAGCGTTGTCAAAAAAAATAACGGTAAACCACTACTCCGACGAAGTCGGAGTGTAGATAGAACAGATGAATTTAAAATATCAACTTCCCCAAATTTACGGAAACTTACTTCCGAGAGAAATTTTAAATTTCTCTCCTGAAGAAAAAAAAGCCACATGTGATACCTGCGCGATGTCTCGACCTCGCGAAATGGGGAAGATTCATTATCGTGAAGACTTAAAGTGCTGCACCTTTCACCCCTTCCTGCCGAATTTCATGGTGGGGGCGATTTTTAACGAACCGTCTTCGACCAAAGCCCACGAGATCTTCCGTGGAAAGATCGAGCGCAGAGAATACGCTTTGCCCATTGGCTTGGTCGCCCCGGTGGCCTATCAAGTTCCATTTAATAATCGTGAAGAACATGAATTTGGTCAGCGCGAAGATTGGCTCTGTCCTTACTTCAATAAAGAAAACCAAAACTGCAACGTGTGGAGAAATCGCGGCGTTGTGTGCACAACCTTCTTCTGTAAAAGCTCCTACGGAAAAAAAGGAGAGCAATTTTGGGAGAAGCTGAGCAATTACCTTTGGTATGTAGAGCTTGCGTTGCTCGAAGAAGCTTTGGTGATGTTGGATTTCTCTCCTCGCCAAGTGATGACGTTACTTGATTATCACAACCGTTTTGATGGAACCGCGGCAGAGAAAAAGTCTTGGTTTATGACTGAAAGTAAAGCGCGCGAGCTGTGGAATGGTTATTATGAAGATCAGGAAGATTTTTATAAAAAGTCCTTTGAGATTGTCTCTAATTTAGATAAAAAAGCTTTCCACGAAATGCTCGGTGAAACAGGTCAGTCTTTGGAAGAAGATTTATTTGAAATGATCCCGCAACTGCCTTCAGCGCTGAAAGATTAAGGACCCATGCAGACCATTCAGGAACGTCAAAGCAAAGTCATCGCCGATTTCTCGCACCACACACAGTGGGAAGATCGCTATAAGAAGATCATCGATATGGGTAAGGCTTTGCCTGAAATGCCAGAAGGCCTTAAGTCCGAGCAAAACATTGTGAAAGGCTGCCAATCACAAGTGTGGCTACACGCTGCCTTAAACGACAAAGGACAAATGATCCTCCAAGGAGACAGCGACGCCCTGATTGTAAAAGGTCTCGTGGCCTTGCTATTAAACGTCTACTCCGGTTCAACTCCCGCCGAAGTTTTAGCAACACCCCCTGAATTCCTAAAAGCCCTAGGCTTCGAAGGAAACCTCTCACCCAGCCGCGCCAACGGCCTCCACTCCATGCTCAAGCAAATCAAAAACTACGCAATGGCCTTCGATTACCTCTTAAAATCAAAATCCTAAAAGGTACGGACACACTTTTGGTGTCGCACATGCGAAACCAAAAGTGTGTCCGTACCTTTTAGATCATTAGTCGAGCGAATGACTGTGATGGAGGGGATTTGTCAGAGTGGATATGGGCGGGCGAATCTCAAAATGATTTGGTTTTTCGAAGTTTCTGTAATCTTATAATTAACAAATATTAATTCCAAACTCATCGGACTTTAATGCTGGTCGGTTAGCCTTTACTTAACAACTGCTTCGTTAAATGTCGGAGCGAAACAAACCAGGGGGTTCGTTATGAAAAGTCTTATCGCTGCAATGATCGTATTGGGTTCAGTAAGTGCATTCGCTCAAAAAGCTGATCATCCTTGCCAACAAATCAAAGCTGCTTGTGAATCTGCGGGCTTTGTTAAGGGTGAACATAAAGAAAAGAAAGGTCTTTATAAAGACTGCATGCAACCGGTTCTTGCGGGTCAATCAGTGGCTGGCGTGAGCGTGGGTTCTGATGTGATTTCTGCGTGCAAAGCTAAAAAAGCTGAACATCAGAAAAAATAAGAAACTAGCGTTCTATTTTTGAAATAAAAAAAGGGCTTCATCAGAAGCCCTTTTTGTTTTTAGTTAAGGTTGTTGGTTAGAATTAGATAGTTGCGTGCACTCTGTGAGTGTCGTCCATATCATCTAAATAGTTTAAGAACTCTTCGACGTCTTTCTTTTGTTCGTCAGAAAGTTCCGTGATGTTTTTTGCCTTGTAAGACAATTCAGAAGTTTCGATTTTCCAGCCGCGTTTTACCAAAGCATCGCGAACAGCATCTAAATCTTCAGCGCCAGTGAAGAACTCATAAGAATTCTCTTCGCCTTTAGATACTTCGTTAGCGCCAGCTTCGATAGCTTCTTCATCGGGATCGAAAGATCCTGGCTTCGTGCCTTCGAGAAGACCTACGCGTTCAAACATCCAAGCCACAGAACCAGATTCACCCATGTTGCCTTCGTGCGATTTGAAAGCGTGGCGCATTTCTGGAGCTGTTCTATGTTTGTTGTCTGTTTGGCACTCAACGATAACGCCGACGCCATGGGGGCCGTAGCCTTCATACATCAACTCTTCGATGATTTTGCCGTCATCCAAAAGACCCGCACCTTTTTTGATAGCGCGATCAATTGTATCATTCGGGCAAGAGACTGCCTTAGCTGCATCAATTGCTAGTCTTAGACGAGAGTTGGCAGCGGGGTCAGGGCCTCCAGCTTTAGCGGCAACTTGAATCTCGCGCGCTAGCTTTGTGAATATTTGACCCTTTTGTTGGGCTTTCTCTACTTTACCTGCTGTTTTCCATGATTTTCCCATGCTCTATATACAATCAAATCAGTTAATATTTGGCAAGCGCGGGAGCTGCATGTAAAACAGGCCATGTTTGCTTTTGAAATCACCGATGTCTGGGAAAAAATTGAACGCATTGAGGAGTCCTGTGAGGATGCCTTCAAATTGAAGGCGGCCTATCCAGCTCCCCTGGACCCAGTCCGCGACATTGACTTGTTGCATCCAAAACTTCATCCACCCAAAAAAGGCTTCTCAACTCCAGAGGGGCAAGCTCGCATGCTCCATGATTTAGCCAGCATTGAACTTCAAGCCATGGAACTGGGAGTGCGAACTTTGGTTGAGTATCCAGAAGCTCCCCGGGGTTTTAAAGAAGAGTTGGCGGCGGTGACTATCTCTGAAGCTCAACATTTACGCATGTGCCTTGAGGCTATCCATTCTTTAGGATTCAAATGGGGAGACTGGCCGGTTCACTCAGCACTTTGGAGGGCTGTGGCTCCCGAGGACACTTTGCTAGATCGTATTCTGATCGTGCATCGGTACCTGGAGGGAAGTGGTCTAGATGCCGGGGATACTCTGATTCGCCGCCTTGAGGCGACTACAGGAAAAGAGACTATCCAAAAAATTGTAAAGCAAATTAACTTTGAAGAGATTGGCCATGTGGACTTCGGTTCCCGTTGGTACCGCGAGATCTGTCGTTTGCAAAAAATAGATTCTTCAGAAGACTTCCCGGCACGCATGGATGCCTTGCGCATTCGGTTGCCAAAACGTATCGAGCCCATCAATCGCGTGCTTCGCACCAAAGCCGGATTTACCGATGAAGAGATTAAGTACTATGAAGATCTTCGTCTAGACTTCTTGAATCCGTACCCAAGCTTTAAGCAAGGGCCCGTTTAAGGAGTTGCTAGCGATTGCTGCAATTCCAAATCTGTTTCATCTGATTACCAAGAATGCCCATGGAGTTCGCCAGAGCATAGCACTCTGGACGTTGATTCAAAAGGCGATCCTTGGTTTTGCTCCAGCAATACCAGCGCATGTCGTCCGAGTTTTCTGGATCTGGATTTAAACTCGCAAAATGATCGCAGACATCCACAGTCAGCTCACTGTTGTTGTCAGTCAAGCAGCCCCAGTTAGTGCCTTCTTGAGTGCCCCCTTCATTCTCGCTCTTTAAGATGCAAGAAGATAAGCCCGGCGCACCCAGAATCGAGTTGCGATACGGATAGAGCAGCTTGCGAGCACTTAAATAAATACGCAGTCTAAGTGAATTGTCATTGGCACTTAAGGCAGAAGATACCCAAGGGATATCATCTTGAACCCAATGCGGTTTTAAGATTTGCAAGGCCATAGTTCTTTCAAAAGGCTGCTCCGGATAGAAAAGCTTCTCAAAGAGGAAGTACTTTGTTTGGTTTTCCAATTTCGGATAGCAAGCCAACGTTAGCAGAAAGTACGGAGAAATCGCTGACAGAGTACGAATCTTTTCAACATTCAAATTTTGCAGGTCAGGCTCTTGTTTCAGAATGCCGCAGATTTGACTCACCTTTGAGTAACTTAAATCTTGGCCATAGGCTTGTTCCAAAAGAGCCGAGATCTTTTTCAAAGTCGTCGTGTTGTCAAGAAGCCCCACAGAGCGAGACACTTTAAGAACTTCATACTGAATAGTGACAAGATCTTTATTATTAGCAGAAATAGTCCCTAGGGTTTGCTTCAATGATTCTTTTGTGGGTGCATCCAGAACATTGAACAAACTGCTTTGTAGTTCGTTCACTTGATTGGCGATGGAATCAAAGAAAGAAACTATTTTCTTTTCTTCAACAATTTGGCGCAGGGCTTGTGATTGCTGGGAAGGGTCCGTACTGCGAAGTGCGCAGAAAAGTCCCCGGGATTTAGCATCTAATGTCTTGGTGGGAATAGTTTCTCGAAAGTTCGTATCTTTAAACTGTGACAACAAAAGGTTGTTCGGCGTCTCGGATAATTTTTCGAGATGATTTGTATAAGAACCCACTTGCTTTAAGTATTGACGAAGACGAGGGGCTGCCGACGCACCCAAGGGGCCTGTGCTATAGAAACCATAAAGCTTGCTAGAGTTATTAAAGATCGCAGAGAAGCGTTTCTCAAGACTGAAACCTTGTTGGCTATAACGAGAGGCTGCAACCTGCTCTGCAAAGTCCAAGGGAATACCATCGTTTATAAGGACATTTAAATACTCGGTGATCGTGCGATGATCTTTAGCTTGAGTCGCTAGGGTGTTGCAGCCCATGAGGTAAACTTCTTTAGGATTTTTTAAAATGCCTGGACACGTGTTGCGACAGCTTGCTTGCTCCATTTCGGCGATGCCGATAGTTGTAGAGGTGCCTTCTCCAAAGAAGAGTCCCCCGAAGTGTCCTGAAATTAAAAGAACATCACATTGAATTCCAGAGTCACAGGCTTTTTTAAACCACAACGGATCTTTGCTTTGCGGGACTAATTCAACAAAGTCGAACCCCTGACCTGTAAGATTTTTGCGGAAGGTTTCAATCTCATCAGAAGAATTCAAAGTCATGCTGCAAAATGTTTTTGCATTCGCCAAGGATCCCGCAAAAAGAGAGGCGAATAGAGAAATTCTGGTGAGCCATTTTAATAGATTTCCCATGGAGCTTTATCCCTTCGATCTTCAAATAATAAACGCGGGTTTTCAATCTGTTTGGAGTAAAGCAAAACACAGTCCCAGAAAATTCAAGATCGCTGTTAAGTTAATTTGATTACACAAGTACAATAAACATTAAAAGCCCCTTAAGGTCGTCACTGTCTAAAACTTTGTCACTTGCCCATGGTGTATTTTATTAGTTTCTCTCGAGAGGGATTCATCTTTCGAAGTCAGCCTCTTATATAATATCGGTGATCATCGTGTATGACGCTTGGAGGCTTTGTGACCAGACATATTGGATTGACGATATTTATGACTCTGTTTTGTGTGGGGGCGCATGCAACCCCTGCTGCCGGCATTGTTCGCAAGATCCTTGCTCAAGGGGTCCCTGTGGATGCCTTGAATCGATTGATCAAATTCATGGATGATTTCAAAGGACGAAGTTTTTCGCAAGATATCTATATCTGTGCGGGTGCTGTGGACCCCAATAGTGTCGCTCCTTGTGAGGAGTCAAAGCGAATCCGTTCGCATAAAACCGTGACGTTGGAGAGTCCACGTAAGGTGGTCATAGTTGATTACGGAATTGCCTCGACGAATTTACGATTTTTTTTGTTGGATCTTAAGACGGGGGAGGTTGTGAAATACTTGTCTTCGCACGGTCTTGGTAGTGGCAAGAGCAATTTCGCTTTTAAATTTAGTAATATCAAAGACTCAAAACAAACGTCCTTAGGCATCTATCTTACAGGGGATTCTTATCTAGGAAAATACGGAAGAACTCTTCGTATGTATGGTTTGCAAGGGTCCAATGATCAAGCTTACAACCGTGATATCGTATTGCACGGAGCTTGGTATGCAGATGAGGATTTTATAAACTCCATAGATCCACTTACTGGGATGAAGTATGGTCGCCTGGGTTTAAGCTGGGGATGTCCTGCTGTTCCGCAGGCGGCTATTCAGGGATTGATTGCGACCCTTGGCAATGGAAGTTTGGTCATGCATTATTATGCGTCTTTGATGGATGAAGCTCAGAGTGGAGATGAGGTTTCAGATCCAGGGCGGAAAAAATTTATTGTCCAACAAACAGATCTCGAAGAGGCTGAGGATTCTCTTTAGTTGCACAGGCTTTATTTAGCAAATGAGCCTCTTTCCAAGTGATCGGACGACGAAGAGCTCCTTTGAGATTCCAAAATATTTTTAATTGTTCTGGAAAACTCAACTCGCAAAATCCTGTATCGACATAACATGAAATGTGACTGTCCATGGCAATGCGATATGTGCTAGAACAGCTGGTGTGCTCAACGGATTCTCCCACGCGTTGTTGAAGGCATTCACGCACATCCGTCAGCCAGCGTTGGGATGTCAAAGAGAAGCGATCTTGAGTTGTTAGGAATTTTTGGCAATAAGGGTAACCAAATTCGCGCCAGTATCCGTGCTTACCGCAGGATTGTTCGCGCTCCATGCAGCGATAGAATTCACAAGAGTCAGCGCTGGCGGAGCAGTTCGCATGGGATAGGATTGGCAGAATGATAAAAAGAAGAGCCAGTAAAAATCGCATGGATAGCTTTTAATGGCAGGCTCTTTTAAAAACAAGAGCGAAATTAATCTAATGATTCATCGTCTTCGAGGAAGCGCCATTGGCCCTCAGGAAGCTTGCCAAGACGAAGATTGCCAATGCGCACGCGTTTTAGCCCTGTAACTTTTAACCCGACAGCTTCGCACATACGGCGGATCTGACGTTTCTTTCCTTCTTTCAGGATAAAGCGAAGTTGATCTTGATTGAGCCAATCAACCTGGGCTGGCTTCAGGGGTTTTCCATCCAATGAAAGTCCATGGCGCAGAAGTTCTAATTTATCTTGAGGAAGGCGGCCTTCAACGCGGACTAAGTACTCTTTTTCAAGCTTGGTCTCTTCGCCGATGATTTTTTTTGCGATACGACCATCTTGAGTGAAGAGTAAAAGTCCTTGGGAATCGATATCAAGGCGACCCGCCACGGCGATCCCGCGAAGAAGATCTGGAGTGAGTCGCGTCTTGGATTCACCGAACTGATTATCGGGAGTGATTAAGCGGATAGCCGGTGTGTATTGAGGCTCTGGCTGTGCGGAAACATAGCCCACGGGTTTGTTGAGGATGATCGTTGCCAAGCGTTTTTGTTGTTTGAGCGCCTGGGCTTCGAGGGTGATTTTAACGTTGGGGCTGACCTTGGTGCCCAGTTGATCAATTTTTTCGCCGTTAACCAAGACTAAGCCACGGGAAATATAATCATCCGCTTCGCGACGAGAGCAAATGCCTCTTTCTGCCATTAATTTTGAAAGTCGTACTTTATCTTCGCTCATAGGCGGATCTCCGTCCAAAGGTCACTCATCTCGTAAAGTCGGATATGACTCAGGTCTTTTTCTGAAAGGGTCTCTTTAAGTTTATTAAGAAAATAAAGAGCAATGTTTTCAGTTGTGGGGATCTGAGTTTTAAACTCTGGGATTACAAAATTCAAGTGCTCATGATCGAGTCTGTTACATAAAGTTTTCAGCAAAGTCTTATACTCTTCATGCTTTACTTGAAGGTCCTTTTCAGAGGTTTTGAAGCCTACTTCGAGGGTGTAATTATGCCCGTGCCCATGTTCCGTGTAACATCTACCAAAATGCTTAAGGTTTTCCTCTGGGCTCCAGAGGGGTTGGTTGTAAAGATGGGCGCTGCTAAAGCTTTGCTTTAAAGTCAGGATCATAACAGGTTGATTCCACCGTCAACGGGCAGAATAGCTCCTGTGACCCAGCTTGAATTGTCTGAGCCCAAAAAGTAGATCGCCTTGGCGATATCGTCAGGGGTGCCGATGCGACCCAAGGGTTGAAGGTCCTTCATTCCATCAACAGTCAGGGCTTTTTTATCAGCCTCTAAGGTATGAAAGCCATGGATAGGGGTGTCGACAATTCCTGGGCAAACACAGTTCGCGCGAATTTTAAAAGGCCCACCTTCGATGGCCAAACTGGAGGTCCAGTTGACCATGGCTGCCTTTACTGCTGAATAAGATGAAGTCGGTCCTTGAGGTCTGAGTCCTAAGGTTGAAGAGACATTGACGATTTGCCCGCCACCTTGCTCTTTAAAATAAGGAAAAAAGGCCCGCGTGATGCGCACCGGACCTAGAAGGTTGACTGTAAATTCTTTTTCCCAGATTTCGTCCGTGCCTTCTTCTGTGGAGTGACGATCAAAGATGCCAGCGTTATTAACCACCACCTCAATGCGATGAATTTTAGTAGTCAGCATTTCATTCAGGCGTTTGTCTAAGGCTTGGGTGTCAGTCATATCGCAGGACATGATGGAAGCACCACTGCGACATTTTAAAGCCACCTCTTGAAGTCGCTCTTTATTTCTTCCCATCAGGTAAACGAAATAACCGTTCTTTGCAAATTCGATAGCGGCGGCGGCGCCGATTCCGCTGCTGGCTCCAGTGATAAGAGCGGCTTTTTTCATACTGAAACTCCTCGTAGAGTTGATTTGAGACAAATTGGACTTATGTTAGCAGAGGTCTGGCCCGAAGAGAAGTTAAGAGGGGGCTTCTATGGCAATGCGTGAGGCATTTATGGTGGGTGTTAAGTACTTTGTTTTCGGCGTTGCGATCTTTGTGGCCTTCTATGGACATGTATTCTAGAAGATCTGTTCGAACTTAGATTTTAAAAAGTAAAAAGCCAGGTGAGAAAACCTGGCTTTTTTAGCTTTAACGGAGATTAAAGCTTAACGGTAGAAATCGATAAATGGAAACGTTTGTCTACACTCTGGCTTCGCCAGAGTAGATTAAGCAGCTTTTTTAGAAGCTACATAGTAGTAGTGCTTCTTATCAAAATCAGGTGCTTTCATACCTTCTTTAGTGATCAAGCCTGCCTTAAACCAGTCGAAATGCTCAGCACAGAAGCCAGCCTTTTCAGACTTTTTCTTGCAACCTTCACCGCAGCATTTAGAAGACTCAAGTGAAACTACGTTATTTGGAATTTGCTTTTCAAACTTTTTGTCAGCCATGTAAGAACCCCCAGTTGACTCTTAAGCTGGTTAATAGTCTTAAGACAAAGAGCTTATCGGCGTTGGTCTGACGGACTTTAGTTGACTGAATAGAAAATCGCTTCTGTTTAATTTATCTCAATTTGGTACGGCGCTTTTTGCCGGGTACCTATCTCGAGGGATGACTTCCATGGTTGAAAGAGAAGCGCTCGAATCCACTTTTTTATTCTTTAAAATTTGAATTTTGAACTCTGAATTTTCTTCTTTTGTGAGCGTTCCACTAACATTGATTTGTGGGGTAACAATGCAGACAATATGATCTGTTTTTTGTGACTTTGAAGCTCTTGGATCAATAGTTCAGATCCAGTTCGAGAAGTTGTGGAATTTGAGTTTTTATCTGTTCTTTGAAAGAATCCTAAAACAAGAATTTTTAAAAAAACACCGGCATTTAACTGTCGGTGTTTTTTTAGATCAATCTTGAAGTTTATAGATGTCAGTATTGAAAATTTTAAGGTGTAACGAGAGTTTCGATTAAGATACTCAAAGAAGCTTAATAAAACTCGAGAACTCAACTGGTTTCGAGAAGAGATATCCTTGGCCATAACGAGCGCCCAAAGTTTCAAGAACAATGGATTCTTCGTTTGTCTCAATTCCCTCAGCAATAATTTCGATATCCATCGCATGGGCCAAGTGAATAATCGAACTTACAACTGCGCGGGATTTGGGGTCACTTAAAACTTTCATCACAAATGATCGATCGACCTTTAAGAAGCTGATTGGCATTTGTGTGAGGTACTGCAAGCTTGAAAAGCCTGTGCCGAAGTCGTCAATGGAAATTGCGTAACCCTGAGCGCGACACTGATGAAGGGCATCAAGAGCGATAGCTCCATCCATCATAATTCTTTCGGTCATTTCCAATTTGATATTCTTTGTTGGTAGATCATGTTTTTCACGAAGATCTTCTAAGTTATTCACAAAATCCGTATGAGTGAATTGGCGACCTGAGATATTGATACTCATCATGAACTCGTCAGCCACTTTTTCTTTTTTATTGGCAATCAGTTGATCGCGAATGGTCTTAAGGTCCTTCAAAGCTTGATTGATGATCCAGTGACCAATAGGAATAACCATGGAAGAATTTTCGATGACGTCGATAAAGACATTCGGAGAAATCAACCCTTGGGTAGGGCTCTTCCAACGAAGCAAAGCTTCGCATCCCACAATCTTACGGGATTTAAGTTCGGTAGTTGGTTGATAGAAAAGTTCGAACTCTTTATTTTGGAAAGCCAAAAAGATTTGGTTTTCTAATTTGATTTGATCTAGGGCTGATTGAGTTTTGTCGTCACCAATGCCGGTGTTTTCAAGTTGCAATTCGCCAATGCGAGTGACGCCGCGGCTGTGAACATTGTTACGACGAAGGCGCTTCAAAAGAACGCGCATTAGAAGCTGTACAACGGTATCTGCCGTTGAAATACGTTCTAGCAATTGCTGTTTGGTGACGATGCCTAGAGTGACATCCTCTAAGGCTCGAACAGATGCGGAGCGATTTTGGTTGTCGATCAAAGACATCTCACCAAAGATTTCACCTTCACCTAAAATTGAAAGAGGAATTTCTTCTTTATCTTTTGTTATGAAGACAAGGACTCGACCCTTTTCAATGATATAGGCGCAGTCGCCAGCATCCCCTTCGTTAAAAATGAGCTGATCTTTGTGAATATCGACGGACTGAGATGATGATGTCATAGGTTTCTAGTTTAAGGGCCTGGGTGGAGCTGAGACAAGTCCAGCTGATTCATTTGATTCAGCTTCCAGTCGCTAAATTCAGTTTTGGCCAAAATCGAGAAATGAATCGACCCCATTGGAATTAAAAGATGATGATTCATGAGGTATTCAACCCCCGCCAAACACAGTTTCTTCTGTTCCGCCTGCTTGCTGGACTTCCCTAAAGAGTCCAGGATTTTCTTGTACTCAGGGGAGTTCAAGCGGATATAGTTTTCAGCACTTAACGGAGCAAAGGTTTCCAGGGCCGCCAAACAAGTTGGTCGATCCGGCGCCACTCCTTTGCGGAAGAGAGCAGGAGTTTTATTTTGAAGTTCTGCCAAGTAGACTTTGTTCTCTTTGACTTGAAGATTAGTTTTTAGATGAGCATTCTTCACCCACTGATCTTGCATCCATTCCGTGGCACGCTTGTGATCCTCGCCGCCCAGGGCAGAAAACATCAAGGTGTAAGTTTTAGAGCTTTTTATAGCAGAAACTTTTTTGAGGTCATAATCAAAACAAGGGGCCTTACTAGGAAACCAAGAATCGGGAAGTCCCGCACAGCCAGGGCGTCCCACGGAAGAGAAAATCTTCTGAAGCTCCTCATAGTTCAGGGAGTAGATAAAGGCTTTGCGAATATCTTCCTGGTCGGCTAGCTCAGGACCAAACCCGATATAGTCAAAGCGAGTGACGGGAATCCAGTTGAAATCTTTTCGATCTTTGTATTTAGGTATAAAAAGAGTGGGGAGTCTGCGCAGGAATTGCAGTTCATTTTTTTCATACAATTGCAAAGCTACGGTGTCTTCTTCGATAAATAAGAATTCCACTTGAGGTCGTTGCGGATGACCCGCTTTGTATTTAAAATTCGGCTCTAAGATAAGGCGCTGACCTTTTTTCCATTCCTTTATTTTATAAGGTCCCGAGACCACGTTTAGATCTTCTTTGGTCGGGGCTAGAATAAAGTTAGTCAGGTTGTATTCAAAGTCAGGATCCGCTTCAGAAAATTCAAATTTCAAGGTCCGCGAATCAAGCGCTGATACTCCCAAGGTATTTGCATCTTTTTGCCCGCGATAAATATCGAGGGCATTCTTGATTTTAAAAAGAAGATCCGCTCGGGGAGCCGCAGTTTTCGAATTGAGTATTTTTTTGTAGGTGCGAATGAAATCTTCTGCCGTAATTGCTGTGCCGTCGCTCCACTGTTGGTCTTTTTTGATTTTGCAGATCAAGCTTTTGTCTTTGGCGCGCGAACAGCTTTCGCCGAGATCCGGGACGAGACCGTTTTTGTCATCAAAAGTAAAAAGATTGCGAAAGAGATTTCCAAGAAGATAGCTGGAGGCAGAAGTCTTCTGTTTGTTTGGATCAAGACTGGAAGGTTCGTTGGAAAGATGAAGTCTAAAGACAGATGTAGCGGTTGAAGCAGCCGTTGATACAACTGGCGCCGAAACTTCGACGCCATAGGCTTGATACGACAAAATAAAACTAAAAAGAATCGCTGAAGTAAATCTCATACCCCATAGTGATATGAGATTTACCTTAAGTCCAGCGGACTCGACTACTTATCTAGTTCCATTTTTGCGATGGTTTGAAGCTGCATGTTTGTCGTGCCTTCATAGATTTGGCCGATTTTTGCATCTCTCCAGAACTTCTCAACTGGGTACTCTTTTGTGAAGCCGTTACCACCGAATAAATCGATAGCTTTAGAAGTGATTTTCTCTGCGGCACGGGAAGCGTAAAGTTTAGCCATCGCTGCTGATTCGATGAAGTCTTGGCCAGCATCTTTAAGACGAGCGGCATTGTAAACCATCAAACGAGCTGCTTCCAATTCAGTGCGCATTTCTGCCAACTGGAATTGAACACCTTGATAGTGAGCGATTGGTTTTCCGAATTGTTCACGACCTTTAACGTAACCCAAGGCAGCTTCGTAAGCACCTTGTGCGATACCCACCATTTGAGCTCCGATACCGATGCGGCCTTCGTTCAAAGTTTCGATGGCAATTTTGTAGCCTTTGCCAGCTTCACCAAGAACGTTTTCTTTTGGTACTTCGCAGTTTTCGAACAACAATTCAGTTGTTGAAGAGGCGCGGATACCAAGTTTGTCTTCTTTTTTACCAACTTTGAAACCAGGGAAGTTTTTTTCTACGATGAAAGCAGTGATGCCTTTGTAGCCTTTAGCGTGGTCAATGTTTGCAAACACGATAAATACGTTCGCTTCTTTACCGTTCGTGATCCAAAGTTTTGAGCCGTTCAAAACCCATTTGTCACCTTTGTCTTCTGCTTTCAATTTCAATGCAAAAGCATCAGAGCCTGAAGATGATTCAGACAATGCGTAAGCGCCAACCCACTCAGAAGCCATTTTGCCCAAGTATTTAGATTGTTGAGCTTCAGTTCCCCATTTAAGGAATGCATTTGTAGTTAGAGTATTTTGAACGTCGACAAGAACAGAAACAGAACCGTCTACACGGCCGATTTCTTCAACCGCCAAGCAAGCCATTGTGAAGGTAGAGCCCGCGCCGCCGAATTTTTCAGGCGTTTCGATACCCATCAAGCCCATTTCAAAAAGCTTTTTAAGGATCTCAGGGCTCATCTCTGCCTTTTCGTCCATATGTGTCACATGAGGTTTGATTTCGGATTCAGCGAAGGCGCGAACAGCATCGCGGAATGCAACTTCGTCCTCAGATAGCGTTGTGAGTGCAGGACGTGCGTTTGTTACGTCAGACATGGTCTCTCCTTAAGAATAGTATTCAGTGCGAAGACCATACTCTACATCAATACTTTTATTCAAGATCTGGTTATTATTTAGGAAAGACGAGAGGATTTCTTTTAACGAGCTGTGTTACACTGGCTGCACTTTAAATGTGCAAGTGATTCGTCATGCTAGACAAGGGTCTAGGTATGACTCTAAGCTTGAAAGGTATGAATATGGATTTTGTAGAAATCGGCGCCAAGATAGGCATTTATTTTATCCCGTTCCTTTTTGCTCTGTGCTTCCACGAGTTCGCACATGGTTGGGTGGCGCGTTTGCGTGGAGATAATACTGCGCAAATGATGGGTCGTCTAACGATGAATCCGTTGGCGCATATGGATATCCTTGGAACTTTGATTTTACCAATCATGTCGATTGTCCTGGCGACACCGATTTTCTTCGGTTGGGCTAAGCCAGTTCCGGTCAATTCGCGCAATTTGAAAAATCCCAAAGTGGATATGTTTTGGATTGCCCTGGCTGGTCCTCTTTCGAATATGTTGCTTGCGGTCGTGGGTTCTATCCTGATCGCAGTTGTGGCGAAATATTTCTTAACTGCGACCTATGCAAGCGGACTGATTGAGATCTTAAAAGCTTTCATCGTCACTAATTTATTCCTCGCAGTTTTCAATTTGATTCCGCTTCATCCTTTGGATGGTGGTAAGGTTCTTGCGCGTTTCTTGCCTGCGCAAATGAACTATAAATTGGAACAAAACGAACATATCACGAGCATGATTTTGATGGCCTTGGTGTTGACAGGCACGTTGCGTGTTTTGGCGATTCCAGTTTTCTGGGGCTATAACCATCTTGTGACTCTTGCATTGGGTGGCTTCGGCGTATGAGTGATGTGACTCAGGCGGCCTCATCTGTGACTGGACAGCCAGTTAGAAAACCAAGAGTCATGTCGGGCATGCGCGTGACCGGCAAACTTCATATTGGTCACTACTTCGGCGCTCTGCAAAACTGGGTTCAACTGCAAGATGAGTACGAATGTTTCTTTGGAGCGATGGACTGGCATGGGATGACTACAGCCTATAAATCTCCTAAGGAAATTGCACCATGGACCCGTGAGATGATCGCGGAGTTTATCGCCTGGGGGGTGGATCCTGAAAAATGCACCCTCTTCGTGCAAAGTCAGATCCCAGAACATATCGAGCTTTTCATGATCTTCGCGAATATCACTCCGATGGGGTGGTTGGAGCGAGTGAATACGTGGAAGGATGCCATTGATGAGATGAAGGCAAATGACACCCACAATTTGGGGCGCTTTGCTTATCCTGTTTTGCAAGCGGCTGATATCGCGATCTATCGCGCACAGAAAGTTCCTGTAGGAGCGGACCAAGTTTCGCACTTGGAAGTTTCCCGTGAAATTGTTCGCCGCTTTAATCATTTATATAAAGCGAAACTTCCAGAAATGAATCCCATGCTGACAGAGATTCCGTTGGTCACGGGATTGGATGGAAGAAAGATGTCGAAGTCTTACGGCAATACTTTGTATTTGACGGAAGAGTCGGAAAAAGACCTGAAGAAAAAGGTCAACTTGATGGTCACAGATCCTTCCCGTGTTCGCAGAGAAGACGTAGGGGAACCATCAAAATGTTCGGTGTATGGATATCATAAACTTTACTCCACAGCAGAGGATTTACAGTGGGTGGAAGCGGGATGCCGCTCTGCAGGAATCGGTTGCGGGGACTGCAAAGCACGCTTATCGGAAAACCTTGAGAAAATCTCAGCAGAGCCACGAGAAAAGAAAAAAGAGTTGTTGAATAATCCAACTCAGCTTGATTCAATCATCGCCGCTGGATGCGCCAAGGCACGCAAGGAAGCTCA
>CAZPYX010000091.1:0-16289 GCA_964590635.1 uncultured Bdellovibrio sp.
CAACATCAGTAAGCGCGACATTTCGTGGGCTCGTTCTTCGCAGCCTCCAAAAGATAAGTCTTAAGGAATTTCAGTATGTGATTTTAAGTCTGCAAATATTTTTTGTGCGTCAGCCTCACTGATCACGGTAACTTTTTGTCCTTGATACATTCCCAGAGTCGCCGAGGCCGGTGCGAGGCTGTCAGCGGCACAGGGCTTGTTGTACTCTGGACGATTCACATGGCGAAGAGTTTTATCCAGACCTTGAGTAAAGGATTTCAGATCATCAGCTTGGGCTGAGACCATGGCAAACAAGAATAGGAAAGTGAGCCCAACGAAATTCATCTTCTCTTCTTTTCGGCAGAGAAGAGTAAAGACGTCACAGTATTTCCGCGTAAATTTATTATTGCATGGTGAGGGCTGTCTCAAATTGAGATGTTCTTTAAGATTTTAAGCAAAGCTTAATAATTCGGAATGAAGTCAGTCCTGATTTTCTGAGCGAGCGATGTAATAGGGCATTTAGAAGAGGGTAGAAAAAATTCGAGGTGAGGGTTTTCATAGCTGTTCTTCGGGTTTTAAAACTCAAGCTGAATTTAGAGTTTTAAATGCAGGCTCAAATCTTTTAACTATTGAAACGCAGGGCAAAAGTTTTAGCTTTTCACGCGATCAGTAACCCCTTCGTTCTTCAAGCTTAAAGTAGGCCCCGTGTGATTTGTGAAACTGCAAGTATATACATTCCCGTGGCGAATCACTTTTCCGTAGTGATTATCTAAAAAAAGGCCTGAGCCGAAATTGCTGACAAAGTAATTATTAACGCTAAAAGTGCTTTCATAGGACCTCCAACTAAGATTTCATTTAATCTCATATCCTGTTCAGGCCCGAGGACAAGCAATTAAGAGATCTGTGCTAACACCCAAAAATGTGACAATTCACGCTCCTTGAAAGCCTCCTAGATAGCCATCAAGCCCCCCCCTTCGTTAAATTTGCCATGGGCCTGGCAAGCTTCTGGCAATAGCAAGGGTTTGAACTAAGTATGTGAAATGTCACTTCTTGTTGCAAGGTGAGATCATGAAATTGTTAAAATCTATATTTACAATATTTTTGGTTTCGATGATGGGTCTTTACGCTCAAGCTCAGACTTTGAACAACCCAAAAGTCCCCCGCGAATTTGCCGAGCAATTTAATTTTAACCAAGAACGTGAGTTTCCGAATTTATTTTTGCCGGAAACCTATCGTCCTCAAAATCCAGAATCAATTCCCGCCGACGTATTGCAAAGCTCTCGCGGACTTTTAGAACACGCGGTGGGCTCTGTTTTAAATCGCAGTGTTTGGAAAATCACTTTGCCGGGCGACGATAAAGTCACAAGCCTGAACCTGTTGAAATATTTGAATAGCACTGCAAAAGCCATCGATCCCCAAGCCAAAGTTTATCCCTCAGGTGAAGTTTTAAACTCGACACTCTCTTATATTTACAAACAACTCTATGAAGCCACGGCCAATGGAGAAACTGATTCTCTTAAAACTTTAAAACAAATTATCAGCTCGCGAAATTCCATTCCTTCGACTCAGGTGTTCGGAATCGGCGAACGCTTTGATGTGCTTTTGGATGGCGCGAGCCCCCAACACGAAGAGACTCTTAAAAAATCTTTGAATGCCCTTATCAATAGCGATTTTAATCGTACCTTTATTGAGGGAAAACTTTCGGCAGAGTATTTGGACCTCGGTCGCGCCGCCTTTTTTGAGGGCGAAGTTCATAATTACTCTCAACAAATGCAAAAAAACGCTCTGCAGGGCGGAAACACTTTAGCATCCCTGACTTACGATTTAACAACCGGAAAATTCAAAGAACCACCCCAGGATACAACCTGTGTCGACCAGCTTCTTAGAGGCTCTGTGAATTACACTTCATCAAGCACGGCACCTCCTGCAGCCCGAGTCCTTCGAGTCTTGAGTCCTCTTTTGGAGCTTCCATTTTTAAAAATTAAACAAACAGATTTATTAAAAAAAGAAATCTCCGAAGTGATCGCAGTTGCAGAAAACAATCAGCACCTGACCGACCAGGATTTGGCACAAATTGGAAAAGCGGCGAACAATTCCCTTTTTGGCGGAGCACATAACCGCTTTTGGCGAGGCTCTGAAAATTCCCTTGAGCAAAGCTTTAATCTTTTAATTCGCGCCGTGACAAAGTTTAACCGAGTATCCTTTCCGATTTTCACGGACACTGAAAAACATCTAAAATCAATCGACAATCATGAGTTTCCGAAAGAACTCTTAATGGATAAGGATAAGTTCTTTGCATATCACACTGATCAGGGCCACCTCTATCATGGAACTCCTCGCCTCGAAAATATTTTTTCAATTTTGAAAAGCGGATTGCAAGTTAGCAATGCTCTGACTGGAAATGGCCGATCCATTAAAGGCCGCGGAGCCTATCTATCAAATATCAAGTATGTAGCCATGGAGTACGGCGGCCCCACCGCCCCGCCTCTTGAGTTCACGGTCAGCAACAGCGCCGACCTACGCATTGTTGAGTGGAAAGCTGTCGCTGGCAGCGAGTATATTCAAAATCTCGTTAAGTGGTGCCAAAGCGTCGATGTTGATTTGTTTGAATATCTCGCTCAAGTTCATCATATCGATATCATCGTCTACGATCATATTCTTATTGAAAACTCTTCAGTTTTGAATTTAACCCCAGCCTCAAAAGCAGTGGCCGAGGCCTTTCTCAATTCTCAGCTGAAAACATTTATTGAAATTACGGAAAAATATCATGACTTCGATGAGGGTTATTTTAATATCCTTCAACAAACAGGAAAAATGCTTGGCGCCGAGAAAGAGCTCCAGAAAGCCGCCAAGCATCCTTTAAGAAAACCTGTAACGTCCACAGGAGCTTTACGCTGCGAAGCTGTATTTGGCCCATAGACGCTCTCGAAGAATGTTGACAGTATTCCCCTACTTTCGCAGAGGGTAGAAATAAAAAAAGCCGACTCTATGGTCGGCTTTTTTCTTTACTCGCGATCTTCTTTTTAAGGAGAAAATTTGGTGCCCCGCGAGGGACTTGAACCCCCACGCTTGCGCACTAGATCCTAAGTCTAGCGTGTCTGCCAATTTCACCAGCGGGGCACACGATTGCGGAAACAAACATTTAGCGAATTGTGATCGCTAAATCAACGAAAAACTACTTCTCTGCGATCAATTTTTTGTATTCTGGGGCTCTCATCAAGTTTGCGAGCTCTTTTTCAGTATCCATTTCGATACGAACCAACCAACCTTCGTTCACTGGGTCGTCGTTCAAAATAGAAGGATCGTCGCCTAGAGATGCGTTTACTTCGATTACAGTGCCAGAAACAGGAGCATAAAGGTCGCTCACGGCTTTAACAGACTCGATAACACCGAAAGTTTGGCCTTGAGTGATTTTTTGACCTTCTTCTGGAAGTTCAACGTAAACAACTTCGCCCAAAGAGTCTTGTGCGAACTCTGTAATGCCAACAGTTACGATATTTTCGTCAACTTGAGCCCATTCGTGTTCTTTAGTGTAGTAGTAGTCTTCAGGAATATGAAATGCCATGTTCGGCTCCTTATTTCGTTACAAATGGGGTTTTTACAACCACAGCTTTCACTTTACGACCGCGGATATCGAGAAGGAACTCAGTTCCCTCTTTTGCGAAGGCCACGTCGATAAATGCAATACCGATAGGTTCATCCAAAGTCGGAGAGTGTGTACCACTAGTTACCTTGCCGATTTCTTTGTTGTCAAAAGAAAATAGGCTGTAACCTTGGCGAGGGATGCCCTTCTCAAGCATCTTAAATCCCACAAGATTTTGGGACAAACCGGCTTCTTTTTTGCCTACGATTTGGGCTTTATTCATGAAGTCTTTTTTGGCAGGTTTAATCACCCAGCCAAGGCCCGCAGAGTATGGATTCGTTGTGTCATCAATCTCATGGCCATACAAAGAGTACTTCATCTCTGTGCGCAAAGTATCGCGGGCACCCAATCCAATGGATTGAACTCCCAAGTCTTTGCCCTTTTCTAACAAGGTATTCCACAAAGCCACAGCTCCGGCAGCGTCAACAAACACTTCGCAGCCTTTTTCGCCGGTGTAGCCCGTTGTTGCGACCATGATCTTATGGTTTTGGAATTCACCAGATTTAACAGTGAAAGATTTCATTTCGCTGACTTTGAAAGCAAAGATGCGATCACAAAGCTCTAATGCTTTAGGTCCTTGAATCGCGATTTGTGCCCAACGATCACTTTCATCCGTGATGTCTGCGCCCTTGTTGTGTTTCGTCATCCAAGCAAAGTCTTTATCCTTGTTTGAAGCATTCACACACACCAAATAATCTGAATCTTTAGAGAGGCAATAAACGATAATATCGTCGACAAGTCCGCCCTGATCATTGGGAAGCAAAGAGTACTGAGCTTCGCCATCATTCAATTTAGAAACGTCATTTGTCGTCAACCACTCTAGAGTTTCTAGAGCCTTCGGGCCTTTAACGCGAACTTCGCCCATGTGAGAAACGTCGAACAAACCAACGTTGTTACGAACAGCATTGTGCTCTTCACGAAGGCCAGTGTACTGAACTGGCATGTACCAGCCGGCAAAATCGACCATGCGTGCGCCTAAAGAAACGTGTGTATCTGCGAGAGGTGTCTTTTTCATGGGAGCATAATCGCGCTGACCCTCTATTTTAGTCAATAGGCGAGTTGAAAAACGGCCACCTGCTTCGTTGTTGAAGGCTCCTGCATTCAACCCTCCGGGCTGACGCGCAAATATAGCATCCTGCTATATTTGTGTCGGGCTTTTCCTTCTCTCCGACGTGGCGCTGCCACGCCTGCGTTTCGCAAAAGTCCTCCGCCTCGCATCTGGCCGTTTTTGAACTCGCCCGTTTTTAGTTGGAAACAGGGGGTGCGGGATGTTATTTAGCTGCTTCTATGCCTAAGCTCTCTGAAAGAATGCAGCTCATTTTTGATTATTTAATTCCTGGCGAACCGGTTTGGGATTTTTGTTGTGACCATGGTTATATGGGGTTGAAGGCTTATCATAGTGGTGTGTTTCCAGAGATTCATTTTGTGGATCAGGTTCCTCATATTATTGCTAAGCTTGAGCAGGCTTTTCATATTAAGCATCATCGTGCTGAGTTTGCTCAGCGGGCTTTTTTTTGGGCTGAGAGTGGAGAAAATATTTCTGTTCCTTTGAAGGGCACGGCCATTATTGCTGGGGTTGGCGCCCACACGACTCTGCAAATACTTCGAGGATTGTTCGCACTCGAAGGGACGCAGGCGTCGCGATTTATCTTGGTTCCGCAGAAGGATGAAGAACTTTTGGAGCAAGAATTGGGTGCTTGGGAAGCCTTCAAAAGTCATTATAAAGTTGCGGCCATAACACATGTTCGAGAAGGAAGTCGAATTCGTAAACTATTGATATTCGATAAAATTCTGTAATGTTTGCGTCCTTTTTGACGCATCCCGTATGGCTGTATTAAATGTCTGTAAGGGTGTTAACAAGACATTGATTATTTGGGGACCGACACTTAATCCTTGTCGACATGCAAGACACAAAAATTAATTCAGATTTTAGACAGTTTCTTGAAGATGAACTCGCTCGTCGCAGCCAGAACTACCCACGCTATTCATTGCGTGCGTTCGCTCGACACCTCGAAGTGGACTCGTCATTTTTGTCCAAGATCCTCAACGGCAAAAGAACGGTTACTTTGAGAACTATCCGCATGTTCGGTGAGCGTCTGAACTTGCAAAACGAAGAGCTCCAAGGCTTTGCCGAAGTGAGCCGCGAGAAGAAGATGAAGCGCAAGCTTGAACGTCTTCTCGAAAAGATGCCAAGCGAAGAGCGTGAGCAATCAACAATCTCAATCACTGTTGATGAAGCACGTTTGACGGAAGCGAAAGAGAAAATCAAAAACTTCCGCCGTGAGCTTGCTCAATTCCTAGATGCTGGTGGCAATAACCAAGGTAAGACTTATCAAATTTCTGTGTCTATGTTCCCGGTTTCGGGATTTAGCCTTAGAGATTAATAAATCCCTACTTCTGCTTCGGTGAATTCGGAGTTGAAGACAACCAACTAAATTCGACTAACTGAAAGGCTGCCTAAGGGCGGCCTTTTTGTTTTTAGAACGATGGATTTATTTTTCGAGGTCTTCTTTTTTCAGAAGTCCACGGCCGATCAAAGTATTTTCCAACTTTGCATTATAAAGCTTCATCAATTCTTTTCCGACAGCATCACCTTCAATAATTCCCATGGCCTGAGCAATCGCTTCCAAAGTCGCCATTCCCTCTGGTGTCGTTTCTGTTCGCATATGCAAAACCGCCTGATTCGGAGTTTTAATCATCACTCGAGGAACATTTTTTAGTTCGTGATGACGATAGTGAACTTTGCTGGCTTGGCGCCAACTTCCATCGGGAACAATCAATTGAATCGGGCGAGGATCAGCGGCAACAAACTCTTCTGTTAAAGCGACGGCGTCCTCGGAAGGGTAAAATAAAAGTGTGCGATATTCAGAAACCAAGAGATCACTTAAATCCAAAGCATCATTGTTTTCGGAGTTCGCCCCACGAACGCGCATTTCACTATTCACTAAACTTTTGATTGCGAGGCGGCCCGTATTAGTTGTGCGCTTTAATTCTTTGGCGTGAACCACTAAGCACAGGCGAGTTTTCAAGGTCAGAGTTGGAATTGAGTAGCAAATACAGCGATCGCGGTGCAAATAGCAGTTCGGGCAAGGGTCTTTGGTTTTTCGTTTGCGATCGGGAATCATGGAGGCACCATGCAGCAGTCCGACTTTAAAAGCAATAGAAGCGATATGGATGCTCCGTATGCATCCATAAGCCTTAATGATCTGAGCCCATTCGAGCGTAAATGAGTATTTTTTTCCGAAAAATGACGGTTAAAAAATCTTTCCTACCCCTCTGTAATTCTTGGTCTTATAACCCTCCGACTAATCAAAATGAGGTTGAGAAATGAACTTTAAGGTACTTCTGTCTTTGATGATGGCAGCAACGGTTGCACACGCCCAAGAGCAAAAACCAATGACTCTTGAAGAGGCGGCAAAACTCTACAAGCCGACTTATAAAACAAACTTTAAAACTGACATGATGGCGTTTATGAAGAACTCGCCGATCTATAATGGTTTGGGATTTGTTTACGTAAATCCAAAAGGGGTTTCTCCTGAAATCACTCAGACAATTGTCTTTGATACGAACATTGTTAAAGTTCCCGTGACAACGACGACTGTTGTTGATGTTCCTTACACTTATCAAGTTCCAGTGACTACAACGACGACAACCTCAGTTCCTTATACCTACACGGTCCCTGTTACTACGACATGGACGACGACTTCAGTTGTGCAAACTCAAGTTGTAACTCCGTATTCAGTGACGACAAATACTGATAATTTTAATATCTTAGGTGGATCGAAAAATATGTCTGGCTCTACTATCTCAGTGGCCGATCTATCTCAGCATATTCTTCTGAGTGGGGCAGGGCAATCCGGAACCACTAGTTTTGGTGGGCAATCGGCAAATAGCTACTGGGTGATTCACGGTGCACCAACAAGTGCATCCGATATTAATCAGGCCCTGGCACAACGCAGTGCTGGTGTATGGCAGCCTCACCCTTGGGAAGATGGCCATATTGATGCAACAAATTGGACTATCAACGCGAGCAATCCATCAACTGTGACTAGTATTTCGAATCCTCAAAGTTATACAGATGTTAATGGCGTTACTTACCAGGCACGCAAGATCACAGTGACGACCTATTCCGCCGTAGAAGATCGCTATAACACTCAAGTTGTCTATTGGAACGATGTGAATGGTAACGGTGTTGTTGATGATTCAGATACAGTAGTTATTGGGGGCGCACACCTGAATGGTACTCATACGGTTGTTACGACAACTGAGACTGGTGAAAGAGTCGAGACTAAGGATACTACAGTTACAGAGAATCATTCAGAAACCCATGATGAAACTCGTCAGGGAACTCGCGAAGAGACCACCACGGAAACTCACAATGAAGATCGTCAAGGCACTCGTAAAGAAGAAAAATCTGAGACCCACGATGAAGATCGTTCAGAGACAACTTCACGTGTTGTGGAAAATAAAAAGAACGTTTGGAAGTTCAGCTTCTCTCCGATTCTTTCTTTGGACATTCAAACTCCGACAAAAATCACAAGCTTAGATTCTCAGTTCAAAATGCCAATCGCAGCTGCTTCAAACATTGCGAAAAAACTTGAAGTGAGTTCTCAAAACAGCGGCTTCTTGGTTGAGAAAAAAGTTGCTATCACTGCAGCAGTAGGTGGCGCGGTAGTCGCGGCTTACTCTGCTTGGACTCCTGGAACTGCTTTGACTTTGGGAATGGCTCCAATTGTTGGAACTGAGAAGATTTATAGAACCATCGTTAAGACAGGCAGCGAGGCGGAAAATGTTTCTGTACCTGCGACGCCATCTTCTTTGAATGACCTTAAGAAATTAAAAGTGGGCGATTCTCTTAGCTTTGCGCAAATGGGTGGAGTGATGTTCTCTGCTGGTGCTGCTTACGTTGTTGTTAACGTAGGTGTGAATTATGTGGCAGTGGGACAATGGAAAACAGAGGTTCAGAAAGTTTCTGATTCTGTTTACTATGTGAACCGTACAGCTATGAAAATGAATAACTTCGGTGCGGCTGTTGGCTCGACATTGACTTTGGCTTACACGGCAAGCCAGTTTAAATCTGCGGATGCTCAGTTCTCTTGGTTGTTTAATGCTGCAGATCCTCAGGGCGCGAAAGCTTTGGAAAACTTTGTGTTCAAAGGGATCGCTCTTGATGCACAAAAGATCTCTAACACTCAAGGCGATACGACTGTTCTTGCGGTAACTAAACAAGACAACGTGGCCCGTGGTGCTTTGCGCACGATCAGTATGGGTGTTCCTTATGTGACTGCTAGCTGGGGCAAGGGTCGTATCAATTCGACTCAAGTGACTCAGTACTTCCCAGATAACACTTTGGGTGATGCGAATTATTCAGTTTACATGAAGGCCCGTGACTCTCGTATGTTCAACTGGATTGAGAACTCAACAGTTGCTTTCACGGCAGCTCGTTACAATGTTAAAGATGCAAAAACGCTGGCTTTGCAGGACTCTGGATATTTCGGTCAGTTTGCGTTCTCTTATACTGATACACATACCAACGATTATGAACTTCAAAGTGCAGTGAATCAGTTGGTGGCTTTGACGAGACTGCGTAATGAACTTTACGTTGATATTCCTAAGGCTGGAAACCTTGGTTACTCTTCAGTGACGTTCATGTTGACGTTTGATAAATCAGCGACTGATTTCTTGATGGCGTTAGCACAGGATCGCCAAGCTTCATTGAAACTCGAGCGTGATGCTCAGGCTTTCTTGACTGGTTATTTAAGAACTAACAAGTTCGATAGAAAAGCTGATACATACCAAGATCCACTCAAAGTTTGCGGAACTGTTTATAACTACCATGCCGATGCGTGTGTGAGCCAGGCTCAAGATGCTACGCTGACTGCGACAGGTCAAGTGATCGTAAACCTTCGTGATATGAAAGCTGCTTTGAATCGTAACGACAGAGCTGCCTTTACATTGGCTTATGCGGACCTTGGTAAGTCTTTGACCTCAAGCCCATTCACTTTCCAAGCGGTTCTTTCTGCAGCGGTGGCGGGAACAGCAGGTAAAGGTTTGACGTCTTCGTACAACCTTTCTGGTACGCGTATTAAGAATTACTCTTTGACGCCGGCTTGGGATGCAAGCTTGGTCAACGAAGTTTTCCCATTGGTTAAATAGTTTATTTCCACTTAAATCGAGAAATGCTGTTCGATATTAAAAGCCGAGGTCTTAGGATCTCGGCTTTTTTCATTTTGGAAAGGTAGATTTCTGAAGCGTCACTTGTGGCTTCTGACGGGATTCAATAGGGTGCTTTCTTTGGAGGTTTTCATGAAAGTACTTTTGGTTGTTGTATGTGTCTTAGCTGCTTTTGCTGCCCGTGCCGAAGATTCTGTTGTCAAATCTTGCAGCGCTGGCGACGATCGCATCGAAGTTTTGATTGACCAAGCCGGAGTCGACATCTCGATGAAAGTGCAAGAAGTTGCACGCAAGTATACTCCTGAAAAAGGAAGCTCTGCCTATAATATTTTGGCGGCAGAGGGCGCTTCATTTGTGATTAAGGATAAGCAGCTTGGAGATTTTGTTAAAGATAAAGCCGTTGTGTCGAATATCATCTTAACAAGTCTTTTTGGTTTGCGCAGTTTAGACGGTGAGTACGATATGGTTCACTACTATGTCGATAAATATATGCATGGTCTGAAGTGTAAATAGAATTTTTTAAGTCCGTTTGGACCTTTAAAGAAAAAGCCGATGTTTTGAAGACATCGGCTTTTTTATTTTAATCACTAGAGATTATTGTCGATCGTATTCACACAAGGCCTTGGCTCTTTTGCCGATTCCAGCGATTGGTCCGACAAAAGTTGCACGGACGGCTCGAACCTTTTTGCCATCTTTAGAGAGTTGAATAGTGTAAGAATCCTTTTCACGCGTTGCTGGAACGCCTAGGAATTTGTTCACTGTTTTTGATTCAAAAGTTAAGAGACCTTTTTCATCAAGAGTCACAGTGTCTTGGCCTTTGTAGGAAGTCATCGCTTCACCGTGGGAGCCACTAATTTCTCGAACCTCTCCGTTGACCTCGGCCTTGTACATTGGGAACTCTGAGACGTCAGAGCGATAGAGCGCTAGGGAGTCATCCTCTTGCTTAATGTCGAGGCCCTGAAAACAGAATGTATCTCCATCCACCTGACTTGAGGTTAAGCGATAGCTGCCTACAAAATTTGAGGCAGCGCCTGCAAAGGCTGAATTAGCAGCAAGTAACACCAACGAGGCCACAAGAACTTTCATAGAGATCTCCTTTAGAATGTTGATCTCGGTGTCTGTTGTAGAAGGCATTCCAGGATGTATTCGCGCTTAAACAAGACGACGTCTGGCAGTCGTTTAAAGTTTTATCAGATAGACGAATTTTGTTTTGTGGGAGGCTGCTTGTTCACAAAAGTTAATTCATTTCGAAGAGTTAGAGAACCTGTATTTCACTTTTTACGCGAAGTTCATTGGAAACTTTTTGAAGATCTTCTAGCAGTTCAATCAAGACTCCACGGGGAATTTCTTGTTGTAAACCAGATTTGTGCATCCACGCGAGAAATTCGCGATCTGGGCCTCGGCAAATCATTTGCCGGTCTTTGCCTTTTTCTTTCAATGTATCACCAACAACGCGAGCCGCTTGGATGGCAGCAGGTTTTGTTTTGCGCATCAACAGATAGCTCATGGTTAAAGTGCGGTTCTTCATTGGAAGTTGTTCTTCCATTTTTTGAAACCACGCAGGAGCATCGAAGTGAATACGATCATGGCACCAGTCATTTTTGGATTGAGTCAACAATGGGCAAGGGCCCTCGTGAGTGCAAGGTGCCCAGACGTGATAACCCTTTTCAAGAAGATGCTGGCGAAGCTCTAAAAGTTTGCGCCCATCTTGCTGCGTGGAAGGCTCTGCAATCATCAAGGCTTCACATTGATAAGCCCAATCAGGCAAAGCAGAGAGCTCTGTCAAAGAGTAAGAGAATAAGGCCAAAGTCTTTTTGGGATTTTTCAAACGACCTGCGCTGAATGTGCGAATCCACTCTTTGGCCTGGAAATCTTTGAAATAGGTTTCGATCAGCTTTTGGGGTTCCGAAGCTGTTTCAATCAACGTGTATTGAAATTTTTGTGATTCAGAGAGACACAAAGATGCTGTCGCCAATCCGGCTCCGAAATCAATGACCTCTTCAAGACCATCAAAGAATCCGCGTTTTTCACCTTCAATAGCAATGGCACGCAGGCGGGCTGCATTGAGGGGAAGATAATAGCACAAGTAGGCAATTTGAACTGAACTCTCATGCCATGGGGTTGCGCCCTCTGGGTTTTGAATGAAGTAATCAGACAGTGTCAGAACATATTTTGCTAGAGTCTTCGAATCCTGAAGCGTGAGTTTATAGTTCGCAAGGGCTGCAGAAATAGAGTCTTCAAAATTTTTCGGGATGGAGAAATGTCTGTTCATTGCTTTAATCTATAATGAGGAAATGGCTTTAAGTAAATCTTCGACTTTGATTTCTTCCATAGCTTTGTCATATGGAGGATTTTCGTTCTGAGAGACGAAGATTTGAATTTTTTCCCCACGTGCCGCCCAACGACGGGGGTGTTGCACACGAATCGGGGAGTAAAGGCCTAATGTTGGTACGCCCAAAGAAGCGGCCATATGTGCAACTCCGGTGCTTGGAACCACAACGACCTTGGCATTTTTCAAAACCGTGAAAAGCTCAGAAGCCTTCAAAAGATTCTGCAAAGATAAAACTTTCGGGTTCCTGGCAAAGTGAGCTTTGATATCTTTTAAAAATGGTTCATCCGCCGGAGTGCCCGTCAAAACAACTTGAGTCGAGGGAGCGACCTTCTCAATCAACTGAATGTAATTTGCAGTGGGCCAGTTCAAAGCCGAACCCGCCATGCCCGGGTGAACAACAACATAATTTTGTGGATGCAGTCCGTACTTTTGCAAAAGCTCAGGATTGTTGGGAGCTTTCAATTTTAAAATCGGAGTTGCAGGGCGAGGAGAGTTGTCATTCAAAGCATAGCGAAGAAGATCGAAGTTATAATCCGCCTCATGCTGAGTTGCCAGGCTACGACGTTGGCGCAGTCCTTTATTCAAAAACAAAAAGCTATGCCATTGAGATTTGACTCCGGCACGAACGGGTACGCCCTCTGTCCAAAGTGCATATGCAACCCACCAAGGGGCTTGAAAGCTAACGGCTACTTCGGGTTTGAATTCGCGAATAAATTCTCGCAGGGCTTTAAGGGATGTTTTCCAATCCTCTTTAGAAAGCTCAATATAAGTCCGCTGAGGCTCAGCATGGTCTGGCACAAATCCCAACCCCTTAGAAATCACCCAACGAACATCACAGCCTTTCAATAACTCAGTCTGATCCACGCACATCGTAGAAATCAAATCACCAATCTTATCAAGCCGAATCAAAAGCACCCGTTTCATAACCTCACTATAAAGCCATAAAAAAGAAAGAACAACAAAAGGGTGCCTGCCGTTTTCTCGGAAAAAGTGCCCGCCGTCTTTTTGGGTCTACACTGCATCAAAGTTCAAAGGGTCCGTGACTCGAACTGCGGCTGTTCTGCATATCACTCTTAGTTAGTTTCTCAAGAAGGTCATTTTAGATCCTGAAAGAATGCCTGGCGCCTTTTCCGCGAAAATGGCAGGCACCCAAAAAAAGAGCTGGGGTTTTTCCCAGCTCTTTTTTATTTATGCACTTTTTTGAACCAATAGGAAGCAGGTACCTATTTGTATTCTTCGATTGAAGGGCAGCTGCAGATTAGGTTTCTGTCGCCGTAGGCGTTATCTACGCGGCCTACTACGGGCCAGAACTTGTTGGTGCGGAGCCATTCTACTGGGTAAACGGCCTCTTCGCGAGAGTAGGGATGATTCCACTCTGGCTTCATCAACATCTGGGCTGTGTGCGGAGAGTTTTTCAAGGTGTTGTTTTCCTTGTCCATCTTTCCTGCCTCAATTGCTGTGATCTCTTTGCGGATTTGCAGCATTGAATCGATGAAGCGATCCAACTCTTGTTTTGGTTCAGATTCAGTTGGCTCGATCATCAATGTTCCAGCCACTGGGAAACTCATTGTCGGAGCATGGAAGCCGTAGTCGATCAGACGTTTCGCGATATCAGTCACGTCGATACCTGAAGTTTTTTTCAATTCGCGAGTGTCGATGATGCACTCATGGGCTACGAAACCGCTTTTGCCTTTATAAAGTACTGGGTAAGCGCTTTCCAATTTTTTCGCGATGTAGTTCGCTGACAACAAACTTACCAAAGTCGCTTTTTGCAAACCTTGCGCACCCATCATTGTGATGTAAGCCCAAGATATCGGCAAAATACTTGCGCTTCCCCAAGGAGCAGAAGTCGTCGCAGAAATACCATTGGCAGGTCCAGCCTCTTTAACCAATGAATGCTTCGGCAAGAACTCTTTCAAGTGAGCGCCCACACCGATAGGTCCAACGCCAGGTCCGCCACCACCGTGAGGGATCGCGAAGGTTTTGTGCAAGTTCATATGAGAAACGTCAGCACCGAAGTTGCCAGGGCGGCACATGCCAACCAAGGCATTCATGTTCGCACCATCCATGTAAACTTGACCGCCATTGTCGTGAACGATTTGGCAGATCTCTTTGATGCCTTCTTCATACACACCGTGAGTAGAAGGGTAAGTGATCATCAAGCAAGAAAGATTGTCTTTGTGTTGTTCTGCTTTCGCTTTCAAATCAGAAACTTCAACGTTTCCTAAAGCATCACAGTTCACAACCACAACTTGCATGCCGGCCAAAGCCGCAGATGCTGGATTTGTTCCGTGCGCTGAAGACGGAATCAAACAAATGTTTCTGTGCGCTTGGCCACGAGTTTGGTGGTATTTGCGAATTACTAGAAGACCCGCATATTCACCTTGAGAACCTGCATTCGGTTGCAAGCTGACTGCCGCGAAACCAGTGATGTCGCAAAGTTTGTGTTCAAGGTCTTTGATCATCTCGATCAAACCTTGAGCTTGAGCTACGGGAGCAAACGGATGAAGTTTGCTGATCTCTGGCCAAGAAACCGGAACCAACTCTGTTGTTGCATTCAATTTCATTGTGCAAGAACCCAGTGGAATCATTGAGTGAGTCAGTGTGATGTCTTTATTTTGCAAATGATGGATGTAACGAAGAAGTTCCGTCTCGCTGTGGTGAGAGTTGAATACAGGATTTGTCATGTATGAAGATTTACGAAGCACCGCCGCAGAAAGTTCGAACTTCAATGTATCATCGATAGAGTCAACAGTCAGATCTGTTTTCTTGCCACCGTTGAAAGCCATCCAAATTGTTTCGATGTCTTGAGGCTGCACAGTCTCATTCAAAGAAATACCCAATTTGTTGGGAGCAAGAATACGGAAATTCATTTGCAATGCTTCCGCATCAGCAATGATCGAAGCCGCTTTGTCTGTCGTTACAGTTACAGTATCGAAGAAAGATTCTTTCGAGACATTGTAGCCAAGTTTAGAAAGACCATCAGCCATGATCGCCGTCAAACGATTCACACGCTGAGCAATACGCTTCAAACCTTGAGGACCGTGATAAACAGCGTACATAGAAGCCATGTTTGCCAACAACACTTGCGCGGTACAAATATTTGACGTCGCTTTTTCACGGCGGATATGTTGTTCGCGAGTTTGCAAAGCCAAACGCAAAGCCGGTTTGTTTTGTGAATCGACGCTGATACCAACAAGACGTCCTGGCATCATGCGCTTGTAAGCGTCTTTAGTTGCCAAGAAAGCTGCGTGAGGTCCACCGAAACCGAGTGGCACAACAAAGCGTTGTGAATTACCGACAACGATATCCGCGCCCCATTCCCCTGGAGGAATCAAAAGCGTCAAACCCAAAAGATCCACGGACGCTGTTACAAGAGCACCGTGATCATGATATTTTTTTGCCGTCGCAGAATGATCAGCCACGCCACCTTCAGTGTCAGGGTATTGAAAGAACGCTCCGAAGACGGGTCTAGAGAAATCATAAGCAGATGGTTCGACAAGAATCATCTCAAGACCTAGAGGCTCTGCACGTGTACCTAAAACTTCGATAACATGAGGATGCATTTTTGGAGAGACGACAAAAGCAGTTGCTTTGTTTTTGCAAAGTGCATGGGCCATGAACATCGCCTCAGCGGCAGCTGTTCCTTCATCAAGTAATGAAGAATTTGAAATCTCCATGCCTGTCAGATCGATAACCATTGTTTGGAAATTCAACAAAGCTTCCAAGCGACCTTGTGCGATCTCTGCTTGGTAAGGAGTGTAGGCTGTGTACCAAACTGGATTTTCAAAGATGTTTCTTTGAATGATCGTTGGTGTGACGGTGTCGTGGTAACCCATGCCGATATAAGATTTGTAAACTTTATTTTTTGAAACCATGGATTTCAAATGGTTCAAAAGACCGTATTCAGAAATACCAGGTCCCACATCAGCGAAGTTGTGCTGAGTGCGGATTTGTGAAGGAATAATTTTATCAGCCAATTCATTCAAAGAAGAAAAGCCCAAAGTTTTGAGCATCGCTTGAATGTCGGTATCGTTGGGACCGATATGGCGAGGAATAAACTCATTGATAGGAGAAAGATCTGATAATTTCATGTGCACCTCAGTGCGCCCGAGATTAGCCCAAGCCCCGTTGACAGTAAAGCTTTGGAAGCAGTCGGGG
>CAZPYX010000092.1:0-16142 GCA_964590635.1 uncultured Bdellovibrio sp.
AAGTCTGACAAACTATACAATTCCCAGACTTGTGGAATCAAGAACAGAGTTGCCAAAGACCAATGTCGGCAAGATTCTGCGCAGAGCTTTGCGCGATGCTCCTGCTGAAACTGTGAAAGCCTAATCTTCAAAATAAAAAACGGAGTCGTTCAACACCACTCCGTTTCTTACTCTCAAAATTTAAAAAACGTAAATTACGCTTTTTTATTCCAAGAACCGCACCATGCATTAGAATAGACAAGTTTGCCTGCGAAGATCGTGCAAGTGCCAACTTCTTTGCCAGCTTTCACTTCTTTTTTAGTGTAGAAGCCACAAGTTGCACAGTGATTGCCCTTTGAATCTGCAGATTTTTTGAAGTCTTCAGTGTACTTCACTGCTTTCGCCACTGCATCGTTCGGATCAACCATTGGCATTCCTGCGCCAGTTGCTGCCGGGGCTGCGCCACGTCTTTTTTCTTGAGCTTTTGCCTCAGAAGAAAAAACCGCATTCAATGCTGCGGGAGCGATAGCTGCGATTCCTGCGAATTTTGCCATCGTCGTAAAGAACCCACGACGATTCATTTTGTTATCCATCATTGCTGCCTCCATGAACGTTATTTATGAACCGATAGTACGCCTTTTCATTTGGTTTTCAATTACAAATTTTGAAAAATCTACCTAATTGATCAAAAAATTGCCGTCACTTTCACCCAAAACTCCCGGTCAGAAACAAATTGTTGCGGTTAGAGAATCCAATGGACAGGCACAAGCTTTGAAATGGCAACACCAGTTCATTGCCAGAAATACTTCATCGGGGGGGTGAAGAAATATGAAACCACTTTATTGTTTGGCGGCGCTAGCCTTTGTCGCCCAACCTGTTTACGCAGGCTCTTGGTACGAAAAGAAAGCCAAGGGCGCACTTCTTTATGACACTTACAGAAAAGCCGGCGTGCCTGAACAAGCCGTGCAAAGAACCTTTGAATTTTTAGATTTGAATGACGACAAAGAATTCAAAGTTCGCGCTGACGATCAACTTGTCAGCAAAGAAATTGCGAACAAGAATTACGCAATCATCATCGACTTCTCTAGACCCTCATCTGAAAGACGTCTTTTCCTTTTGAATTTAAAAACAGGAGAGGTAGATAAATACTTTGTCGCCCACGGCGTGAATACGGGCGACGACGATGCAGAGAAATTTTCGAACACGCCTGATTCAAAAAAATCCTCTTTGGGAATTTATATTACAGGTTCTTCCTATGTAGGCAAACATGGCGAATCGCTCCATCTTTACGGCGTTGAAAAATCCAACGACCGCGCCTTCGAAAGATCCATCGTGATGCACGGGGCTTCCTATGTTTCTATGGATTTCCTCGATAAATACGGCAGAATGGGCCGCAGCTGGGGATGCCCCGCAGTCTCTCAAGCAATTATTAAAAAGCTCATTCCAATTATTAAAGATGGCGCCGTGGTGTACGCCTATCATAAAGATTTAATGCCTATGACAAAGACAAGCCCGGCGATTCAAAACGTGGGCAACAACAAGGCAAAGGCTTCCGGTAATAGTAATGAAGTCATGCCCGAAGAGATTGATCCCTGAGATCGGCGCTAGCAATCCAACGCCAACCATTCCAAGACCAGCAACACCAAGGGCCGTCAGGCCCTTTTTCTTATGGTGATTGTAACCAGAATAGAACGCAAAGAGCCCCACTGGAACTACAAACACCGCCATAAGAATATGCACCCATGGCTGTTCGAACGTTTCACCTAACACAGGAATAGCGACTGCCAAAAAAGGTGTGATCAAACAATGAATCGCACACAGACCTGATAAAGTTATTCCTAACTTGTCCCAACTGTCTGACTGCTCCACAAATTTTTCGTGTTGAGAATGATCTACGTCACAGCAAGAATGCACTTCGTCCACAGCTAACCGCCTCTTTAACACTTATGCCAAATACTTAAACCAGACACTTAAGTCGAAAGTCGAAACTCAGTTCTCTCCTAAATGCAAGTAATTGTCAACTAGAGACAGCTGACAGACTCCAGCCAGACCCAGGTGGACTTGCGTTTCCGACAAAGAAACCCCATAAAGAAGACGTGTCACAAGCAAAAACACCCCCTATTTATGAGCTAGGCCCTGATTTTTATGACGAAGTGAAGGGCGCTGACTTTCCTCAAGCGCGCCTGCGCTATCGCAATAACAGCGCCGCCAAGCTCATTGGTTTAGACTCCCTCAGCCCAGAACAATGGGCCGCGCATTTTGCGCACTTTGAAGCTCTTCCTCATAACGTCACCCATCCCCTGGCGCTGCGATATCACGGTCACCAATTTCGTAGCTATAACCCCGATTTGGGAGATGGCCGTGGTTTTCTTTTCGCACAATTTCAAGTGGGTGAAAAACTTTATGACTTGGGGACCAAAGGAAGTGGGCAAACTCCTTACTCTCGGCGGGGTGATGGACGCTTGACCCTTAAAGGAGCCTTCCGCGAAATCTTAGCAACGGAACTTCTCGAGTCCTACGGAGTCAACACCAGCAAAACATTCTCTGTTTTTGAAACCGGTGAAAGCCTTGAACGACACGATGAACCGTCACCCACCCGCGGCGGCGTTTTGATTCGCTTGAATCACAGCCACATCCGTTTCGGAAGTTTTCAGCGTCTCGCTTTTTTAAAGCAAACTGAAAATATCAAAAAACTTTTGGCCTATTCAGTTCGTCACTATTACCCGCAATTGATTTCATTTAATGAATCCGAACAAGCCGCTTTATTTCTGAAGCAAGTTTGTTTTGCCTCCGCTGAAACAGTGGCCGCATGGATGATGGCTGGCTTTGTCCATGGAGTTCTTAACACTGACAACATGAATATCACCGGGGAAAGCTTCGACTATGGCCCCTATCGTTTCCTGCCGCACTATGATCCCACTTTTACGGCGGCCTATTTTGATCAATCAGGACTGTACTGCTTCGGGCGACAGCCCTCGGCGGTGCTTTGGAATGTTCTGCAACTTGGTCACGCTCTTAAAGAGGCTTTCCCTGAACTTCCCGTCGAAGAAATTCTGGAAGAGTTCGGTGATCAATTCAACTTGCACGTGCGTAAGCGCTTGATGAGTCGCTTGAATATCTACAATCCCCTTGAAGATGATCAAGCCGCTGCGAAGCTCGATGAAGACTTAGTGATTAATTTCTTTAAGTTCCTTGATGAAGCGAAGCCACTTTATGAACAGACTTTCTATGATCTGCATTCCGGTGTTGAGTCTGCAGAACAGCTTCTTAAGTCACCGCAAGCCAATGCCTATAAACACCCTAGCTTTGCAGCCCTTGAAGACACTTTAGAGTGTTATGAAATTGCCGATGAACAAAAGGCACAACATCCTTATTTCAAAAAAGGAAAAGCATGTTCTTTGCTTATTGATGAATTGGAAGGAATTTGGGCGCCCATCGCCGAAAAAGACGACTGGACTTTGTTTGAAAATAAACTCCACGAAATCAGATCTTTCCGTGGAGTTTATTAAATAATTAAGGTTGGTAACCGCTGATTTTCGCCAAGAACTTACGAGTTGCTGTGCGGAAGTCATCAATAAACCCAAACGCAGCTGGCACCACCACAAGAGTCAACAAAGTCGAGCTGATCAAACCACCGATGATCGCAATCCCCATGGACGTACGCATCGCCGAAGCCTCATTCAACCCAATCGCAATGGGAATCATGCCGGCGATCAAAGCCAAAGAAGTCATTAAAATGGGACGAAGACGCGTGCGACACGCCTTCAACAAAGCAGCATTTCGTTCTAAGCCCTCGTGCAAAAGATGATTTGTATAATCCACCAACAAGATCGAGTTCTTCGCCACAACCCCTAGCAACAACACGATACCAATCAATGAGAAGATATCGATTGTTTTGCCAAAAATTAGAAGCGCCAAGAAAGCACCGGTCATTGCCAACGGCAAGGCCAAAAGAATTGCGAATGGAGTGATGAAGCTTTCGTACAAGCTCGCCAAAACCAGATAAATGAAAATCACACCCAAGACAATTGCGATCAACATATTGTTGATCAAGTCTTTGAAATCATCGGCTTGACCTTGGAATTTGTAGTCAATTCCCGGAGGTGGAGGCAATTCTACCTTGATGATCTTTTCAAGTTCAGCTGAGGCTGTTCCCAATGCCCCACCTTTAGATAAGTTGGCCGACACTTGAATGAAGCGGTTCTTATTCTGACGATTGATCTGAGAATAACCTTTCGTATCCTCGCCTTTTGCAATACGAGACAATGGAATCATATTGTTATTGGCATTCGGCACTGAAGTCGTGGCAAACTGCGCTCGTAAATCGCGGAAGGCCTCTTCGAAGCGAACACGGATTTTATAATCAATTCCATTTTCACGATAGATCGCGTCTTCATTTCCCTCTGTGCGATTGCGCAATTCTGCGCCCGCCGTCACAGTTGAAACCCCTAGGGCCTCAGAACGCTTACGATCAAAGATCACGTGGAATTCAGGTTTGCCAGAGCGGAAGTTTGTATCCACATCGACTAACCCTGGAATTTTCTTAACACGCTCAACAACTTTTTGAACGTAGGCATTCAGCTCATCTAAGTTTTGCCCGGTGAAGTTGACGTTCAAAGGCTTCTGACCCGAACCAACTGCGTCGATATCACCAACCGCGACAATGGCGCGATTTTGAAAAGGTTGAAGTTTTTTACGAACCGACTCTTTATAGTCTGTGGTCGACATCGAACGTTGTTTACGATCCACCAGACGAATGAACATATTGGCCTTATTTGATTCATTGTTGGCCGTGCCAATGGTTGAAACGATAACATCCACCGCAGAATCACCTTCAAAGGCCTTTTCAACTTCTGCAGTGAAAGTACTGGTCGCTTCCAATGAAGATCCGACGGGTGTTTCAATACTAACAATAAATTCCCCAGCATCATTCGCCGGCAAGAATGTTTTTGGAATGAAAGCAATCGTTCCCAATGAAAGGAAGAAAATCATCACTCCGGCAAACAAGACTGTCTTCGGACGACGCAAAGTGAACTTCAAAAAAACTTCATAGATATCTTCCAATTTCGTTTGGAAATTATCGAAAGCTGAAAGCATTCGTCCGACAAAGCCGGTTCCTTTTTTATGTTCATCAGGATGCGCCAGATAAGCAGACATCATCGGCGCAACAGTGAAAGCGTCAAAGATAGAAATGATCATCGTAAATACAACAGTCAAACCGAATTGCTTAAAGAACTGTCCAACGATACCGCCCAAGAATGAAATAGGACCAAAAACCGCGATCACCACCATGGTTGTTGCGACAACGGCCATGGCAACTTCTTTCGTTCCATCCAACGCCGCATCTTTAGGTTTTTTGCCCATCTCTAAATGCCGGAAAATATTTTCCCGCACCACAATGGCATCGTCGATCAAAAGACCCACCGCCAAGGATAAGGCAAGCAAGGTCATCAAGTTGATGGTAAAGCCCATCGCATACATAATGACAAAACCACCCAGAAGAGAATTCGGCAATGCCATCCCGGTAATCAAAGTCGAGCGCGCAGATCCCAAGAAGAAGAAAACCACGATCACGCAAAGAATAATACCAATGATGATGGACTCATTCACGTCAGCCACATTCAGGCGAATCGGACGTGAGGTGTCCCGAACCATCCTCACTTCGCCGTTCAATCCTTTTTCTTTCAAATAAGCATTGGCCTTATCGATGTTCTTTTTCACCGCATCAGCCACTTGAACTGTGTTTGAACCGCGCTGTTTAAAAACTTGAAGCAACAAGGCCTTCTTACCTTGAATACGGCCCATGGTCTTTTCATCTTCCAAACTGCGCACCACCGTTCCGATATCACTGATCAGAACCGGTCTGTCCGAGCCTAAGAAATTCACATTCACTTCGCCGAGCTGCTTTAAAGACTCAAACTCTCCGCGAGTACGCAGCGCTGTCTCGTCCTTGCTGTTCCAAACTTTTCCAATGGGAATATCTTTGGACGTATCAATGACACGTCTGGAAACTTGCAGCATTGAGATTTTACGATCTTGGATTTTGTTTTTATCAATCAAGACGTGAATCTCTTGCTTACGACCCCCGTAAATCTCAACTTGTCCAACATCTTTTAAACGATCAAATAATGGTTTTACAATTTCGTTCGCCAGATCATAGGCTTGACCATCGGGCAATTCCGTCGTTAAAGCTAATGTGACAATCGGCTGATCGGCGGGATCAAAGCGGCGTATAATCGGCTCATAGATATCAGAAGGAAGATCCCTACGGATGTTTCCGATACGGTTACGAACATCTTGCTCCATCTCTTTGATATCGGTTCCTAAGTTGAACTCCAGAACAATTTGCGCGACACCATCCAGGTTGCTGGAGGTCAGCGTCTTTAAACCTGACAAACTTCCCAACTCATCTTCAATGGGTTTTGAAACTTGTTTTTCCAAATCCAAGGGCGAAGCCCCTGGATAAGTTACTTGAATAGCTAGAATTGGAAAGGTCACGTCTGGAAACAAATCCACCGGCATTTTTACCAATGAAAACACGCCCAAAATCAACATCAATAAAACGACACATAGAATCGTAATCGGTCGGCGAATCGATAAACTTGGAAGATTCATTATTGCTCCTCAACAGCGATATACAGTCGCCCTTGAGCCTCCATTTTTCTTTGCTCAGATTTCAAACGAACCAAATTCAATTTTGCAGTACCCGCATCTTCTTCTGCATTCACCACATTATTCGTGATCGAACGACCTTTATTGAATAAAGATGCTTCCGCCTTTGCTCGATCATCTTGCAATTTCATAACCTGATCCGCCGCTTCAATACGTCTGGTCAATTCTGAATAGCGACGATTGATTTCAATCCAAGAACTTTCGCTCTCAAGATATTTTCTTTCACTCACTAGTTTTGCTGCCAAAGCTTCTTTCTTAGATGAATCGCGAGCCGCATTTTTCACGTCAGTGTCAAACATATAGACCAAATTCAAAGACACCTTTGCTGTAGGTCTTTCAGTGTCTGTCCATTGGTCGATGGCTTTAGGCATATTTTCTTCCAAAGAGTGAGTGTTATACGACCCGGCCAAAACCAAATCAGGGCGGTATCTGTCTTCGACTTGTTTGGCATTTAAAGCTCTGGCTTTTGCATCCAGGCTCGACAAGTAAGCATCCAACTGCACCACTTTTCCTTGGTTGCCATCAACCATGGAACTTAAAGTGCGTGATTTTGAAATATCTCCGGTCATATCTGGCAACACTTCCGTCTGACCCATTTCCAGGTAGTCCCGCAAAGATTGTCTTGCCGCAGCCATGTCGTCTTCCACCGCGATCAACAACAACTGACGAGCTGAAACCAAGGCTTGAGTTTGCAAAAGATCTGCACGCTCACTGATCCCATCGTTTACACGACGACGTGTCCACGTTTCAATGCGCTTTGCACGTTCTAAAGAGTCACGACTGATTTTGATATTTTCAATGGCGTAAAGATAATCCCAAAAAGCCGCTTCTGCATTCACCAGCAAAATTTTCGTTTGCAAGTCGTAACGACCTTTCTCTGCAACATTCACGACATCCTGAGTTTCCCAACGAAGGCGCGTCGCATTTCCGAAAGAGTCTTTCCACAAAGACTGCGCCAATGAAACTCCCAAAGAGCCCGTTCCAAATCGATTCAAACCTGGAGTTTGTCCCAGTAACAATCCTGGATTGTCATAGTCCGCAGCTTCAGCAGACAAACCCAATGCGGTTCCGCTAGAGAAATTTTTCCGCAGCCCCAAAGAATACCCATTCACTTTGCTTTCTTTAGCTCCTAAAGTAACAAACTGACTGAGCGGACTTTTATCATCGACATAGTAAGCACTTGCCGTCAGCACCGGAACCAGGTTGATATCCCCAGCTTCCTTGCGCAAATCAGACGCTTCTTTTTGAACATCAAATGACTGAACAGTTTTATTCTTACTTTGAACTGCTTTTAGATACTCCTGCAAATTCATTGCAGATGCGCAGGACGGGGCCACGATCAAAAAGGCCACGAGAGATTTTATCTTCATTGCCATCTTCCCTTCTTAGGACATGTCAATAATCTGATTTAATACGTCTGGTAAATCAAATCATTAAATGACCTAGCCATTTGCGCAAACAAAAGGAAGATTATATATAAAAAAAGCCTCTAATTTCTTAGAGGCTTTGAAGCAACTTTTGTTATTTTTCTCTCTGCTTTAGAGGATAAAACTACTTTCCTGCAGCCGTTTTTTCATCACCTTTGCAGTTCGCGCATCCCGCATCTTTGTGCATTGGACACTCTTTAGTCTCAGCACAAGCCGCTTTGTCTTTACCACAAACACAAGAATGTTCGGCAGTTTTGTGTGCACATGCAGCAACAGTTAGCGCAACAAACGCAGACATAAGAATCGTTTTAATCATAAAAAGCACTCCTTCAACAAGATGATGTCCTTCAAGATTAAGGGGCTTCACAGCCCGCGACAAGGGCGTTTTCATAAACGGCCAGTATGAGATCACCCTCGAAATCACCTCAGAAAACAGCGCAATATTGACCAAGAACGCTGCGCCTAGCTACAAAAAATGGCTCTAAGTGGGCAAAAACAGGGCAAATATCACGACTCCTCTAGACTTAATGCATTGCATGCAATTGTAACCAAAATCTAACAAATTGTTTTGTTGAAACTCCTAACAACCTTGGGCTAAATGGCCACATTCATTCAGCGGGGGCATAATGAATTTCATGAGGGGCATGACAATCCAAGCAAAATACCTAGTGGTTTTAACCACACTCTTGTTCTCGATTGCTGGGAGAACACAATCTGTTGAGCAAACAACTCCAGAAGCTTCTTCGCAATCACAAGCGGATCAAGTTCAGGCTCCTCTATATAAGCAGTATTATACTGTAAATGAAGAAGACACAGAGAAAATCAATGTCCCAGCTAAAACGGAGGCCTTCTCTGTAGCAGCGGATCTTTCTCCCGATCGCTTTTTACAATCAGCTCAAGTTGTTGTGGTGAATCTTCTTAAATGGCTTCTTCACGATGAACCTCTGACTATTCCTCAAGAAAAATATATTCGTAAACTTCACTTCGGCCGTTGGATCAACGATCCTACTGACGATACTTGCATGAACACTCGCGCCCGCGTTCTTGTTCGCGATAGTGAAGTGGACGTAAAATTTAGAGGAACACGCCAATGCTCTGTTGAGTCTGGAAAATGGCATGACCCTTATGCAAACCAAGACGTAACCGAAGCTAAAGGCATTCAAATCGATCACTTAGTTCCTTTGAAAAATGCTTACCTTTCTGGTGCTTGGGAGTGGGATTATAAAACTCGCTGCCTTTATGCAAACTACACGTACTTCAAAGCGCATTTGATCTCTTCAGGTGCCCATGAAAACATGTCTAAAAGCGACAGCGGCCCAGAAAAATATCTTCCACCTAACGAAGACTACCGTTGCGAATACATCCGCAACTGGGTGGCTGTAAAGGCAATCTGGAGCTTGAAGCTGAATCCACTTGAGGTTCAAGCTATTTACGACGGCGTGAAACAATATAAGTGCAACTTGAACTCTTTCAAAATGAGCCTTGACGGTCTTGCGAAACAACGTGAGTTCATCCAAGCTAATTTGAACTTCTGTACTATCAATAAAAGATGATCTTCAAGATTCTCTTTGAGGACGAGTTCTTCATCGTTGCGGAAAAGCCCGCAGGACTCCCCTCACAACCCACAGTTGATAAAAAGAGACCTGACTTCTTCACACTGCTAAAAAAACAACTGCAAGAAGAGCGTGGTAAAGATTTTTACCTAGCTCTTCATCATCGTCTGGATCGTGATACTTCCGGAGTGATGATTTTCGCAAAAACCAAAGAGGCCAACGAGCCTCTAGCAGATCTCTTCAAAAAACATCAGATTCAAAAAACTTATATTTGTTTTACTCAGCCACGCAAATGTCCTGACTTCTGGGAAGAACAAAATTTCTTGGCGGAAGTACGTGATCCTGTTTTGAAAAAAATGAAGATGAAATCTGTGCGCTCCGGTGGTCAAAAAGCTCACACGGAGTTTCAACTTTTAGAAAGAATGAAAAAGGGTTTGATGGTTCAAGCCCGTCCCCTTTCTGGAAGAATGCATCAGATCCGGGTTCATTTATCTGAAAATCATATGGGTATTTTCGGCGATGACATCTATCCCTGCTTAAAAATTCCGCAGGCGCCGCGATTAATGCTGCATGCTTTCAGTCTTGAGTTTATCCACCCTTTCACTCGAGAAAAGGTGCTAATCGAGGATTCTTTGCCCGCCGATATGGAAGAGTTTAAGCTCTCTTTGTCTTAAGCCATTGACCTTTAATTAAGAAACGGTATCATGGAACGCTCACTGCCCCGGTGGCGAAATAGGTAGACGCACAGGACTTAAAATCCTGAGATTCCGCAAGGGTCGTGCCGGTTCGAGTCCGGCCCGGGGCACCAATTTTCATTCTTGCGAGGATTTCGATGAGCCCATCAGCAAAGAATAAAAATCTTACGGGCTTGTATTACACGAAGATTGTCCAATCTTTGAAATATCTCGAATACAGTTACAATAGAACTCTTCAGATGCCATTGAGACCATCACAAATGTCAGACTCCGAAATGGAAGCTTGGGACAGCTTTACGGCTCGTTTTGCACGAACTTCAGATATTTTTTTAAGCAAATATGTCAAAGCCTATATTTTGGCCGATGACCCAGCTTTTGAGGGCGGCTTCGTTGATCAATTGAAACGTGCCGAAAAGCTGGGACTTTTGAGTGATGTTGCGATGTGGATGGAAATTCGTGAGCTTCGCAATGCGACTGTACACGAATATAGTGATCAAGATTTAGAGAAGATTTTCGAGAAAATCCGCCGCTTTTCTGCCTATTTATTTGAGTTAAGGACTAAGCTTCCTTATGCGCCTGAGTTCTAAAGAAGTTGCGGCTATCAAAACCGCTTTCTCAAATATATTTCCCCGCGAAGATTATACACTTTATCTTTTTGGCAGTCGTGTTCACGATGATCGAAAAGGTGGGGATATAGATCTGTTAGTAGTAACGTCTGCGGCATATAGAGAATTATTTGTAAATAGTAAGGCGAAAGTTCGTCTGAAGATTTTCGAAAACATTCCAGAGCAAAGAATTGACATCACGGTTGCTATGCCAGAGGAGTTGCAGACAGATGTTTTTCTGCAATCCATTCGTGAGGACCTCATTGAACTTTGAAAATAACAGTGATTTCTTTTTCAAAAAAGAATTGAGAACCATTCTTTCGGAAACCTCAGGCCTGCAGTATTTATTGAACTATTAAGAGCGATATTACCAGTAAAAGTATGCGTGCTGTTAAGCATTTCATTGTAATCTTCGATGAGAGATAGCTCTTTTTTAATAGCGTAGATTCGTGGATCTTGTGTGTCTTTGACACCAAAACCTAGAATAGGTCGATCTATTTCATAGAGGAATCTGATTTCATCTGCCGTTAACGGCTGGTTGAGTTTATGCTTTTTTTTCGATCATTGTCAGGAGTCTCATATTGTTATCTTTAAGTAAGAAAGCATCGCCACGATCGCCAAACTCTTTTACTTTACCTGAAACTATGTCGGTAGAAGCCATTTGGGTGTCCATGTTTTGCGACGGCCTGACCCCGCGGATTTCGCCGATTTCGGGACCGTCCATGCGAATAGCCGCACGGGGCACGGTTGCATTCCCATTAGCATCAAGACTGAAGTAGATATTAAAATCACCTTTACTCAATTGATACTTCGCTGTTTCTTCGGCAGCCGTGCACCATCCGGTGTTTCTTCCCTCTAGGGCCTTCACCAAAACCCTATGATCAGAACCTGGCCATCCTCGAAGTAATAAGTGCGATCGGACTTTTCTCCATCCACCGAGTCAATATTTTGGATTCAGCAAGCATCAAGGCTAATAAATTAAGCGTTTTCCATTTTAAGTCGAGTCCTTATTGCTTGCGCCGGGGTGCAATTCAGCAAGAGTTCTCTTTTTATCTGCCCGTCTATTCCCCCTGATTTTATAATGACCTCGTCGCCTAAGAAAGATTCTGAGCAAGCAGAAGAAGAAGCTCAAGAGTGATATGAACACAAGCGACTCCATGAAGAGCCGCCTGTCCTGTTTCAAGAAATGATCTCTACATTCAAGGAGGAAAACGTGGCAACAAGTAAACAACAACAGCAAAGCTCTAAAGAAACCAAGGCTTCATATAATGCGCCTGTAGGATCTGTGCGCCCTGCAAGCAATTGGAAACCTGCCCAAGAAGCCCTAGCGGATATCGAAAACACGTTTGGTTTTATGCCGGAGTTCGTGAATATAGTTAACGATAAAGCCCTAGTAGGTGCTTGGAACGAGGCGAAGAATGTCTACTTCAATCCTCACACCTCACTAGAACCTAAGTTAAAAAATCTCATCAGCCTAGCGGTTGCAAGTCAAATCCCCTGTGACATGATGAGATACTTCGAAACCATAGCGACCTTGCGCAATGGCGCTACCCCTCAACACCAATCGGATGCAGTACTCATCGCATCACTGACCAGACACTGGAGTATCATATTGAACGGCTCTATGATGGACAAGGCGGCTTTTAAAAAAGAAACCGATCAAATCGCCGCCAATGTAAAGAAAATGATGCAGGATCTTGGCGACAAACTTCCTCCCGAAGAAAACTTTTTAGTGAAATTTTCCAGCGCCGCAGAAGCCTACAAAGACATTGAAAAAACCCTTGGATTAGTTCCTAAGTTCTTCCTATCATTCCCTGAAATCGGTGTTGCCGATGCTTGGAGTGAATTCAAAGCCGTTCATATAAACCCTCATACAGCCTTAGATAACAAACAGAAGGAATTGATTGGTCTGGCGGTTGCCTCGCAAATCCCTTGCGACTACTGTATTTACTTCCATCACACCTTTTGCAAATTGCACGGCGCCACAGACAAAGAGATCCAGGAAGCCATAGCTGTCGCTGCGATGGACCGCCACTGGAGCACTGTCTTCCATGGCTCTGGAATCACACTGGAAAGATTCCAAGAAAATGCGGATCGCATGTTAAATAATTTGAGCAGCCGAGGACTTGCCTCATAGTTTCTCATGATGAATAGGAGATGACATTAATTAATGTCATCTCCCCTTTTCAGCTATGCAAATTCACTGCACTTACAAACCATTATCTACGACATTGTGAAAGATCCACTCGATCCAATACTTCCGAAGTCACTTGGCGTTGATCGAACTTCCCAACTCCTTCAACGTTGAGAACTTGCCAATAATTATGCTGCAAATGGCATTCGCCAGCGTTCAAGATATAAGACTGACTGTCGTAGGTCGTTAAAGTATAGGGCAATGATCCATTGAGAATCGCATTAAGCCATTTGCTCTTGCTCTCTGCGCATTGGCTCGCGCTTTGGCCAATCCTGCTCGGAATCAGAGACGACGAAATAAATTTTAATCCTGCGCGATCCGAAACCGAGACAGAGACCTCAAAGTTCCAATACTGGAAACAGACGTTTGCATCGGTGTTGGCTTGACATCGCCCGTCATCTCCGAGGATTCCGCCCCAAACCGCCATTCCTCCCGTGATCTCAAGGAGGCTTTTATTCGCGATGGTTCCATGCACAACCGAAGACGTCACGGTACGCGCGATGGGCTCCCTGACATGCGAAGTCCTGCCAAGACAAATACTCATAGGGACCTCGATGCGAGAGTTTTGCTCTCTTCGAGTCAAAGTAGTACCGTCTTCAAGCTTAAGGTTCAGATCAATTTCCGTGCTTTCATAGCAGTGGGTTTGTTCTTCTTGATCGCCTGAATTATCGTAAGAAACGATAGTTGTCTGCTCAAATGTATAAGGCGCGCTTTTCCCACGAAACGAAGTCTTCCACTGATCCACCACGGCTTGCCCCTGCCCCTGATCACAGGAGTCGCTCTCTGAGCCACGGGGAAATTGGACATTAAATTTCATCATCTGCCCTTGGATCGTAAGATTCGCGAAGTATTCGCAGATCACTGTGTCTCCAAAGGTTGAGTTGTAATCCGTCGTCACGACTCTGACTTCAATCGGCAGATCTGCTGGCGAATTTAGCTGTCCTTGTCCTTTAACCGTATTATTGGAAATAACTCCTCCGTTCGCAAAGGCAACGGCGGAAAGAAATAAAATCATACTTGTGGATAATAAGCGGAAAATCACGGAAACCTCCTCGGCGCTACGCCAGATTGAGGTTTCTTTCATCGCGTGATTTTAACAGACCCGGTTGGGAAAGAAACTCGACAAGAGCTCCGGGGCCAACATCACGTTCGCTGAGTTCATATCAAAGCCGTGGGCGAAAAAAAAGTAAATTATGGCAAACAGAATTTTTTGCCCCAACCGTAATCTAGAAGTCCGTCTATTCAGCTTGAAATCACATACAGAATAATGCTTAATTTGTTTATGGATAATAAATATTTAGGCTCATGTTTATGTGAAGTGGTTCAATATAAAATCGAAGGCGGTTTCGAGAGCTTTTATTTGTGTCATTGTAAATACTGCCAGAAAGATACTGGTTCTGCCCATGCGGCAAACTTATTTTCTACGAAAGCCACGTTAAGTTGGATTGCGGGTCAGGATAAAGTTAAGACCTTCACCCTCCCCTCAACAAGACATACGAAAAGCTTTTGCCAAAACTGTGGCTCTGCAGTTCCGAGCCTCCAAATGGAAGGTCAATTGTTGGTGGTTCCTGCTGGCAGCCTCAATAGTGATATCGCAGTTAAACCGAATGCGCACATTTTCTGCTCGAGCAAAGCTTGCTGGGATGAGGCGCTTGAGACAATCAAAAGGTTCGAGAAATTTCCTTCATAGGCACATCCCTTTACTGGATGATCTCTAATCAAAAGGAAAGTCAAAATCACTCCTGATTTTGAGCTCTTATAGTGCTCTATATTTAAGACTTTACTTAATTAAGTATATGCTTTATTATGTCAGCATATGAATGCTTTTGCCGCTCTATCAGATGATACAAGACGAGAAATAGTAAAGCTGGTCGCCCTCAACGGCGAACTTACCTCTACAGAGATAAGTCAGAGTTTTAAGATGAGCCCGCCAGCTATTTCTCAGCATCTAAAAATCTTAAAAGAGGCGAAGGTTCTTCAAATGAAAAAGGATGCGCAGAAACGAATCTATAGTCTTAACGATTCGGGACTCCATGAAGTGGAAGACTGGCTTCTGGACATCAGAAACTTATGGAACGAACGCTTAGATAATTTAGAAAAGTATTTACTCAAAATGAAAAGGAATAAGTCTCGTGAAAAAAAATAATGTCGAAACAATTATTGAAGGCAACAAAGTCACTTATAAAAGATACTACGACGTTCCGGTCTCTCTTACCTTCGAAGCATGGTCATCTCACGAGCATCTTTCACAGTGGTGGGGACCAGACGGCTTCACTATAACAACCAAAAGCTTAGATTTTTCTAACAATGGAATCTGGGACTTCATCATGCATGGACCCGATGGACATGACTACAAAAATAAAATTCAGTTCACCGACATCAAAGAACCTCACTACATTTTCTACAAACATCTTGGTGACGGCGAAGGCAACAAGGACGTTCACTTCCATGCAAGAATAATTTTCGAAGCAGCAGGTGAAGGTACAAATCTTACGATGGAACAAATTTTCCCAACTAAAGAAGAACTAGACAGAGTGAATAAACAATATGGCGCGGTTGAGGGCGGAAAGCAGCATCTTGGCAACCTCGACAGATACCTTGAAACATTGAAAAATAAAAACTAGGAGAAAGCATGGATTTATTTTTAAGTATGAGAGTTTTATTACTAGCTCCCTTATTTTTTCTAATGGCTTGCGCACACTCCACGACGACTCAACCCACTGCCGTCCATGAGACTCAGGTGCAAACTGGATTTGCTCCCGTCAACGGGCTTAAGTTGTATTACGAAATTTATGAGGCGACTGGTGAATTGCAAAATCCAACTCCACTTCTCTTGATTCATGGTGGTGGATCGACCATTGAATCTAACTACTCTCGGTTTATTCCACTCATAGCCAAGCATCGCCGAGTCATCGCCATAGAAGAGCAGGGGCACGGACATACAGCCTCCATTAACCGTCCATTTACCTTCGACAACTCTGCAGAAGATGCTGCGATGGAACTCAATTATTTGAAGA
>CAZPYX010000093.1:0-16086 GCA_964590635.1 uncultured Bdellovibrio sp.
TTTGTTGATACGAATTTTCACACCATAGGAACCGGTGCGAGTGAGTTTTCTGGTCTCTAAGACCGTGCCTTGTGTGCCCTCAGGAATTAAAGACGTCACATTTTTGGCATTCTTGCGGAAGTCCACGGACGAGCGTCCATAAAGATTTCCCTCTAAAATAACAGTCTGAAGTTCTTGAGAAATATCAGCGGACGCCGTACTTGCGAACAGCGAAAAGGCGATAGCTATGCGGATAGTCCGATTCAACAAACTCAAATTGATACTCCTTCTAGGCTCTTCGGTGTTTACGAGTAAAGTCTTAGGCTTGATGAGAAAAACCCGCCTTTGGTCCTAAGTCCTTGGAAGCTCTTTGAATTGTTGGTGATGCGAAAAGTCATTGATCATTTTCATTTGTGATATCAATAACTTAAATTGAGATCGCCACTTGCTGAAAGCGGTGGCGAACCCTACCATGAAAGAACCTAAGGAGAGGAAGATCATGAACGTAAAAACACACTTCCGACTTTGTCATATTTGTGGGACCACGAACTCAGTAGAAGGCGATCTTGTGACTGCTTGCGAATGCTGCGGAAAGCATCTTGCGCCCTTTTATTTTTTCGACGAGAGTAGGGCCATGGGACTTGCAAACTCGAGTTTTTACTCCGACGAACTCGGAATGAAAGCCACGGAGTCTGTTCTGCCCCATAAAGAATATCCCCCAGTGCGGGGATTAACAGCTTATTGGGAGTCCTGACTTCAATGAAAGTCTCTGAAATGAAAATTAGCTTCGAAGATATTAAAAAAGCTCGCGAGACGATTAAAGACATCATTAGCACGACAGAGTTGAGCCACTCGATCAGTGCGAGTAAACTTTTGGGAAGCGAAGTCTTTTTTAAATTTGAAAACACTCAGCGCACTGGCAGCTTTAAATTCCGTGGTGCTTTCAATAAAATTTCGAATCTAACAGCAGAAGAAAAAGCCCGAGGAGTGGTTGCAAGCTCCGCAGGAAATCATGCTCAAGGTGTAGCGCTGTCGGCGACTCTTGCCGGGGTTAAATCCACCATCGTGATGCCAGTGAATTGTTCGATCAGCAAAGCCAGCGCAACGCGCTCATACGGAGCTGATGTCGTGCTTAAAGGCGAGATCTATGATGAAGCTTATGAGCATGCGCAAAGCTTGGAAAAACAATTTGGTTACACCTTTGTTCATCCTTACCAAGACCCCTTTGTGATCGCGGGGCAAGGAACCATCGGACTAGAAATTCTAGAAAAGATTCCAGATCTTGATTGTGTGATTGTTCCCATCGGTGGCGGCGGCTTGATTAGCGGCGTGGCTTTGGCTGTGAAGTCGATCAATCCAAAATGCCGAGTGATCGGTGTGCAAAGTGATCGTTCCCCAGGAATGGCTTGTCTTTATAATAAGCAAACTGTTGATCAAGCAAAGAAGCGCGCTGCGACCATCGCAGACGGTATAGCCATCAAAAATCCTTCCGCATTGATGTATGAAAGTTTCATTTCAAAATACGTTGATGAAGTTGTTACGGTGAGTGATGACGAAATTGCAGAGGCGATTGTGTTCTTGATGGAAAGAACAAAGACCGTGGCAGAGGGATCTGGAGCGGCAGCAATGGCGGCGGCCATGCACCGTGGTTTGAACTTAGGTAAAAAATGTTGCGTGATCATCAGCGGTGGCAATATCGACTTGAATATCGTCAGCAAGATTATTGACCGTGGTCAGATCCTGCGCGGCCGTCTATGCGAACTGTCTGTGATTGTGGACGATCTTCCAGGCAACTTGAGCCGATTGACCGGGGCCATTGCCGCAGAAAAAGCCAATGTCTTGGAAGTACGCCATGACCGTGTTTCGCAAGGTCTGTCACTTCGAGAGACGCGCATTGATTTTACTCTGGAAACTTCAAGCATCGAACATGTCGAAAGAATCAAACGAGCCCTCGAAGCCACGGGCGCAAAAATTATCTAGCCTAAAAAAGGGTCTGTAAAACAGACCCTTTTTTATTTTACCAGGGATTGGAATCAGGTACGTAGTCTGTTCTGAATGTTAACACCGTGTCTTCGTATCTAAGTTGGATACGTAAATTCTGTTCATCATCGTAAGCAGGATTGCCGCAATTGATGAAATAGCTGTCTTTCACCAGATCAATGGTGGCTTGATCCTCATTGAACGAGCGATTCAATTTCTCGAGGCTGAAGTTCGCGGGGATTTGTCCATCAAGGCGAAGGGTGTGCCAGAAAAAATAGGGAGAGTCTTTGACGGGCAGAATTTTCGAGAACAATGTCAGCTCAAGTTGCACAGGTCCTTTGGTGTTTATCATAAGAAGAATGTCTTTAGATTCTACGCTGTTTTTGATTAGCGAAGTGGAGATCACAGCGGTTTTTTCAATAGAGTACTCTGGGCCTCCGCAACCCGAAGCCATGGCCTGGCCAGAGGCAAGAGTAAGAACTACAGCAAAAATCGCAGAAAAAATCACAGAAACTTGGTATTTCATAAAGAGCCCTTTCGTTAAAGTTGCAGTTCTTATAGGGCAAATTCACATCTTTAAAAAATATATAATTTATACTTAATCTATGCTAAAAAGGCATACATGAATCTACTGCATCTGAAGTACTTTTATGTCGTAGCCCAAGAGGGAGGTTTTTCAAAAGCCTCTAAAGCTTTGCGTATTCAACAACCTGCAATTAGTCGCATGGTGAAAATGTTGGAAGACGATATGGGCTTTAAGTTATTTGAAAGAGTCGGCCGTCGCGTGCAAGTGACTCCTCAAGGCCAAGAGGTTTTCAAAAGCTGCCAGCGAATTTTTGGAGAAGTCGATCGTCTGAAGACCGCAGTAGGACAGATCAGCCAAGACGCCCAGGGGCCGCTGTTGCTGGCTGCCTCAGAACCTATTGCCAGTCATTTCATTCCATCGGTCCTAAGTTCCTATCTTCAAACTCATCCCAAAGTTTATCCGCAGATTTTTTCTGGGCCCTCTTCGATGCTCTTTGAAAGACTTCTTAATGGCGAGATAGAGATGGGCCTGTTCTTTCACATTCCCGATTTGCCAGAACGTTTAGAGATATTTGCTAAGAAGGAAGTGCGCTTTCGCTTGGTTGTAAGAAAAGATTTGCGCAGAACGAAGACTGTTCTTGAGTCCTTCATTGGCTCAAGGGAAATCGATGATACATCGACACGCCGTTTTCCCACTCTCGAACGACTTCGCAGGGATTATCCGTTGGCGAAGATTTCGATTTCCAGTAACAACCTGACAGCCCACCATGAGCTTGTTTTGCAAGGTTTAGGCGTGGCGATTCTTCCTGAGTTTTTAATTAAAGAAAGTCTCAAGAGCGGACAGTTGAGCGATCTTTATCCTAAAGAAGAATTCTTCTTTCAGATGAAGTTTTTGAAGCGAAAAACGTCTTCTTTATCCTTGGCGGCTGAGCGCTATTTAGCGGAATGTATTAAGGCTTTGTAAGCCTCAGATTTCAGTTTTCCACCCCTCGATGGCACGGCTATTGGAGTATTTACTCTTCGAATATATAAACTCCAATAAAAGGGCTTTTAAGAGGATTTCTCGTGACCAACGGGGGCCTCTGTCAAAGTTCTAAACACCTCGAAGGGTGGTTGTATGAAAAAGTCAGCTTTATGCTCAGGTTTGCTAGTTTCCAGCGTTTTGGTATTGCTGGTTGGTTGCGGTGAACTCAAAAAAGTAGATGAGATGCATGACTCCACTGTGAAGATGGGCGAGACCACGGGTCAAATGAATAAGACCACTTCAGAGATGAACGATACAACCACACAAATGAGAAATAAGATGACCTCCCTTGAGCAAAAAACTCAAGAACTCAAACAGACGACTGACGAGTTGTACGATACACTTAGACAAGGCAATGCCTTGCAACTTCGTCGTGAGGCCTACGATGCGATTTTGAAAGCACCAACGCTTTTCAAAAAGATTTCTGAAGCTAATAAATACATGATGTCTTTTGAATTTCAAATTTGGAATAACATAGGCCAAGACCTGGAACCAGAAAAGCGTGATTTGTTAGGGCAACAAGCTGCCATGGAGTTCTTCTTGGAAATCGAGGAATTAGCCCCACGTGATAACAGTATCAACCCAACGGCGAAGCCGGATCCAGCGAATATCACAAGCCAAGGCAATCGCACGGCGGCCTTCAATGCCATGGCTTTAGCGATGCATCAGGTGAATCGCAAAGAAGTCCGTGCACAACAAATGAATAAAGACATTAAACCGATGAATTTGTATTCATTGATGGAAGAAGCTTTGTTGGCGCCACGTGATCAAGCTCAAAAAAGCGCGGCCCGTGAGATCATGGCCCACGAAGACAAGGCTTACCAGATTCTACAAACACGTATGAATGTGTTCCCCTTGGTATTCATCGATTCAGTGTCGAAACTAGGTGATAAGAATGTGTTGGTTCAAGCTAAGATGGCAATGCTCGGCTGGGAGCTTGATTTGGATTCTTTGAATGCAACACAACTTGAATACCTACAAACGGAAGTTCTAGAACAAGCGGTAAAATCGAAGAAACTTTTAATTAAGCTTGGTAAGAAACCAGTGATGGATGGAATGGTACTACGTCTATTGACGAAAATGACGGTGAAGTCGAATGCCAAGAAAACAGCAGAAGTAGCTGCTGCCCAAACAAAATTGTTGGGCCTAATCACAGAGCTTAAGGCAAACTAGAATTCTACCTTGCGAATAAAGTGACAAGTATAGCCGCCAGGATTTTTAACAAGATAATCCTGGTGGTAGTCTTCAGCCTTCCAAAACTCTCTAGCTTTTTCTACTTTTGTAACCACAGGTTTTCCCCAAGCTCCAGATTTATCCACGCGAGCGATCACCTTTGTGGCTGTATCTTTCTGTGTCTCGGAAGTATAGAAAATTTCGCTGCGGTATTGAGTGCCCACGTCGTTACCCTGACGATTTACAGTCGTAGGGTCGTGCATCTTGAAGAAATTTAAAAGCAGATCTTCGAATTTCAATTTACTGGGATCGAATTCAATTTTAACAGTTTCGGCGTGGCCCGAGGCGCCCAGTTTCACGATATTATAAGTCGCATTTTTAACGTCGCCACCCATATAGCCGACTTTAACATCAACGACACCAGGGATTTTACGGATTAAATCTTCCATACCCCAGAAGCAACCACCAGCAAGATAAGATGTTTCGGTATTCACACGTCCACCTTTCTGCGAAGTCTTCGCAAAAACACTCAAGCCAAAGAACCCAATGACGGAAAACAAAGTCACAAGAGTTTTAAATCGTCCCATGACTTTATGATAACAGACTATTCGGCTTTGCCAAATCCTCCGCCACTGCCAGAACAGAGTGTTAGGATTTCTCCTTTGAGAATCTTCTGATTTCCAAGAACTGGAAGGACCTTGGTAGTGCCGTTGGAATCAAGAGAGATCTCACAAGGGTCTCCGTGTGAGCAATTCTTGGTTATACGTGGTCTGTGCAGAGTCAAATCAGAAAGCCATGTGGCCTCGAGGTCCTCAAGAGCTTCAACTTTCATAATCAAGCCGCGACCGCCAGAGTACTTGCCTTTGCCACCCAAAGAGTGACGACGATCCGCACGAATCACCTTCAAAGGAAGTTCGCGTTCGATCATCTCAATAGATAGATTTTCGATCTGGGCTGAGGCGCCGTCTTTGCTAGAAAGAGCCCCTTTGCCACCTTGAAGATTCACCACAATGTGAGAAGCGCCGTTTTGCAATTGCACCGTCAGAGGGCTATAGCAAGACATCGCTTTTTCTTTTTTAGTATGAATATGGGTCAGTGCCAACTCGATGGCCGCTTGCAAAGCTGCCACACCCGAAGTCATACCCTTCAAGGTTGAAGCTGGATATTTCGCCATCAACCAACATCCCGCAGGCTTGGTTACTTGCAAAGAAGAGAAAGTGCCAGAGTTTGCGTACTCGGTAAAACCATAATAGCGACTGATCGTATGGAAACAAGTTCCGAAAGCAGCACTTTCAGTCAGATGAATTGTCTTTGCCGGTGAGGTGCCACCGAAATCCATTTTGATTTTACCTTCATGGATTTCAAGATTCAGGCGCAAAAGTTCGCCGCTATCAAGAACGATATCAACGCGGGTCTCCCCCGAAGCGTTTTCTGAAATTCTTTGATGAGCCAGGTTTTTAGAAAGCTCGACATATTCTTCAATCAACTCACCTGTAATTTCAAAACCCGTTGCTTCGATGGTGTCATGCAGTTTTTGCGCATGAAGAATCATCTCAGCAAAGCGTGCTTTGATCCAGTCACCAAAGTTTGGTGGGCATGCCGGATGAGCCTGCATGGCCGAAAGAATCACATCATTGATTTTACCATTTTGACGAAGGGGAGTTGGCGGAATGCGCAGACCTTCATCTTCAATAGACTTACCAGTTTTGATGGATTTTGTAAGAGGACGACGACTCACCCACAAAAGGTCTTCAGAAACTGCCATGATGAAAGTCATTTCATCTAAAGTGCTGCCGCCGCTGTAGGGGTCGTTTAAGACGGCGATATCGCCCTCTTGAAGTTTCAAATATTTTCCCGCGATGTTAGCCGCTGTAGAAAGAGTGCCGTAAGTAGCGGGATGATGCCCGCGTACCGCCAAGACTTCACCTTCAATGGTGATCAGCGCTGATTCGCCTTGAAGGAAGTCATTGAGTAAAGAATGGAAGAGTTCAACTTTGTAAGACATGTTAACCTTTCAACAAAGACTGGCCTAACAAAGCCACGGCACGGGATTGAGCAAACTCATCAGTTTCAATAGTCGCTTTTGAATCTTTCTTAAAACCATTCGAGAACATATCAGCCAACGGACCTGTAACTAAGATCTCTTTGCCTTCGCGGAACATCAAAGACTCCATAGCCAATTTTTGAATTGCTAGACTTTGCAATTCTTTAGTCACACCTGGAAGTTCTTTGTCTTGAACGCGACTTGCTTTGGAAAGAGCAAACATAGAGTTCTTAAATCTTTGTACTCCCGCCGCTGTGACGCGGTCTTGGAGTCCGTCTGTCTTTGCCAGTTTCGCATTTTCAGACCAGAGATCTAACAAAGTGCCTCTTTGTCCACGTCCCAAAAACATCGGTCCCGGTTCCCAGCCTTCGGATTCTTTGGTGAAGTCGAAGTGATGGAAAGCATTCAAACCAATTTGTAAAGTAGGTTGAATCGCAAGCTCTCGGAAACCGATATGTTTATTTTCAATATCACCCCAAGGACTCATCCAATGGGTCTTCCAATTTTTCGCAGAGATTAAAACAAAAGTTTCAAGTCCCAGATAAAGTACATCACGAGTGGTATTTTTTTGTACCAAAGCAAGGGCTGAATAAGAGGCTGCCAAGCTAGCCACAGAATTTTTTTCGACATCTTGTACGAATTCTCCGTGGGCTGCTAGATAATGAATATTTTCTGCTTCAACCGAGTTTTGCAGGGCTTCGAGGATATCTTTTTTAAGATCAGAGAAAAGTCCCGCCACTGTGGCATTCAGAGCATTTTTTCTCCAGCGCGAAACTTCGTCAGCGTTGTCGGTCTTTTCCGGTGTGAAGACTTCAAAACCTTTTTCAGTGAGGAAGTTTTTCGCTGCGATCTCATGGGTTGGGTTCAAAGAGGCATGCAGCAAGTGCAGGCAGACTTTCTTTGTCTCTAAAAGAAGAAGCTTTGCCGCAATAGCCTCAAGTTCATCCATGGCTAAAGGCGTGGAAATTTTACCGTCAGCCTGAATGCGTTCGCGCAAAGAAAACTGCAAATCAGAAATTGTCAGGCTTGTTTTTGTGCACTTGTGAAGATCCAACCAGTGCTCAAAACCTTCGGTCGTGATGTGCGCAATGGCGCCATTCAGTTTGTAATCCAAAAGTTTTGCGGGTACGCGCAGGCTTATAGCCGCTTTGGAGATCTTTTTGTCACTATGGACGGAAATAAACTGCTGCAGAGAGTTTTTTAGGTTCTCTCTTGAAAGATAGGCTCTTTTTGTCGCTACGGCCTTCGTGCCTTCTAAAAGACAGTACTCTGCGAAGGATTCACCAACACTTACGCCTAACAGGAAACGGTTTTGCATTTTTAAACGCTCTCTATTGAATTCGCTCTGGAATATTGCTAAAGCTAGACGAAAAGATATAGCAAAAAGAAGCATTTAAGAAAAGGCCTTATCGCGGGCAAAATAAAAGGGCTATGTGAATAATGGCCTTATTTGAATAGAGGATGTTACGTGAAGATTTCTCCTGAAATTCTTAATCTTGTTCCTTATAAACCTGGAAAGCCAATCTCTGAAACTCAACGCGAGTACGGGTTGAAAACTGTCTACAAGCTTGCAAGTAATGAAAATCCTTTGGGTACTAGCCCGAAAGCTTTGGCCGCCGTCAAAAGTGCTTTGGATCATCAAAATCTTTATCCAGATCCTTCACATTATGAGTTGCTCCAAACGATTTCAAAAATCTGGGGTTTCCCAACCCAACAATTGGCGGTTGGCAACGGAAGTGATGAGCTGATTGATTTGCTAACTCGCATTTTCTGCGAACCTAAAGAGAGTGTGCTGACATCCGTAGCAGCTTTTAATGCCTATGAAGTAAGCGCCGGCGCCAATCGAGTAGCTATCCGTAAAGTCCCATTAGAGCCAGGTTATCGTTTCGATATGAAGGGGATTGCGGATTATTTCTTTGCGCATCCAGAACAAAATATTCGTCTTATTTTTATCTCAAATCCGAACAATCCCACAGGAACTTATGCGACCAAACAAGAGGTCGAAGAGTTCTTGGAACGTGTCGGAAACCGTGACGATGTCATGGTGGTTTTTGACGAGGCCTACAATGAATTTGTGCGCGCAACAGACTATGTGTCGGCGCAAGATTACCTCGGTAAATACAAGAACTTGATCGTGCTTCGTACCTTCTCTAAAGTCTATGGTCTTGCAGGCTTCCGTATTGGGGCTATGATTGCGCCTGCAGAGGTGGTTGAGGTCTTTAACCGCGTGCGCAAACCATTCAATGTCAATGATTTAGCGCAGGTCGCTGCAAATGCGGCTCTGCAAGATAAAGAATTTATTGAGCGCTCGCAGCAGATTTGCTGGAAAGGACTTGATTACTTCTATAAGAAATTAGAAGAATTAGCCCTGCCATACATTCCATCCCAGGGAAATTTCGTCATGTTTGACACCCTTCGCGACGCTGCTAAGGTGAATGAAGCATTGCTACGTCGTGGGATCATTATGCGACCTATCTTAAATTATGGGTTTAAAACGCATATGCGTGTGAGTGTTGGTTTGGATCACGAGAACGAAGCGGCGATGAATGCGCTTGCTGACGTGCTCAAAGAAATTCCGCTGTACGAAAAACAGTAGGAATAGCTCCGAAAAAGTTGTCGGAGTCTATAAGGAATCTGACTCAGTCAGAGCATTTGCTGCCAAAGGAAAGAGTGATGGGAATGGTAATTACGATTGATGGCCCAGCGGCTTCAGGAAAATCTTCAGTAAGTCGCGAACTTGCCCGTCGTTTGGGTTGGAAGTGGGTTTCCACTGGTGCTTTCTATCGTGGTTTGGCCTATGCCGCTCTTCAATTGGATGTAGATTTAGATGACGTCGAAACTTTGGCGCAATTGACTCACAATCCCGTTTGGAGCATTCGTCTTGAGTCAGAGCGCACGAAGGTTTACTTCAAAGAAGAAGATGTCACAGATCTTATCTCCCATGAAGATGTTGGCAATTTCGCCAGCAAAATCTCTCATTATCCTGATGTCAGAAAAGCACTTCTTGAAGCACAAAGAAATTGCAGCGCTGGTCCTGATGGCTTGGTCGCCGAAGGCCGTGATTGCGGCACTGTAGTTTTCCCTCAAGCAGATGCAAAAGTATTCCTAACAGCTTCAAGTGAACACCGCGCCGCTCGTCGTGCGACAGAATTGGGTCTTGATCAGGACGATATGGTGAAAGCTCAGAAACAGCGTGATCACCAAGATTCCACTCGCAAGGTGGCACCCATGGCCGTCCCAGAAAACGCATTTGTTTTAGACTCTACAGAGCTGAACTTGTCTGAAGTTGTCGACAAAATTGAAGCGTTCGTTCGTACAAAACTTCACTAGGATCTATTCCTTTATTCCATAAACAAGTAACAATCCTGGGCTAAAAAGTGCTCTGGATCGGCTTGCTATTTTTTGCCTAAGTCTTCTGGTAAAGGATCTTTTATTCATGGCTTGTCAAAATTCTGGGCAGGCCTCCCTAACTCAACTCTCGTATATTTGAACAGATCAGGCACAGACTTTGTAAAGAAGGCTGCGTTGATTGTTTTCGAATATATCGGAGGATTTATGATGAAGAAGATTTTGGTCGTTTCGGCCTTGATAGCGTCGATGGCTGGTGTGGCGCAAGCTTCTGATCAGGTTGTGGTTTCTTGCCGCGGCTCTATTCTTTCGAGTATGTCTGTTGCTGAAAACTACACAGTTTCAGTTTCTGAGGCTGGCGATGTGATCGTTTCCGGTCAGTATAAGAACTCCCGTGGTTTAGTAATCGCGGCGGGCACAGAAAGCGTTATTAAAAACGATAATGAAGGATTGAATCTTGTCGCGACGAAAAAACGTTTAGGCATGATGCTTACCAAAAAGTCCATCGAGATTGATTATCGCACGGGCAAGGGACTTGTTGTAGACTACAACGTTCTTGAAAGTGCTGTGAAAGCAAAAGCAATTTATTTGGATTCTTGCACTCGCTAATTCATAAACTTCAGCGCACATCATAGGGTGCGCTGGATGGTGTTCCTTGAAAATCCTCTGTTTTTGAGAACATTTCTCTGGAGTAATAACTCTAATAAACCACCAAATCTTTACAATATTAAACGACTTACAAATTTCTCTTGGGTTTGCTAATTTCCCGAGATATGAGATTCGCCATGAAAACAATCCCGCAATTTTTTGTAAAAAGCTTGATGGTGGCGACTTTCGCAGTCGCTGGTAGTTTTTCTCTTCACACAATGCCGACGGCACAAGCCGCAGCAAGTTCTGCTCAGAATTTGCAACTGCGTTTGGGTAATGGTCGCATTGTCTATTTTGAATATTTAAAGGCAGCTAAAAAAGGCGCGGCGACATTCTTGCTTATGCCGGGCGTGAATCGCAGTCTTTTGATGAGTGAAGATGGCGCACAGGCCTTGGCAAAAAAAGGTTACGGTGTGGCGACGATGAATTTCAGTGTTCAGCCATTCTCTGTGAACGAGCTAGAAAAAAATGAAATTCCCTTCTTCATGAATCAAAGTCCAACATTGAAAGATCTTGCTCTTGAAGTCGAAGCGCTTGCGAAAGATTTGCAACAACAACTTCAAGCCGAGACGGTGATCCCAGTATCTCTTTCCTATAGCGGTGCAGTTTCTCCGTTCCTTAAAAACTTCCCGCTGGTGATTGATACTGTGCCCTTGACTTCGTCTGCGGCGCAAAACCCTGAGCTGGAGCAATACCGTCAAAGTTTGAAATTGGGAGAGATGTGGAATCCTATTTTTGGACCAGGCATCACTCGTTCCCTGTTAGATCAGGCCTACCGTTCAAAGTGGGCGGACCAAGTGGATTCTTTGTCGAAGCAGTTTAATCTTGCTTCAGACCGTCGTAGCCAGATGATCGAAGGTTACACGACGTTGAGCCGCGCAACTGAGGGCTTTGAGTGGGACGTAGCACAACTCCCTGCAAAAACTCGCAGAGTCTTTATGTTTGCGGGAAATGAAGGGAAGGGTCTTCTTGAACACCAAGTTAGAACTTTCTTGAAAGTGTATAGCGCGGATCCGAAAAGCCTTTTGTTCGTCGTGAAAGATTCGGGTCACTTGATCCCTGGTGATCAGCCGGAGTCATATGCTGGGGTTCTTGATCTTGTGGCCCAAGGTAAAACACTCGAGATGGGTGGCGTGGTCGAAGTGGATCCATCGACGCGCAAATCACGTACATTCCAAGGCGCTCAGGCTCAGAAGTATTTGATCGACTTGGTTTCCGCGAAAGAAAATTAATTTATTTTCTTGTTTAAATTCTGAAATATTACAAAGCTGACGTTATGAGAAAACTCTTAGTAACGTCAGCTTTTTTGTTATCAGCGTTCACACCAATTCAACCCTCAGGTATTTATGGCGCGGATGATCGCCGTGATATTTATGAGGTCCAAGATAAACAAATTCAAGAGCTAGCAGATTCAACGGCGGCAATGTTTCCGAATGATAGCATTCGCAATTATGGCGATGGAAGCATCGCTATCAAGACCGAGATCATTGGCGAAAAATATAATTTTTGTCCTGGTGAACGCTTTGCCGATCAGCCAACGGGACCAGACTGCTCGGCGACTTTGATCGGTCCCGATCTATTACTGACTGCGGGACATTGTATGGGACCACGTGATTGCGGTGACTATACATTCGTTTTTGGTTACCAAATGAAGTCTAAAGATGAATTTGCAGAAGAGTATGCAGCCAAAGACGTCTATCGTTGTAAACAAGTGCTTTCCTGGAACGATAGCGAAACGGTGGACTACTCGTTGGTGCGCCTTGATCGTAAGGTGGAGGGGCGCAAGCCCATAGAATTGGCAAATCAAGACATTGCCAAAGGGGAGAATGTCTTCGTTATCGGATATCCTTCAGGTCTTCCTGCAAAGTATGCTGATAATGCTAAAGTGAAATTTCAAAACTATGGTTACTTCGTTGCCAATTTAGATGCTTTTGCTGGGAACTCAGGATCTGCGGTTTTTTCTAGTACATCTAAAAAAATTGTCGGCGTATTGGTTCGTGGTGGAACGGACTATAAAACAGATAAGCAACGTCAATGCAAAGTCGCTTATCGTTGTGCCGATGAAGGCTGCTATGGGGAAGAAGTCACAAATATTTCTTTCGTTAAAAAACGTCTAATTTACTAGAAACTTTTCGGCCAACACCAAAGCTTTTGTACTAAGAGCGGTGGTGTAGGCCGTTGATCTCCAGACCACGGGATAACGTGCGACAAAGGTTGCTGCGTAAAACACCTGCCCCGGCCAGTAAGCGTAGCCGTGGGAATCTTTCTCCATCTGTGACAACAAGAACTTCACGCCGCGCTTGACTCGAGTGCGATGAAATTCATTTTGCGGATCCGCCAACATGAGCAAGGCATTCAAAGCCCAAGCGGTCGAATGAATGTAGTCCGGTCTGGCGAAGACGCTGTTTCGCCACGCTCCATCTGCATCTTGTTTGGCGATGATATAATTCAGAAGTCTTTGTCGGGATGGTTCCAAACATTTAACACCTTCTTTTAAGTTGTTAGCGATGGAGTAGGGCAGAGCATAGGAACTGGGATAATACATGCCACAGAAGTAGAACTGCTTTTTTGCGACCACGCGATTGAGATGTTCGCAACTGGCTTTAAAACCCGGGCCCTCTGTTTTCCCCGCGTAATTTAAAAGTTTTAAAACATTGGCATTCACAACACAGTCGACATCATTTTTATTAAATGGAATCCGTGTACCACGATCGGGGCGCGCAAAATAGTTGTGCGGCATATCGGGATTTTTCTCATCCCAAAGCCAAGTCATAAAAGCTCCGGTGTTCACTTGGCCTTGCAGCTTATTATAGATATGCGCATGTCGATCTAAATCCCGCGTGGCTGACAGAGCATTCATTACCTGATCTGGCAAAGCGGCGCGAAATTGCTCGGGCCTGGTTCCTTGGCGCAGACTGTTGAAATAGTGCAAAGTGGTTCGAGAAACAGAGGTTGTATCAGCATCGGGAGGAATATTTGCAAAGCCTTGCCATTGCGGCGCCAAATACATAAATCGTGGTTGGCGGATTTTGACTCCGCGAAATATTTCTGAAGGATAGAAGTTAAAAAGATTTCCCCAATAATAATTCTGAAATCCCGCCACAGTTTTGGCGATCATCGGAGGAATTTCTTGGTAGCTTGAATCCAGAAAATAGATCTCTGCCAAAACATTGGCGATGGAACCTGCAACGAACGCTGTCGGCTCATCATAAGGCACGTTGAATTTTCCAACTCCGAGTGCGCTGGGAACATAGGAAGTCACGCGTGCTACCCATTGGCCGGGGTCATAGCCCTCGCGACCGGTGGTCTGATAGTGCTGGATAAACTGTAGAGCTGAGGTGATTTCAGAGCGAAATTGGGGTCCTGCGAAAGAATTCGCTCCGCAAAGGCTCAGCCAGAGCCCGATTAGCAGGATTCTCATAACTCCTCCAGATTGATGAAAATCAACGTCAGATCAAATATGTTGGAGATGAGGCCCCTCTGTCAGGGGGAAGATGGGGGACCTGTCGGCATACATAAAAGCCGCTGGGCATGGGCGCTGTGAAACCCCTAACAGCATGCGTAAAACCTTTGACTTCTGCCCCCTTAGCTCGCTAAACCATTGTTTCGCCTATAGCGCGAAGAAAGGTACGGGTAAGACCCAGGGGAAGCTGCGCAAGCAGATTCCGATAACCAGAGGTTTTACTACGTGGAGGTTTTTAAAAAACGAGTATGACAAAACAAATGAACAAGGCTGAGCTTGAAAAACAGAAAGTGCTAGCTTTCTTGGATGCAGAAGATTCTAAAGTCGCTGCTAATCCTGGCATCTATGGTGCTGCAAAATCTGAAAAAGGCGAATTCGATTCTCTATTCGAAGCGTCCATGAAAGAGCAAGATTTCAAAGTCGGCGACGTTGTTACTGGTTCTGTAGTTGAAGTTCAATCTGACTACGTTCTTGTAGACATCAACTACAAATCTGAAGGTTTGATCGCTATCAATGAATTCCGCGTTATCGACGGCGTTCGTGATGTGAAAGCTGGAGACAAAGTAGAAGTTCTTATCGATCGTATCGAAAACGAAAACGGAATGATCGTTCTTTCTAAAGATAAAGCTGACATGCTTCGCGCATGGACTGATATCTCTAAAGCAGCTGAGAACGAAGAAGTTATCGAAGGTACTGTTGTTGCTAAAGTTAAAGGCGGCTTGAGCGTTGATATCGGCGTTAAAGCATTCTTGCCTGGATCACAAATCGATCTACGCCCAGTTCGCAACATGGACGTTTACCTCGGCAAAAAATTCAAATTCAAAGTTATCAAATTCAACAAGAAACGTGGCAACATCGTTCTTTCTCGCCGCGCACTTCTTGAAGAAGAACGCGACAGTTTGCGTTCTCAAACTCTTGACACTATGGCTGAAGGTTCAGTTGTTACTGGTATCGTTAAAAATATCACTGACTACGGTGCGTTCATTGATCTTGGTGGCATGGACGGATTGCTTCATATCACTGATATGTCTTGGGGCCGCGTAAAACATCCTTCAGAAATGTTGAATGTTGGCGATGAAATCCAAGTTAAAGTTCTTAAGTATGACAAAGAAAAAGAACGCGTATCATTGGGCATGAAACAGTTGCACTCTGATCCTTGGGAATCTGTTAAGGCTTCTTACCCTGCAGGCACTAAGCTTAAAGGCAAAGTTGTTTCATTGGCAGAATACGGTGCATTCGTTGAACTTGGCGAAGGTATCGAAGGTTTGATCCACGTTTCTGAAATGTCTTGGACAAAACGTGTGAAACACCCTTCACAAGTAGTTAACGTTGGTGACGAAGTTGAAGTTGTTGTACTTGAAGTAGACACTGAAAACCGTCGCATCAGCTTGGGTATGAAACAGCTTCAACAAAATCCTTGGATCGAAATGAAGGAGTCTTATGCTCCTGGTACGATCATCGAGGGCGAAGTTAAGTCTGTAACTGATTTCGGTATCTTCATCGGCATCGAAGAAGGCATCGACGGTCTAGTTCATATCTCTGACTTCTCTTGGACTAAACGTGTAAACCACCCTAACGAAATGTTCGCTAAAGGTGCTAAAGTTCGCGCGGTTGTTCTAGGTGTAGACATTGAGAACGAAAGATTCTCTCTAGGTATCAAACAACTTGAGTCTGATCCTTGGGCTAACATCGAAAACAAATACGCTATCGGAACTCAACACGACGTTAAAGTAACTAAAACAGCTGATTTTGGTGCTTTCGTTGAACTTGAATCTGATATCGAAGGTTTGATCCACATTTCTGAACTAACAACTGAAAAAATCAATGCAGTTGAAGACTTCATTAAGCCAGGTCAATCTGTTAAAGCAGAAGTTATCTCTATCGACAAAGACGCTCGTAAGA
>CAZPYX010000094.1:0-15156 GCA_964590635.1 uncultured Bdellovibrio sp.
TCTAAAATCGACATTCCTCGCTTCCCCATAGTGTCTTTTAATATGATTCAATTCGATTTCTAAAGTGCCCTTCTGCGGCTCTCGTCTAAATCTTCGACAGATCAAATAATATCAGATTCAAATCAATCACCAACAGTATCTAAAACCGCATGGAATGAAAGCGGCACGTCTGCAATCCGATTAGTTAAACGAAACACTTTTTGGAACGCTTAACTTATTAGAGGAAATTGATGAAAAATATGAATGCAGGAATTGGTCAGTGTAAAGGCTCAAAGTAAAGCGAAAGCGTTGCTGGTAGCCACTTTGGCTTCAGCACAGTTTACTTGTCAGAAGTAATTTTTAGCGGAGATACCATGAAAACGATTTTGAAAATTGGCGTTGCGATGCTCTCTTTAACTATCGCTGCTTGTGGCAACAAGGGCGGCGGTGGACCTGCTCCTGCGCAAGGACCCGTGGTATCTCCGACCAGCACAATTCCCACGAATATTCCATTGGTCAACGGCAAGTATACGTATGAATTTTCGGTTAATAACTGCTCTACGGGGCGCCGAGAGTTTACGACAGTCAAAGATTATTGCGATGGAATGCTGAATGATGCTCTTAATAATAACTGTGCTCGTGACCTGCGTGTTGCGGCTTTCAATCGCCTTTGTGTAAATGGTGGGTCGGTTATTCAGCCGGGCACATTGAATATTATGAACACTGCTCGTTGCGTAGTGAACGGCAGCGATTTTGGTGATCGCACCTTGTTGCAAAATCTGAATCCCTTCAATCCCCGCGGTCGTCAGGTCATTCGCGATATCTTCTGGGATGGTCATAGAGATCGTTCTTACGATATTCTGGGCACTTTTTCTTCTAAGTTTGGCCAGGCGAAGTTCACCATGAACTCGGCACAAAGAAATCTTCCAGCCGAGGGAGTTATTGGTCTTGTGCAGGGCGGTTCGAGCGACTCTTTCATCGTGCGTAGCAATTTAGGTTCGCAAATCTCTTTGACGGTACAAAATGAAAGTGTGCGCCAGGCAACTCAAGTTGTTTGTATGAGCGACAGCTCTTTCAAAAAGGCCAAGGTGGATCTTCGCCAGGTTCGTTGTGCCTATAAGAATGAGGATCGTCGCAGCTCTCGTGAGGAACTTGTGAGTTGGGATTTGCGCTCTGAAACGGCGAGACAGATCTTCGCAAACAGTGCTTCGGAAAACATCTCTTTGCGCTTGAAACCCGCAGTGAGTGGGCAAGACGAGAAAGTGGAGATCGAAATTTCAGACCTCGACTCTGATAAGTCTGTGAAGGTGGAAGGCACTCTGAATGAAGGTCTGGAAATCCGTTTTGACTCTCGTGATACGGGTACAAACTTAGTCCTTAGTTGTGCTCCTGCGTCAAAATAACTCGCTGATGGGCCTAAATATCCGCATTGACTCTGGTTTTCATTATACCTAGACTTATGCTGTTAACAGATATTAGGCCCCATTTGAAATTTTCTCTGAAGTGAGTTTCAGCATGAGTTTTTTTGATAAAGTACAAGATTATTTTTCGAACGATATCGCCATCGATCTCGGCACCGCCAACACTCTCGTTTACGTAAAAGGCCGCGGTATCATTCTTGATGAACCTTCCGTTGTCGCAGTTCAAAAGAACTATCGCGGAATGCAAAACCGCGTTCTTGCCGTTGGTAAAGAAGCGAAAGACATGTTGGGACGTACTCCTGGTAGTATCGTTGCAATTCGTCCAATCAAAGACGGTGTTATCGCTGACTTTGAAGTGACGCAATCCATGCTTAAATATTTCATCGGCAAATCTTTGGGAGAGAAAAAATCTTTCATCCGTCCACGTATCATCATCTGCGTTCCTTACGGAATCACTCAGGTGGAAAAACGTGCGGTGAAAGAAGCTGCTCAATCTGCAGGTGCTCGCGAAGTTTATTTGATCGAAGAACCAATGGCAGCGGCTATCGGTGCGGGTCTTCCAATCACTGAACCATCAGGCAACATGGTTGTCGATATGGGCGGTGGTACAACAGGTGTTGCGGTTATTTCTTTGGGCGGTATCGTTTACTGTAAATCTATCAAGGTTGCAGGCGATAAGTTCGACGAAGCGATCGTGAACTACGTACGTCGTCAGTTCAACTTGTTGATTGGTGAAAGAACTGCTGAAAATATCAAAATCCAAATCGGTAATGCATATCCATTCGAAGAAGAAAAAACGATGGAAATCAAAGGTCGTGACCTTGTTGCCGGTGCTCCAAAGACAATTGAAATCACAAGCTCTCAAGTGAACGACGCTTTGATGGATCCTCTTTCAGAGGTTGTTGATGCTGTTCGTACAGCTCTTGAGAAAACTCCACCAGAACTTGCTTCTGATATCGTGGATAACGGTATCGTTCTAACTGGCGGGGGAGCATTGCTTGCGAACCTCGACGTTCTTCTTCGTGAAAGAACTGGTCTTCCAGTTTCTATCGCAGAAGATCCTTTGAGTTGTGTTGTGATGGGTTCTGGTAAAGTTCTAGACCAGCTTGACCTTCTCAGACAGCTAACAGTCGATTAGTATCTAATATATGACCGAAGCCGACATTCAATCGATCGCACTCTTCTTCTACTTTGCTTTGCTAGATGATAAAAAGGCGATCGAGGCTTCGACTCAAGCCCTAGCCGTTTGTCTAGATAAGAAAAAAAGAAATCCAGAAATTAAAAACTCAGTGGCTTTGGTTTCCGCAACTAAAGCTGTTTGGGACAAGTTCAAAGTGCGCGTAGCACGTGGACGCCCTAACACCACCGTCGAATCCGGCTGGCTAGTTCCAGAAGGCGTCGATCTAGGCCCATGGCGTGAATTTCAGAAGACTGCTTCTGAGGACGAGCTTTTAACAGTTATTTGGTCTAAAATTTTAAAAATTGATGATCAAGATATCTCGGAAGGGCTGGGGATCACTTCGGGCACGATTCGTTATCGTCTCGGAAGATCATTGCGCAAACTAGGAACGATGACCCAAGGTGTGAGTAAACTAAAGCATGGCTCAGCAGGAAAATAAAATTCCGTTCTCAAAAAAAGGCAAAAGAGAGATTTCTCCCTTTATCGGGCATGAGCTTCTTTATGACTATCTCTCTGGGATGCTCGATGAAGAGCGGAATAGTGCAGTTGCCGATCATGTGAAGTATTCCCGTGATGCTCAATTAGATTTAAATAAAATTCAAAATGGTGATGCTTATGCTGGTCAGCTTGCAAACACCATTGTATCCCAGCCGATCATTGAACAAATCAATACGACATCGACCTACTTAACTACTTTGATGCAAAAATCGAACTTCGATAAATGGCCTCAAGGATTGAAGTGGGGTTTAGAAGCTCTTGTTGTTGTTGCTGTAATCGTTTCCGTTTTGACGATCGCTCCATGGCAGAAGCTATTGAACATGGGCATTTCGACGGGTTCCAAAGAAGTTGTACTAGCAGAAGTTTCGAAAACTGAAACCGCGCCACAACCGACAGAGGAAAAGCCTCAATTCGTGGACGAGGATGCGAAGACCGCAAAACCTCTGGTGACACCAACTCCGAAAGCTGCAGCAACCGCTGCAAAGATTGCGGCAGCAACGGCAGTGCCGGTTGTAGCACCGGTCCCGGCGAAAGCGACTCCAGCGCCATCTCCAACACCTGTGCATGTCGCAAAAAAAGAAGAAGACAAGTCTGACGTTGCACCCGCGGGATCCGGTGGATTTCTCTATCGCGGTGACATTGACGTTACCAATCTTGCGGTTGTGGGACCTAAGATCACTGATAAAATTGTTGAACTGGGTGGTCGAAAAGCCGGCGGCGTTGAGCTGGGCTGGCAGAAAACTTCGACCTCCATGTATTATCACTTCACAATTCCTGAAGCCAAATATCAGGAGTTATCTAACTATCTAGCGACCTACGGAAAGGTGCACATCGGAAAAGAAAAACATCCGCGTGTGATGCCTGATGGAATCATTCGTTTGATTCTTACTGTGGATGAAGCGAAAAAGTGAAAACCTTAAGACGTAAACCAAAGCGATCCCTGCGCACGATCTTGATCGTTTGGTTCGTCTTATTTTCTGTTGTTCCGTTGGCCTTCGTAACAGGCTACTCCATGATCAAGTATGAAAAAGCTATTGATCATGAACTCTCGCAGCGTCTGAGTGGAAATGCCCGAGAAATCGGAATTATTCTTAACGACTATAAAGCAAGCCTTCAGCAAAAACGTGATCGCTACGTGCGGGACCCGAGCTTAACATATCATTTATCTGTGGGTGACGGTGCTACTTTGAAGGGTATTTCTTCAAGTTGGCTTAAGGCAGACGGCATCGCAAGTCTGACTTTCTTTGATAGAGAAGGTCGTATGTTGGCCTCTGTATTTAAGGACGACAAAGAAAACGTACGCAGCTTTGTGCCTGTTCAAGATGCGGTTTTTCTTTCAGCTAAGTATATCTCCGACCTCAAAGAAGATAAGGAAATCAGTCTTGCGGAGTTCACAGAGAATCAAAAACTTAATTTGATTTTGATTTCTAAAGTGACAGCCGCAGGCGGGCGTACTGTTGGATATATCGAACAGGTCGTCGATCTAAATAAAGACTTTCTTACGAAAATTAAAAATCGTCTGAAACTTGAACTCATCCTATTTAAAGATAACGGGCAAGTTGTTGTTGCCAGTCATCCTGACTTTTATCTCTATAAAAAAGATTTTTTTAAGAACTATTTCCGACCGGGTGCAGAGCCTTTCTTTGATCTGAATGTTCGTGGAAATCCCTACGGATTTCTGGTGTATCCATTGGATTGGGGAATCACAAAATTCTATGTGGCTCTTGGGGCTTCAAAATCGGAAGCCATTGCGGTTCTTAAAAACGTGAACTATGCCTTTATCACTGTGGTGGGCGCGGTCGTTGTTCTTTTGATTTTAACAATTTTGGTGACCTCAAGTTGGGTGCTTAAGCCTCTGTATGATTTGGTTGAGGCCCTGCAATCCTTTGAATCTCAAGAGCAAGCAGTAACTATTCCTGTCAAAAATGACACGGAAATTGGTCTGCTCACTGAAAGTTTCAATGAGATGAGTAAAAAGATTTGGACAGCCAGGTCTGATCTGCGCAAAAAAATCACGGAACTTGAATCCGCAAATAAAGAACTTAAAGACACTCAAACCAAGTTGGTTCATTCAGCGAAAATGGTCAGCTTAGGTCAACTAGTTGCCGGTGTTGCTCATGAGTTGAATAATCCCATTGGTTTTATCTACAGCAATATGGCTCATCTTCAAGATTACTCAGAGAAGCTCATTGAAATTGCTGGCGTCGCAGAAAAAGATCCCAGCAAGTTGTCAGCCCTTAAGGAAGAGTATGAGTTTGACTATATAGTTAAGGATTTGCCGAAGCTGGTGTCCTCATGTCAAGACGGTGCACGCAGAACCCGCGATATTGTTTTAGGGTTGCGCAATTTCTCTCGCTTGGAAGAGGCAAAACTTCAAGAGATCGACGTTCATCAAAGTTTGGACACCACGCTTAATCTTTTGCAGGGTGAAATTAAAAATCGCATTGAAGTGCATCGCCAGTATGAGCCGACTCCGTTAGTGCATTGTTATGCGAGCCAAGTGAATCAAGTGTTTATGAATATCCTTTCTAATGCCGTTCAAGCAATTGAGGGGCAAGGTCATGTTTGGATTTCGACGATGGCTTTGAAGGACTATAAAGGCTCTAAAGATAAAACGGGCTGGGTGCAAATCTCAGTTCAAGACAGTGGTAAAGGCATGAGTGCAGAGACCTTAGAGAAAATATTCGATCCATTCTTCACGACCAAAGGCGTGGGACAAGGAACAGGTTTGGGCTTGAGTATCTCATACGGCATCGTACAAAATCACGGGGGAGAGATCCAAGTTCGCTCGCAAGTGGGCGTGGGCACTGAGTTTATCGTGATCATTCCGGTTTATCCTCCGGTACAAGAAAAGAGCACTCAACTATTGTCCTAAAGCTTTGGTCGAGTTTTCCGAAAAGGAAGAATGGCTCGATATCTTTGCTTGCTGTTTATATCAATTTTCCCTCTTGGCTCTCGAGGTCACTCTCAAACGATTCAGATTTCAGGAGTTGTCCCTGTGCGCGGCGAAGTTGATATGAAGAAGTTGATGGTAGGCGAAGTAGCCCTTGTCCAAAGTAAATCCCCACTGAAGATAGAACAGGTAAAAAGAGGACCCGCTTCAATAGTTAAAGTGACTGCGCCTTAAGTCTAAAATAATAAACTAAATTAAGTGTAATTATAAGTTTTATTCATGATCTCCTAGCATGAGGAGATGCGTGTAAATTTTTGTTTATGTATAGGCTTATTCCTACTCTTACTCCCTCACCGAGCTCAGGCCTTACTTTGCTTGGGAACGCAGATCACTTCAATACAATCATCAATCGATTTAACGAACGCTAATCAAGTTCTTTCTATCGAAGTTTCCAATAATTCCATTCACCTAGGCGCTTGCCCCTTTATTCTAACTTTCTCTTATGGCAGTGGAGGGCAGACAGCCCCAGGAAGGGCGATGTCTCAGGATTCTTCACGATGGCTGTATAATTTAAGTAAGGACGCAGCAGGTTTGCAGATTTTAAGGTCATCTAGTGATGCCACAGCGTCCTCTGTTATTAGCGGAAGCATTCCGAGCAATGCCAACTCTGTGACGGTTACTTATTACATCAATCGAGACGAAACAAATCCTTGGCAAAGATTTGGCAACTACTCTGATAGTTTCACAGTCTCTTTGTTTGAGAGCCTTCTGAACTTGGCATCTTTACCTATGGATTCAAAAAATGTGACAGTCAGTTATAATGCTCCACGGAAGGCAGATCTTTCTTTGGTTGATTCAGGCGGTGCATTTAATATTAGTGATGTCACTCAAACACTTGATTTTGGAACTTTGGTTGCCGGTGCTGCACAAGGCTTTGACCTTATCTTAAAATTTAATGCAGGTGCCAGACTCTTGGCGAGCTCTCAAAACTCGGGATCTTTGAAACACTCTGCTGCCTCGACGACGGTTCCTTATACATTTGGGTTCAATGGTGCCAGTGTGAATCTTGCGGGGTCGGCGACGACTCCAGTGTCTTTGATGAACACGACGGGTGCTTCACCCCCTTCAGGGACGGTTCTTCCTATTCAGATAACGATCGGAAATATTGGCGGAGTCTTATCCGGCACTTACAACGATAAAGTGACCTTCACGATTGAATCCACAGAATGATCCCTTCCTAAGACCAGAAGTATTTTGATAACCGGTTTAGATTTTTAACAGCTTATTAACTGAACTAATCTGGGGTATATGAATTTTTTCGGAAAATTTATCATAATTATTGGTTCTCTATTATTTTCATGTGTTTCGTTTGGGTTTCGCATCAGTCCGATGTTGATGCACTTTGCACCTGTTGGTGGCAAAGCTACTCAGGTTTTACTTTTGGAAAATCCTGGCTCTGAAAAAATCCCAGTTCAATTTGAAGTCTTCGCTCGAGGAGTTGATAGCAAAGGCGAAGAAACCAGAATTAAATCGGATGACTTCACGATCTACCCAGAGCAGGTCGTTCTTCTGCCGAACGAAAAGAGAAATGTCAGAGTTACTTTTTCTGCCGATTTTAAATCGGAGAATGAAAAAGCTTATCGAATCGTCGCCACTCAGATCCCAGTAGAGTTTAAAGAACGAAATGCCAAGGCAAAAAAAGCGGGAGTGGATCTTAATTTTCTTTTGCAATATGTAGCCTCTGCCTATGTGACTCCTGAAGGAGCGACAGCCAAGATAAAAATCAAAAACCTGAAAAATCAGACGGCGAAGTCACTTTCCATGACCCTAGTGAATGAAGGAACGGCCCATAGAGTTTTGCATGTAAAAAATCTCAAACTATATTCGGGTGAACAGCATATCTTGGATATTGCTTCTCCTAAAGAAATTGAAGGAATCAATTTGCTGGCAAAGACTGAAAAGTCGATAGTCATCCCGCTGACCAAAGAAATCTCTGGAAGAGATCTAAAAGGAGAGCTGGAGTTCTCGGAGTCCGGTGATTGAGGATTCTTGGCAGTCTTCTTTTTAGTTTAGTCTTGTGGAGTTTGACTGCATCAGCGGCCGGAACACGCCCGCCTCTAGCTAAGCCATATTTGATTGCACCCATTGTTCTTGATGGGAAAGCAGTAGAAGAAGCCTGGATATTTCCCCGCGAAAGCCTGCGAAATTTTTCTGTCGAAGCAAAGCCTGTGGTGGCTGCTTTGCGGCTACAAATGAGAGATGAACTTCTAAAGAACCTGGAAAAATTAATTTCCCCAGAAGGCGTATTCAGTCTTCGTGATCTTCAGTCTTCCGGCCTCACCGTGGAATTTGATGAGTCGTCATTAGAGTTGCGTCTTAATTTGCCTTTGAAATATCGAAAAACAAAAGATTTAGATTTGAACTATGTTGACGATGGCAAACAAAAGTATCTTCGTCCCAGTCAACAAAGCGGTTACTTTAATTTCCGTTTTAATCAGTCTTATCAATATGGATCTGGAGCAACGACAGATTCAAAACTTCCTCTATCTGGCCACGTCGATTTTGTAGAAAATGTGAACGGTTTTGTTTTTGAAAGCATGGCAGACTATTTGGAAGGTCAACAGTATTCCTGGAGGCGGCAAGATACTAGAGTTCGTAAAGACGATGAAGAGAACATGATTCGTTATACGTTGGGAGATCTTACCTTGGGAACTCGAGGCTTTCAGTTATCTCCTTTGATGGCCGGTCTTTCTGTGGTCAGAGAATTTTCAATTCAGCCCTATCGAACTCTTCGACCCTTAAGTAATACAGAGATTCTGATTAAAAGAACATCCATCGTAGAAATTTATGTTAATGGATTCTTATATAGTCAGATGCGATTAGCGGCAGGCGTATTCAATATTCGCGATTTCCCTCTGACATTGGGACAGAATAACGTCAAAGTTAAAATTCGCGATGACTTAGGACAGGAAGAGACTTTTGATTTCTCAGTCCTTTTTGAAAATTCAATCTTGGTCAAAGGTGAGCAGGAATTTTCTTACAGTGCAGGTTATCCTTGGACTGAATCTGGGGCAGATCGAGCCTATAGTAACAGCGGAATTCTGAGTAACTTTTTCCATCGCGTGGGTATTACAGATGACCTCACAGTGGGACTGAATTATCAGAATTATTTGTCTCAAGCGCTGACGGGCATCGAAATTTCAGGCATCACAAACTGGGGATATTTTTCGTCCGATGTCGCCTATGGTGACCAAGGACAAATTATTCATGGTTATGCTGAGAGACTTCGATATCGTACTTTGGATAGAATGGGCGGAGTCGATGTTCCCGTGGTTCTAACTTTGGAAACAGAGAATCGCGATCCTTTCTTTTACCCAGTGAATGCAAATGGCATTATGCCTTCCACCTTTTTGCGCCGTTATGATGCTCAAGCGAATTTTCGTCCCGGGCCATATTGGACATTGGGGTTGGGTGGAGGTTATTTAAATCAACTGGGAGCCCCAGATCAGCGCCTCTATCGTATGAATCTAGTATGGCCTTTCAATCCAAATTGCAGAGTAGAATTCAGTTTGAATAAAGTTGTCAGTGATGTGGAAGACAATCGTGGCTTTGTTTCTTTTTATTGGAATGAGCCGCAAGGTCATTTCAGCGCAAGTTCATTTTACGATTCACAAGATAAAAGTGTAAATCTAACGGTGAATCGCAATAATGCTTACAAATATGACGACTATCGATTGATGGCTTCTGTGCAAAATTCAGAAGCGATGAATACGGAAAGCTTTTCAGCGGAGTATCTGGCTCAGCCAGCAAGTGTTCGCTTGGAACAGTACTCAACTCAACAAGCTGGTAATAGCAGCAATACGACAAGTCTTGGCATTAATACTGGTTTTGCTTGGGTGGGTAGTCATGGTGCATTCACTCAGCCGATCAATGACAGCTTTGTTTTGGTGGAAGCTCGCAATCTTCCAAAAAATCAGGAACTCATTATCAATCCCAGCGGTGAAAAAGGTGAGGCGCAGTTAGGACCAAGAAACTCTGTCGTTATTCGCGATGAATCTGGATATTATAAATACTTGCTTAACTTTGATTCAACATCTTTACCGATGGGATATCTGTTGGACAAAGAATTCTATGGAGTTCAACCGACATATCGCAGTGGTATCCTAGTCTCTCTTAATTTGAAACGAAAAGTGATGGTGAAAGGGCGATTGCTTAAGTCTGACGGTGAAGTTCTGTCATTTGCCGCGGGTGACGTGCTGAACTCTGAAGGTCAACTTGTCGACAATAGCTTTTTCACAAACAAAAACGGGGGCTTCTTGATCGAAGGTCTTGAGCCAGGTACATATAAGATCGTGACGGACAGACCTGAGCTATCTTCGGTGACAGTGACAATTCAAGATACTGAAGGCGGTGTTGTGAATTTGGGCGATATCCATATCACAAAAGGTGGGCAAGAATGAGAATACTTTTTCTATCCCTGATTTTGATATTATTAAATGTGCGAAGTGAAGCCGCGCCTTGTACGAATATGCAACTGCAAACTAGTCAGACGAATATTGATTTTACGAATAATCCGTCAGTGAATCCAGTGTTTACGGTCAAAGCAAATACCAACCCAGGCGGCTGCAGTTTCTTTGTCGTGTTCGACTATGGGTCTTCTAACTCTTACTCCACTCGCAGTTTGAAAATGAGCGGTAATAATTGGCCATTCCAGATTGCTAAGGATTCCTCAGGAAATCAGATTATTAAAAATTTTCCTGATGTTTCTTCATCCAATGACGTCTTGAGTGGGGATCTCGCTGGTGCAGATAATAATACTCAAGTGAACGTAAATTATTGGGCTCTTCTAAATCTAACAAATCCTTGGTTGAGATTTGGAAATTACACTGAAAATCTGACGGCGTCTCTTTACCGCGGCACAATTTCTAGTTATGAATTTATCCAGTCTAAATCGATCAGTTTTAATTATAATGTTCCCAAGCGGGTCGACCTTTCGTTGGTTTCAACCGGGGGTGCATTTGATCTGACTCAAACGACGAAGACGATGGATTTTGGTAGCCTGACAGCTGGCGACAATCGTTCCGTAGATTTAGTTTTAAAATACAATGCAGGATATGTTTTGTTGGCCTCTTCGCAGAATAAATCTCGTTTGAAGCACCAATCACAAAACGTGTTTATTCCTTATACTGTTTCATTTCGTGGGACTGCTACGGATTTGAGTTCCGGAGGATCAACACAAGTTTTTAGAGAACTAGGAGCATCACCAGCAAGTGGATTGGTCATACCGATTAAGGTAACTATTGGAAGCTTCAGTCCGACGCAATCTGGTAGTTATGGGGATGTGATTACCCTGACAGTTCAATCTTCAGAGTAAAAAAAAAGACCGCCTTTAGAGGGCGGTCTTTAAATGAACTATTCGATCTTCTTCTTAGTTTGCAGAAGTGATTGCAACAGTAATTGTATCTGAATAAACACCAGTTACTGCTGTTGGCAATGCGTCTACTACGACCGTCAAGTCAGAGTTATGAACTGTTTTAGCAGAAAGCGCGCCGCTTGATTTCACAGAAGCCGCAGTATTAGTCAACGCGACAGCTGTTGAAGCGCCATCATATTTTACTTTATAAGTTGTTTTAGCAGAGCTTAGAGATTCATTCACAAGATAGCCATTGTTTGCGGAACTCATAGAGATCGTATAACCAGTTAAGTGGTTTGAAGTCTCTTGAACTGAAGCAACACTTTTACCAGTTTCACCGGCAACGATATTAAGGCTTGTTGCCGCAGCTAAAGCTGACACTTGAATGTCATTAAGATCTCCTACAGTTCCTGAAATATTCAAAGTGCCAGTCGTAGCGGCCATCGCCGTAGTGCCGATCGTGAAGCTAGTTATAAGAGCGGCGATAAATGCGAGTGATTTCATGATATTGTTCCTCATATATGTTTGCGTTTTAGTTGTTAGACATCGGGAACATCTTCACGAGCTATGCCACGCATCTTTACGGATTTTTAATAATCAGTTCAATTGAGGATGAAACTGGCTTTGATAGATGCTTTGAAAGTGTACAAAACTTAGACAAAAAGCTGCAAAAATGCCGACATATCTAGAAATCTAAGCTTTTGCTTCACAGAATTTTAATGATTATCAGCCGAATTTCAAAATGGAACAAAAGAAGTCTCGAGATTCTCAAGAAGCTCGGCATAAATCCGATATTATAGCGTATGACAGCTCAAAAACCTCAGAAGGAAGAAAAGGATAATTCTAAGCTCTTAGCTCTGCTTCTGTTTTTAGGAGCTGGAGTGATGGCCTTCTTATATCTGGGTTCTGATGGTACGAAGAAGAAATTCGCTGAGATTTCAGCTGCAGTCAGATCTGAAAAATACGAAAAGTCAGTGAATAAGCATTTGATGGTGACCAATGAAACCATGTCGATGGCTCGTCAGCGTATGGAAATCGAGAATGCAAGATTGGCAAAAGATTTTGATGCGACCTCTGCACAGCCAGCCTATGTTCCGCAACAGAGTGGAGTGGATCTATCAAACGATTCCAGAGCTGCGGATATTGCGAATGAGTTGGGACGTGGAGAGAAGCGCCCTGAAGCATTTGAAAACCCGAACGATGTCGTACAAAAAGAGTTGTTCAATCAACAACAACAAGCAGAGTACTCAAAAGCTTATAAAGAAGAATACGCTCGCCAGTTTGTAGAGAACGCACGTCGCGGCGGTTATAAAGTTAAACTGGGAGAGGATTTCAAAGTCATCTCGGTGACACCTCTTCGTAATCCGTCAGGTCAGAACGGTGACAGCGATATCTTGAATTCCAGTGGTGAAGCTCTTCAGTAAAACTTTTCTGCGCGAAAAGATTTTTTCCATCCTTTAAAATACCCGTGATCAGCCATGCTAAAATATTTTTCGTCACTAAAAATGATGTGATCTTGTATCGGTATTTGAAACAGAATTCCGCCGTTATAAATTTTCCGAGTCAGAATTAAATCCTGCTCCGAAGGCAGAACTTCATTGCTAGGGTGATTGTGGGCAAGGATGAACGAACTCGCATTTGCTAAAATTAGAAATCTGAAGATATCGCGAGGATGAATCAGACATTGATCTGCAGTGCCTCTAAAGATCATTTCAAGACTTAGGACCTGTAAGTGAGAACTCAGCGCTATGGCCCAAACCTCCTCTGAAAATGGGTTGAAATGAGGTTTTAAGATCTCGAAAGCTTGAAGGCTGGAGTTAGCTTCGTTCGTCATAATTGATGCCGTGGTGCAATTTAATGCCCCTAATAATAAGCGATCTGGGGTCTTTTATATTCGAGTTTAGGACGCCCGTCGTGAAACGGCTGGGCATGACTTGCTCCTGTTTAATCATAGGAATAGACTTTCTGATGTTAGATACCAAAAGATATAAGGAAGGTAATTTTATGATTAAGTGGATACTCACTTCTGTAGTCGTTTCGATGCTGGCTTTGACTGCCTGCGGACCTCAAGCCTTCGTCAAAGGCCAATATGATGACGTCGACAGAGAAAATAACTTGAACGATCAATGGTCAGAAACAGATATGCAAAAAGCTGTTCATGATCTGGTAGGTAGTGCTTTGAATTCTCCTTCTTTATCACAGGCTAAAAAAATGCCAGTGGTGATGGTGACAAATCTTCAAAATAAAACCAGCGAACATATCGACACTCAAAGCGTCATGGACATGGTTCGTGTTGAGTTGATGAAATCTGGTAAAGTAGGCTTCATTGATAAAGAAGCCCGTGAAGATATCTCTAATGAGTACGACTACCAAAATTCTGGCAAAGTTTCTCAAGAGACAAAAAAAGGACCTGGCGGTCAAATTGGTGCGGACTATATCATCAACGGACGTCTTGATTCTATCGTTCAAGAGGTTGGTAAAGATAAATCTGTCTACTACAAAATCACTTTGAATTTGACGAACTTGAAATCAAGCATGATCACTTGGTCTGATCAAAAACAAATCCGTAAAACTTATAAAAAGAAAACTATCGGTCTTTAATGAATACTGATTTTTCAAAAAGACTCACGCTTGTCGTGGGTCTTTTTTTTAGCTTATCTTTAGCCGGCTGTGCGACTTATCAAAATAAAGTCCAAGAGTCGCGCCAAGCTTTGGTCAATCATGACTATGACAAAGCTTTAAAAGATCTTCAGCCATTAGCGGCCAAAGAAGATGGAGATCAGCTTGTGTATCTTTTGGATTATGCGACAGCTTTGCAAATTTCCGGGGACTACAAAGATAGCAATAACGTATTTTTAAAAGCTGATCGCTTGTCGGAATTAGTCGACTATCAATCTATCACTCGCCAAACAGGTTCGCTTCTTTTGAATCAAGAGATGGTTCAGTACAAAGGCGATACATTTGAAAAGATATTTATCAACGCTTACTTAGCAATGAATTATCTGGAGCTGGGTAATTTAGATGATGCCTTAGTTGAAGCTCGTCGTATCAACGAAAAGTATATTAAGAATCGACAAGAAGAAAAAAAATTCTTCGAAATGAATTCTTTCAGTAAATATTTGTCAGCGGTTATTTGGGAAGCAAATAGAAGTTACGATGATGCTTACATCGCCTATAATGAAGCTTATAAAATCGACTCAACGATTGGTTCCATTGGGGAAGACCTTATCCGTTCGGCAAAACTAGCTCGACGAAACGATGCTTATCAATCATGGAAGAAGAAATTTCCTGAAATTAAAGAGAACAACTCTTGGTATGATAAAAATTTAGGGGAGTTAATCGTGGTCTACCAGCAGGGATGGGGACCGAGGAAAGCGCCGTCATCAAATGAATATCGTTTGCCCATGTTGGTTCCGGTTCACAGCAACACGGTTTTGACCAGATTGACCATAGATGGCGGCGGAACTTATGTCAGTCGCTTGATTTATGATGTGCAAACCGCGGCAATTCAAACCTTGAAAGATGACTACGGAATTTTAATAGCCAAAAGAGTAGCGGGAATTGCAGCAAAAGCCGTCGCCGCAGACCAAGTTCGTCAGCAGAATAAACTTTTGGGTGATTTAACTTATATCGCTTTGAATTTGGCAGATCGCGCCGATCTTCGCAAGTGGCCAATTCTTCCACGGATCCTTCCAATGCTTCGGTTCCCCTTAGCACCCGGTAACCATACACTTCGATCGCCGGGCTTACAGGCGTCAGACCATTACGCGGG
>CAZPYX010000094.1:15166-16072 GCA_964590635.1 uncultured Bdellovibrio sp.
TCTGGAGGGCTTAAATCTGTCAGACATTCCAACGGGTGAGGGTTTGACTGGACAAGAAGTGGAAATCAAAGCTGGAAAGAAGAAGTTCGTTGTCTGGCGTTCTTTGAAATAATCCGCCTTCGCTGAAGCTTCGGCGGACTTCGTCCGTACTCGTGCGCAGCCTTGGCGTAGGTGTAAAAAAAGGCCCTGCCTGAGCAGAGCCTTCGTTTAACAGTAATAACTTGCGTTATTAGTTGTTCAAGCCAAGAGAAATTCCAGGAAGATTTGGAGTTTCTTCGTCTTGTTGCAAACCAGGAAGTACAGTCGCTTTTTCAGCAGCTACTTTAGCAGTAGTGTCTGTGTTGTAGCGAGTTGCTGCAGTCGCAACGCGGTTTTCCAAGTTTTGTTTCACGCTGTCAGTAGAAGCATTTTCAACAACTGTGTTTACTTGTTGTTTAGTCATGTAGTCCTGAGGGAAAGCGCCCAATTTAGCTAGGTAGCCTGAGATGCTGCCGTTGCCGTTTTGGATGATTTCGCGAAGTGTGAAAAGAGGAGCGTATTGCGATGCTTTCTTTTCAGCTTCGAAAATGATCTGAGTCAAAGTCGCTGCAGTAATATCGTTTTTAGATTTATTATCGATAACCATAACTTCTTCGTTAGTGCGGATCATCTTAGCGATGTCGTCCAAAGTAACGTAGCAGCTTTGTTGTGTGTCGTAGAGTTTACGGTTTTGATAACGCTTAATGATTTTAACTTTTGAATTTGGCTTAGATGTCATTGTTTCGTTTTGGTTGATCAAAAGTGCCTCCCAATTTGAAATTTTCCCAAAATTATCAACTGATTAAGTGCTAAAGTATTCAGCACATCCCCCGGTCGATGGGCGCAACCTATCGCCGGCGCCACCCCTTGTCAAGCGGTCCTCAGATC
>CAZPYX010000095.1:0-16055 GCA_964590635.1 uncultured Bdellovibrio sp.
TAAAATCGACATTCCTCGCTTCCCCATAGTGTCTTTTAATATGATTCAATTCGCTGTGAAATCGACCTTTTAAGGCACTGTCGAATTATTTGACAGCCCTACTAAAGCTCATTGGCCCTGAGCCAAGCTAAGTTTTTGCAAAACAAGCTTCCCATGAAGAAACTTATTGTACTTCCACTTCTATTTTTAGCGGCCTGCCAAGGGTCTAACAATGTTCATGAGGTCACGGCCTCCACAGATGACACCCATGTTGTCGGTGGCCTTGGTGTGCCTTATGCCAATGAGTTAACCAACAAAGCTCTGTCCCTTCGCGTGGGTTATAAAAACAAAGACAACAGTGATTTCACAGTTTATCAATGTACGGCCAGCGCCCTAAGTCGCAAAGTTATTCTGACGGCGGCACACTGTCTTGGTTCCAGCGCCGACTACACTCAGATTGAATTGCGCGACTCGAACGGGACTATCATTCCTGTGAAAGTTGTAAAAGCCTATATTCATCCCGGTTATGAAAAAGACAAAGACGATGACCTGTCTTTGATGGTTCTACAAAAAGAACTTCCCCTGAACGTTTACATTCTTCATCTGCCAAACGTTCTTCTTGGTGAAGAGTTGAAGCAAGTTCAGGTTGCTGGTTACGGAAGAAAAACAGGCGTGCGCGGTCAACCCGGCGATCTAGGTGTTTTGCGAGCAACAAATTTGAATGTTCTTAATTTTGATTTTAACAAAAAGATTTTCTCAGTGGACCAAACTCAGGGTAAAGGAATTTGCCAAGGAGACTCTGGCGGACCAGCCCTGGTCAAACGTTTCAACTTGGACTATGTCGTGGGCATCGTTTCAAAAACTCGATTCAATATCCCAGAGGAAGAAAATAAACCTGTGGACCAATGCAACTTCCGCGGTGAATACGTAAACCTTCAATACCGCCCCTTCCGCAACTGGACAGAACAGATGTTGAAACTGCTCACTACAAATAATAATATTCCGGCAGAACTCGCAAAATCATACGATCTTAAATAATAAAAACGGGACTCTGCGGAGTCCCTTTTCTTTTTCAGAGATTATTCTGAATCCCCTTCTTTCGGGGCAATTTTCTGAATCATACTTTTAAACGCGGTATCGTCAGCTTGCGGAACATCATGTCTGTCGAGAGTAAATTTGATAAATCTTACAAAATTATTCTCAAATTTCTGATTGATCGTGTCGCGAATAGGGTCCTTCATAAAAATCATCTGCTGCATCCACGTTGAGTTTCGCACCCAAACGTAAAGCGTGCCTCGTTGAAAGCCCACGGGCTCTGCATTTTTCGCGATCGTAGGACCGACAACCTCTTCCCACTTTGCCCAGAGCTTCCAGCGCATAAACTGCTCTGACAAAGGCGACTTGCCATTTTCGAAAAGACTTTGTAGTACTTCCGAACCGAGCGTGAGCTTTTTCTTTTTAAAATTGGGATTGTTTTGATCCATACGATTGACGTTAAGCTAGCAGAGGAAAGCGACAAATGACAGAAAAGACGACCAACTTGACTCAAAATCAAAAAAATTCCCAAAAGATTTCTGTGGTCGGCGCAGGCCTAGCTGGCTCTGAATGCGCATTACAGCTAGCTGATATGGGTTATCAGGTTGTTCTCTTCGAAATGCGTGAAAAAACCATGACCCCTGCGCATAAAACCGGAAAATTCGCTGAGTTGGTTTGCTCAAATTCCTTTGGCAGCTTGAATCCGATTTCAGCACCCGGCCAACTCAAATGGGAAGCAGAACAGCTTGGTTCGCACATTTTGAAGATGGCCCATGAGTCCGCAGTTCCAGCAGGACAGGCTTTGGGTATGGATCGCGAAGTGTTCTCTGCCTTGATCACAGAAAAAATTAAGAATCACCCGCGCATTGAAGTGCGCACTGATGTCGTAAAATCTTTAAATGATATTCCTCGTCCTACAGTTGTTGCTACAGGCCCTTTGACCCATGACGATTTGGCGGAAGATCTGCGTAAACATTTTGGTGATGAGTTTTTGTATTTCTTTGATGCCATTGCGCCGATCATTGATGCCGATTCCATTAATACGGAAATTGCCTGGAAAGCGGATCGCTATGGCAAAGGGACTGACGACTACTACAACTGCCCGATGAACAAAGAAGAATACAATCGCTTCATCGAAGAAGTTGCCGCCGCAAAAAAAATCGAGCCTAAACATTTTGAGACCACGGAATTTTTCGAAGGCTGCATGCCGATTGAAGTGATGGTCGAGCGAGGTCCTCAGACTTTACGCTTTGGTCCCATGAAACCGATTGGCTTGGATGATCCTCGTACGGGTCGCTACCCTTGGGCTGTCGTGCAACTTCGTCAAGACAACAAGGAAGGCACTGCTTTCAACATGGTGGGCTTCCAAACTCGTATGGCCTATGCCGAACAAGTGCGTGTGTTTAGAATGATTCCTGGTCTTGAGAATGCCGAATTCTTAAAGCTGGGTAGCATTCATAGAAATCTTTTTATTAATTCTCCAAAGAGATTGAACAAAGATCTTTCAAGCAAAAATGATCCATGGTTGTTCTTTGCAGGACAAATCACAGGTGTCGAAGGTTATTTCGAATCGACATGCGTTGGCTTATTGGTGTCGCGTTTCTTGGATCAGAAGTTGAATGACAAAACCTTCAATCCTCCACCGCGTGCTTCAGCATTGGGTTCACTTCTTGAGGCCATCACTGATGAGTCTCGCGCTGATCACTTCCAACCTACGAATATTAATTTCGCACTCTTCCCTTCATTGGCAGAGAAAGAACGGGATAAACAGATTCGTAAGGAAAAACAGATCGCCATCGCTCGCGAGGCTTTAGGGACTTGGACCAAATCTTAGATTGATTCAAAGATAATAAAAAAGGCACCTTATATGCCTTTTTTTATTTCACTAAGCTAAGTCCATCTCGCGCTTGATCTTCCAATCAAGGGTGGGAGTATCGATCGCTGGCTTGAAGTGTTGGCGACAACGAGCTTCATAAGAATCGTGAGTTCCAACCAAAACTTGGCCGTCCCCACCAGAGGTTCTTTGCGTGCGACTTGCTTGGGCCCCACAAACCACGCAGACCGCGTGATGTTTAGTCACACTTTCAGCTACGGCCATCAAGGTCGGCATGGGTTCAAAAGGTTTTCCCTGCCAGTCAGTATCCAGCCCCGCGATAATCACACGCAATCCACGCTCTGCAAGATCCTGAGCAACCTGAACTAAATTTGATGAGAAAAACTGACCTTCATCAATTCCAACAACCTTAGTTCCCGGCCTTAAGTGATTCCAGATTTGTTCTGCGTCTTCGATCGGCAAAGAATCGATCATCGTCAAATCGTGGGAAGTCACGGCCATCTCGTTATAACGTTTATCTATGATCGGTTTGAAAACTTGGATTTGCAGGCGGGCGAATTCCGCGCGGCGAAGGCGACGAATCAACTCTTCGGTCTTACCACTAAACATAGAACCAACAACAACTTCGATCCAACCACGTGGCAACACATAAGAAAATTCAGTCACACTTCCCCCTCAGAAAGACTTCAAAGAGGATGGAATACCCTCAAAACCCTGTCAATTGAGGAGCCCTTGTTGCCTGAAAGTTACGCGAATGTTCGCCGCAACGCCGCTCCCAGAGCCATTTTCAACATATCCGCGTCATAAACCTGAGGCTTTGGCGTTTTATTCTCCGTACGCATCAAGGCTTTGCGGTTACTGAACTTTTTTCTGATTCACCGTTTAAAAGCTACAAAATGCGGACCTTTTTCACATTTAAAGAGTGCAAGAAGGCGCTTATTGCTTGCACACGCGCTGCCCCATGGAATACCTAGGTCGAACAGTATGAGTAGGAATTTAAGATTTAGACAGAAACTAAGCCAGTTTGCCGTTTTCGGAAGTTTGGCAATTACCACAATCATGATGAATGGTTGTGACGCCATCTACTTAAATGAAGAAGAAAGCTTAGCCAAAGTTAAAAGCAAGGGTGAGATCACGATCCTCACCACTGAAAGTCCTCTTATATATAGTCATTCTAAAAAAGGTGAAGCTTCAGGAATAGATCATGACCTCCTGCAAAGCTTCGCCGACCACTATAACTTGAAAATAAAATTCGTAGTTCTTCCCGATGAGAAAGCCGTTTTCCGCGCTCTTTCGAAAGGCGAAGGAGACGTGGCTGCGGCCCGCTTAAGAACTCCGGAAAACCGCATCGGCTTTTTGATCGGCCCGGCTTACGAGGAAACTTCCCTCAGTCTGTATTGTCAGAAAAAATCTCGCATTGAAAACATCAAAGACTTGAGTGGAAAAAGCGTAGGTATTCTCAAAAAGGACAACTACGAAGGTTTCGTTACTCGCCTGCAACAGCTTTCGCCGCTTATTGATGTGCAAGTTCAAGCTGGCCAGGGACGCGAACCGCAAACCCAGGATTTGTTGAAATCTTTGAATGCGAAGAAGTTCGATTGCGCTATTGCCGAGAATGCTTCCGGCGACTTCTATGTCCGGTTCCATGCAAAATTAGAAAAAGTGTCGAATCTCACAGATCCTTATTCTTTGAGCTGGCTTTTGACTCCAGAAAATCAGGATCTGCTTTTATTGATGCAGTCTTGGTATCAGCAAGCGTCCCGTGAAGACGAAGTGATGCGCATTATGGATCGCTATAAGTCGACGCTGGCTCAGTTAGATAAGAAAGACATCGTAAAATTCTTTAAAAGCATCGATGAAACTTTGCCGATGTATAAACAAGCTTTCAAAGAAGCTGCCGGTGAACACGGCCTTCCTTGGCAGTTGATTGCTTCAGTCGCTTATCAGGAATCACATTGGGATCCAGAGGCTTGCAGTTTCACTGGCGTTCGTGGTCTCATGCAATTGACGACGGACACCGCCGATCATATGGAAATTGAGGACCGCACAGATCCTTTGCAAAGTATTTGGGGTGGCTCGAAGTATCTTCGTTATCTTATGGATAAAATGCCAACCTTCGTGAACTCGAAAGATCGCATGGCTTTAACTCTTGCGGCTTACAATGTTGGATATGCCCATCTTCGTGACGCTCAAAAACTTGCAGAGCAAATGGGACGCAATCCTTACTCTTGGCACCATATGAAAGAGATTCTGCCTTTGTTAGCAGATCCAAGTTATGCAGATAAGCTTGAATACGGATTTGCCCGTGGTTACGAGACTGTTGAATTCGTGGAGCGAGTAAAGTCATTCTACAATTTGATGAATGCCGGCTAGTCGCGCTCGTTCAATAGGACACTGTTCATCTACTCACAATGACACAGGCTGTTTTCCAGTCCCTAAAACTTCATTTTTAATGTGGGGACTCCCTACCTACAAGGAAATAACCCGCACTATCTTTGCTCCATGATGACTCTAATCAAGAAGAGAAAATTGAAATTCTGGAAAGACATCCTCTCCGTGTTTGAAAAATAAAAAACCCACAACCTTTTAAGTTGTGGGTTTTTTCTTAACGCAATTGCGACACCAAAAGTGTGTCCGTACCTATTCGACGGTTACGGATTTTGCTAGGTTTCTTGGTTGGTCGACGTCGTATCCTAGGCTGCAGGCCAAGTGGTAGGACATCAATTGCAATGGGATCACTGATAGCAAGGCGTGCGTTGTCCAGTGAGCTTTTGGCATTGCCAAATAGTACTCGCTGATGGCGCGAAGCTTTTCGTTATCGCCTGTTCCGATAGAGATGATTTTTCCTCCACGGGCGCGGGCTTCTTCGAGGTTGCTGATGGTTTTTTCATAAAGGTGATCTGTTGGCGCGACCATCACGATGGCCATGCGTTCGTCGATCAAGGCCAAGGGGCCGTGTTTCATTTCACCGGCGGCGTAGCCTTCTGCGTGCATGTAAGCGAGCTCTTTCAGTTTCAAAGCTCCTTCCATGGCGATTGGATAGCTTGTTCCGCGCCCCATGTACAAGAAACCTCTGAAAAGTTTCAAGCCCGAGGCTGCTTCTTCGAAGTATTTATCGAAGGCCAAAACACCTTCCATTTGACTTGGAACTGCCATAACAGATTTCACAAGTTCAGTTTCTGTTTTTGCGTCAATAGCACCACGAGTGCGACCCAAAGCAATGGCTACGCAATTCAACACAGCCAACGTGCTAGTGAAAGCTTTTGTCGATGCCACGCCGATCTCTGGACCTGAATTCATGTACAAGTGACCATGGGCTTCACGATCAATCGTAGAGTTGCGCACGTTGCAAATACTCAAAGTGACGGCGCCCATTTCCTTGGCCATGCGAATCGCAGCCAAAGTATCCGCAGTTTCACCGCTTTGAGAAACCGTCATCACCAAAGTCTTTGGCGGAATGACGGGATTGCGATAACGGAACTCACTGGCGATATCCACTTCAACAGGAACACGCGCCAATTGTTCGAATAAATATTTACCAATCAAACCGGCATAGTAACTAGTGCCGCAAGCCACGATGAAAACACGTTCGATATCTTTGAACATCTCTTGAGTTTTCGCCCAGTCCGCTTTGCTATCTAGTTCATCCAGTTTTTGTACAGAGACGCCACCAAAGCCGACATTTTTCAGAGCCACTGAGAAAGTCTCTGGATTCACATGGGGTTCAATCGCCGAAGCAACGGCACGTGGTTGCTCATAAATCTCTTTAAGCATGTAGTGTGCGAAGCCCTGCTTTTCAACCATCTCTGGATTCCAATTCAATTCGACAACTTTCTTTTGAATTGGGAAACCATTCGCAGAGAAGAACTTCACGTCACTGCCACGGATGTCAGCGACTTCACGATCTTCAAGGTAAACGAATTTTTTCGTGTACTGAATCAAGGCCTGAACGTCACTTGCGACAAACATTTCTTTTTCGCCAAGACCGACAACCAAAGGTGGGCCATCTTTAAACGCGATCAACCGATCTGGTTCTTGTTCCCACATCACAAGAATAGAGAATGCACCACGAAGTTTGCCTAAGGTTCTTTCCACAGCTTTGAAAAGATCTTTTGTAATTTCAACTTCATTGGCGATCAAATGCGCCACCAATTCAGAATCTGTATCTGAAGTGATGTCTGCACCTTGAGCCAAAAGATCTTCACGGATATCCAAATAGTTTTCGATAATGCCGTTGTGAACCAAATTGATACCACGAACTTGATGAGGATGGGCATTGCGCTCTGAAGGCTTACCGTGAGTTGCCCAACGGGTATGGCCGATGCCCAAGTGACCATCAAATTTTTCACCAACAAGTTTGTCTTCCAAGGCTTTCAACTTACCCTGCGCACGGACACGCTTGGTTTTTCCTTGATCAAGGATCGCAATACCAGCGCTATCGTAACCACGATATTCAAGTTTTTTTAGACCGCTGATAATAATGTCTTTAGGGCTTTGAGGTCCTAGATAACCGACGATACCACACATAAATCACCTACTCTTTGATTTCAGTCTCTTCAGACTTCACTACATAGTTTTCTTTCACGAATTGTTTGCCACGGGCGACAGCCAAAGCTTTTGCCGGAACGTTCTTCGTGATCGTGGAGCCTGAGCCAATCACCGCATCGTCTCCGATTTCGATGGGAGCGATAAACTGTGTATCACTGCCAACGAAAACACGATGACCGATCTTCGTTTTATATTTCTTTCTGTCCGCAGCGTAGTTGCAAGTTATAGTTCCGCAACCTACGTTTACGTCCTCGCCGACCTCGGCATCGCCAAGGTAAGTCAAGTGACCTGCTTTAGATCTTTTTCCGAACTTTGTTTTTTTCATTTCAACAAAGTTACCCACATGGGCCTCTTCACAAATCTCTGTGTCTGGGCGAAGACGTGCATAAGGACCTACAGAGGCCTTGCTGTGAACTTTTGCGTCCTCTAAATAACTGCCAGCGCGGATTTGCACGCTGTCTGCCACTTCGCTGTCAGAAAGAAACGAGTTAGATTCAATTACGCTGAATGAACCCACTTTTGTCCGACCACGCATAAATACATTTGGATAAATGACAGTGCCTGCACCAACTTGTACGGATTCTTCAATATAAGTCGTGCGTGGATCAATCATCAACACGCCTTCGTCCATCAAACGCAAAGCCTTGCGTTTGAAGATCAGGCTTGTTGCTTTCGCCAACTCGAGCTGATTGTTTACGCCCACTGCAACTTTCGGCGTCGCCTTGATCGCTTGCACACGCAATTTATCTTGAATGCACAAAGCAATCAGATCTGTGATGTAAAATTCTTTTTTAGCATTGTTATTTTTAATTTGAGGAAGGTATTCCGCCAAGGTTGAAGCCTTCGCGATATAGATACCGGTATTGATCTCTTTGATCTTCAAGGCTTCAGCCGAAGCATCTTTTGCTTCGACGATCGCAACAAGATCACCGCGATTACGAACAATACGTCCGAATTCGCCTGGATTTTTTAGCTCTGCCGTGACCACTGCAAGATCACATTTTTCATCTCTGAAAATTCTTAAGAAATCCTTAATGTCGGATGCCTCAATCAAAGGATGGTCACCATTCATGATAACAACATCGCCTTCAACATCTTCAAGTTTGGCACAACGAACGGCATGCGCTGTTCCCAACTGTTCCTCTTGCACGTAACAAGAGACGCCCATGGGTTCAACAACTTGACGAACAAGACTTTGACCGTGCCCGACGATCACGCGCACTTCCGTGGCGCCCGCTTGCTTTGAGGCCTGAATGACTTTTTCGATCATAGGACGTCCAGCAACAGGATGAAGTACTTTTGGAAGAGGTGACTTCATGCGAGTCCCCTTCCCTGCTGCAAGAGCGATCACTGTCAGTTTCGGTATTTGTTTTTCCGCTGACTTTTCTGATGCATTTTCTGGCGAATTGGATGGCATGTTCAAACTTCCTTTTAAATGCTTTTCTTCTCTGAAAAAAACAGGCTTAATTATGTCATGCACGGAAACATTTTTCACCAATCTTCTTGGGCTTCGACATCTTCGGGGACGCCTATCGAGCTGTATAAAAAATCACACACACAAAGTGGTTTTTCCGAACAGCCTATTCTCTTCATTGGTGGCGTTCATGGCGACGAACCTGAAGGCGTTTACTTGGCCCAGCAGCTTCTTACCTGGCTTCAAGAAAATGAGAAAACTCAGAGCGATAAAATTCGTCCTTGGATTCTTATTCCTTGTATCAATCCCGATGGCTACTCTCATAAACGGCGCACCAACAGCAAAGGTGTCGATCTCAATCGAAATTTTCCTTGCCGTGATTGGAGCCCTGAAGCTAAGGCGCCTCGATATTATCCCGGCCCTTCGCCTGGGAGCGAGGCAGAAGTTCAGGCTTTGGTAAAACTCATTGAGGACGAAAAGCCACAGCTTATAGTACACTTTCACTCATGGGAGCCTTGCGTTGTCTACACCGGAAAACCTGGGCAAAAGGCCGCAGAGGTTCTTGCTACAGGAACGGGATATGAGTGTCGTGAGGATATCGGCTATCCAACGCCAGGAAGCCTTGGGCAGTACGGATGGATCGAACATCAAATCCCGGTGATTTGTATCGAAGAGCAAGAGCAAATTGATCTGAATCTGGTGTGGCCTCACTTTAGAAAAGGTTTAGAGCAGTTGCTGACGAAGGGAGGTCTCTAGATGATAAAATATAAATCCATCGTTTTCGATTTAGACGACACCCTTCTAGATACCTCAGGACTGCTTGTACCGATGGCGTCACTAAGAGCTTGTCAGGCCATGGTCGATGCGGGCCTGCGCTGCACCCTTGAAGAATGCATGAAGATGCGCCACAACCTGGCTGCGGAATATTCTCACACAGAGATCTTTACTCAGATCGCCAACCACTATGGCACAAACACCAAAGGCAAAGCCGTTCATGATGCTTTAGAAGAGTTCTACAACCCTGACATCCCTGCGGTTTTACCGTTGATGGCTGGAGCCACAGAAAATCTTTTGCATCTTAAAGAGCAGTACAATTTATATCTCGTCACCATGGGTTCTTTCGAGGCCCAGGCTGAAAAAATTCGCGCTTTGCAGATCGAAAAGTTTTTTAAAAAGATTTATGTTCTCAACGGATTCATTGGTGAGAAAAAAGAAATAGCCTTCACAGATATTCTGCAAGCAGAATTCCACCACCCCAAAGAGCTTCTTAGCATTGGCAATCGTCTTTCCAGCGAAATTCGCGATGCCAAACGCGTCGGCTCGGATACCTGTTATTTTGCCCACGGCGAACACATCGGCGAAAAAGCACAATACCCTGAAGACCATCCCGACTTTACGATTTATCATCACAAGGATTTGATCGCGACATGCGGACTTTAAAAGCAAGCTTTCTGCTTATTGGTCCATGGGATTCCCGTCTGCAAGAGCTGGGGGCCCATGTTGCGACCGATTTGAATCAGGCTTGGCATTGGATTCAGGATTCAACTTATAATGTTGTCGCCCTGTCTGTGACTTTGATCTTAGGAAAAAAGTTTGACGAGTTTTATGAAGAACTCAAACGGTCTAATCCCGCGACTCAGTTTATCGCCGTCGTGCCCAATGATTTCTCTGCGAACCAGTTGGCCATTCTTCATCAGGAATATTCTTTCTTCCGAGTGATGGCGAGCTTTCAAGATGCCGACCTCGAGTCGCATCTTTTTTCAGCTTTAGAAGAAGCCAATCAGCGAAAGCAAGATGAAAACTTGGCTCTTTTGATTCGCGAACAGACCGCAAAACTAAAGCGTTTGCAAATTGAACTTGAAGAGCGTGTGCAAAGAAGAACTCGCTTTCTGACTGAAGCCCGGCGCAAACTTTTCCTGACCAATTCACGCATTGAAGGCTTCAAAGGCGCGTTGATGGCAGTCCATCAGGCCAGCTCCGTGGGCGAGATCGAACAACTTTTAAATGACTCTTTAACGGCAACAGTTCAAACATCTTGGATTCGCGTTTTCTTTCATCCCCAAGATGAATTGTTCAGTCGCCAAGTCAGCACTCAATTAAGCTTCACGCAATTGCAAGTTCCACTGTTCCGTCAGCACGAAAAGGTCGGCTCTATTTTCTATTTGCGTGCGCCCGATCATCCGTTCAACCGCGATGAAAGTGATTTCCTCACCCGTGTCGCCGAAGCGGTGGCCTTGGCTCTGGATCGTATTCAAAAACTGAAAGAGTCTGAATCTTTAAAAGAGCAGTGGGAAGCGACTTTCAACTCAATGTCAGATCCAGTTGTTTTGATTGATGCCAATTACGACATCATTCAATCCAATAAAGCGGCCGATGAACGCTTTAAAGAGCGTGAGCATCCCGTCCTGGCAAGAAAATGCTATCAAGCTTTATACAATCGCGAGGCACCTTGCGCGGGCTGCCAGCGTGGCTCCAATTTCCGAGTGACTTCTAAAGATGCCTCGCCAAGAACCTTTGAAGTGTACAGTCAAAGCTTGGTCCTAGATTCTGAAAAGCCAGCGATCTATGTGAATCTTTATCACGATGTCACAGCTCAGCTGAAGATGGAAAAGCAAATCCTCGAATCAGCAAAGATGGCAGAGCTTGGAACGATTGGTTCTTCCATCGCCCATGAATTGAATAATCCTTTAGGTGGAATTCTTTCTTTCACTCAGTTGATCAAAATGGAAATGAAACTGGACAATCCTCTTTATCCTGATGTGGTTGAGATGGAAGCCGGAGTACAACGCTGCAAAGAGATCGTACAAAATCTTTTGGGTTTCACGCGCAATCCTAACGCCGATCAGGAAGGCGATGTGAGCTTGAAAGAAGTTTGCACGCGTGCTTTTAAAATTGTCGAATTGCAAACGAAGTCCCAAGGCATTGAAGTGAAATTACACTGGTCCACTTCAGCTTCGAGCGATGATATCCTTGTCATTGGTCATCTTAATTTGTTGGCTCAAGCTTTGAAGAACCTTCTGCAAAACTCCATAGATCGTATTAACGATCGAATTCGCCAGCAGAAAGGCTTTAAGGGCTTTATCGATATAGAAATCTCTGCCGGGGCTGGCCTGCAATCTAACACCGTCGGAGTCGGTGCCCATATTTTAGTCAAAGACAATGGGACCCCTGAAAAAAATCCGAGTCTTCCCATAGGCTTAGGTATTCCGGTGGCCACACAAATCCTGCGTGATCATGAGGCCGACCTCGAGTTTTTCTCAGGTCCCGAGCATGAAAACGTGGCAAAAATTTCCTTCACCCGTCTAGTTTTAAGGTCCTGAAAGCCTATCTGGGCGCGGATTTTTTGACAGTCCAGTCAAAAACAATCTATCCTTTAACCTGCATACACTTCGATGCTGTCAAAGTGTAAATCGTCGCAGGATGATTTACGTCGAAGTAGCCAGGAACAGAACCCACCATGGAAGGAAGGTTCATGCGCACCCAACGTGTTCTTATATTAGATGACGAGTCATCTCTTCGCACAGCACTCTTTCGAGTGCTTGATCGCAAAGGTCTTAACGTCATCACTGCCAACAAAATCGAAGAAGCCAAAGTTTTGTGTCAAGGCGACGTTCCGGTCGATCTTGCTATCGTCGATTTAAATCTCCCGGACGGAGATGGCATTGAATTCATGACTCATCTAAAAGCACTTCATCCAGCAGCAGAAGTAATTATTCTGACTGGACACGCGACGATCGAGTCAGCAATTCGCGCAACTCAAAAAGGTGCCTTCCACTTTGTGACAAAGCCGTTCAATCTTGAAGAGCTAATGAGCTTGATCGAGAAAGCTTTGACTCATAAGAAGTTGCAGCAAGAAAATCAGCAACTTCGTTCTGAACTGAATAAGAAATATAAATTCGATCAAATCATCGGTTCTAGCGAACAAATTCAAGGCGTTTTACGTTTGATCGAACGCGTTGCTGATTCTGATTCAACAGTTTTAGTTACTGGAGAGTCTGGAACAGGTAAAGAACTGATCGCTCGTGCGATTCACTACAATTCACCGCGTGCCTCAGGTCCTTTTGTTCCCATCAACTGTGGCGCTATTCCCTCTGAACTTCTTGAGAGTGAATTGTTCGGTCATATGAAAGGCGCTTTCACAGGCGCCATCGCCAACCGCGTGGGCCGTTTTGAAATGGCTGATAACGGAACTATCTTCTTAGATGAAATTGGCGACCTTGAACCTTCGTTGCAAGTGAAACTTCTGCGTGCTTTGCAGGAAAGAAGTTTTGAACCTGTTGGCTCTACAAAAACAGTTTCTGTGAATGTGCGCGTAATCGCGGCTACAAATATTAACTTGGAAGAAGCTGTTGATAATGGACGCTTCCGCGAGGACTTGTTCTATCGCTTGAACGTAATTCCTTTGGTTGTACCTGCTTTGCGTGAACGTAAAGCTGACATTCCTTTGCTTCTGACCCATTTCATGGACATCTTTAATAAGACCAAGGGTCGTGGTCTGACGGGCATTGCTTCCGATGCCTTGGACTGCTTAGTCAATTACGTTTGGCCTGGAAATATTCGCGAGCTTGAAAACTTGGTTGAGCGCATGGCCATTCTTAAAGGTCACGGCTCCATCGAAATCAGCGACTTACCACCAAAATACAAATCCAGCAGAACCGTCTCAACGGATGTTGGCAACTTGGAAATTCCTGACAGCGGCATGGACTTCAACACTGCTGTGGATACTTTCGAAAACACCTTGATCTTGAAGGCGTTGGAAAAAACAGGATGGAATCGCAATCAGGCAGCAGCGCTCTTGCGATTGAATAGAACAACTTTGGTAGAGAAGATCAAAAAGAAAGGTCTGACTCCGCCGAACGAGATCACACCGATTTAATTTTTAAATTATAGGTTTTAGAAGAGGCCCCTGTCCCCCAGGGGCTTTGTCTTTTTCTGGCCTTAGAATCAAATCACCAGGTCAATAACGGCGCGGAATCCATAGTTGTAGGCGATGGCAGAGACAAGCCCTCGCAAAGCCAGAATATTTCGTCCTTGCGAGCCGATAAGATGGCCCTTCTTTTCTGGAGAAACTTCAACTTGATATTTCGTGGTCTGTTCGCCCGCCTCATAAGATACGTTAACTACTTTGCTGGACGTCATTTCGTGCACAACAAGTTGCAACACTTGGGCGATTCTTTGATTGGCTTCTTCTCTTGGCATTGTCGCGTTCGGTTGTGTTTCCATAAACACTATCTTTGTATCAACCAAGATTGATGACAACGAAGCACCTGAAAGGCTGGCCCTCTATGTGCTCCGTCGCTGCACAAGAATTTTTGGAGCAAAGGTCAATAGAAGCGCAGCTCGGCAGCTTTGCGACCGGAATCATTTATTATTCCAAACTTCACAACGACGGTGTCACTCTCGCTAGAAGTCGTATCAATATAGAGCTGCTCCATGTAACGCTCAAATGACGACGGATTATATCCACCGTTTGTCGCCGCGTAAGTTGAAATAACAATATAACCATCAGTCTTTAGGTAGTCGATAAGAGCCTTTAAAAACAATGACGATGGGTTTGCTATTGAAAGCTTCACGATATTTGCTAGCAAGCCCTGGGTGCAGCGCTTTGCCAGCCACATATCGGCCTGAAACTGGTCCGTGCGAGAGCTCAAAATACAACGCAAAAAACCTTCGCCAAAAAGATCCTTCAACAAAAACTTGTTCCCCGCCTGGGCCGGAAATAAATTATTGTTCAATCTATCAAACTCCAAAGTAGCAATGAGCGGAAGCTTCAAATCTTTCACCAGCGTTGAAAGTTGATAGTAGAAGTTAAAAAAGTTCTTAGGGACAGTTCCGGCTTCGAAATAAGCCTGGGCCGCCTGCTCCGCGATAATCACATTACTATAATTTAGACTTGGGTTAAGAACCCATAAAGACTCATGAAATAAAATGGCCGCTTGCTCAGTTTGATTCAACTTATAGAAATCTGGAAGCAAAAATGTTTCTTGGCTATAAGGATCTGTCGTGGCGTAAACTGCAACATTTCCTTCCGGCACATTCATCGCTCTGGAATATTTATCCATCAAATCTTTTTTTAAATCGGGATCAAACTTGGTCGCGTCAGTCGTGTAATAAGAGCGACCGCTAGAAGGATATATTTGTTTTAAGATTTGTGATTTAACGTCATCGTTAACCTTTAAACTTAAAACTTTATCTAACAAATAAGACAATCCCGGGATCTGCGCATTATCCAAAGCTTGACGTTGTGCTGGAATCTTCGCGGAGTAGAAAGTCATGTACTGACCATCACTGGTCCAACCGCCTCCACCGTTCAGCACTTCACGAACTGCAAATGATTGAAGCGAGACCAAGCTTACAAGAAGAAGAATTAAGATTTTCATTGTTTTCCCGTTAATTCGAAAAATTGCAAAGATAGACAATAAACTCCGTCTTTATCTGGCATCTCTTCAAGATCCTTCACAAGAGATCTGCGGAAGGCATGAATACGTTCCTTCGCATACTGTAATTGCTTGCTATTCAAAGCAAATACCGCCGAAGAGAAATCCCTTTTCTCTAAGGGAACGTCTTCGATGGCACTTTTTGCTTTATCAAGAATTTGACGGTGATATTCGCGAATGGCCATGGAAGGAATGTCTTTGTCAGTCGTTGTCTCTGGCTCGGTCGGAATCCATCGTCCGTCGCGCATTCCGATATATCCAAGATGCTTTAAACGTTCGATCGTTTCTGCAATTACCGTTTCGCGAATACCAAGACGTTTGGCAAAAGACTCTACACTGTGCTCAAGGCCATCAACATTAAGAAGCTCTATCAAAGCCAGGTTGTACCAATCAGAAATAAGACTGAAGTCTTCCTTTTCAATCTTTCGCGCTTGAAGCATGCGGTCTCGCACACGCTTAAGAGCAGCCTGTTTTGCTAAGCTACTGCGAGCATGTTCACCTTGTACCAAATCCACAAACAAAGATTTTTCAGCATCGGCCAACTGAAGCTTTTCAGCGATGATAACGGCGCGATCTTCTGACAGACCGACCTTAGAATTAATAATCTCACTTAAACGAGAGGATCCAATTCCTAAGTCACGAGAGAATGCACGCAAAGAGTACGCTGGGTTGCGTTTCTGTCGTCTTTGCAACTCATCCACGAGGAATTGTCGATAATCAAGAAAGTTCCGGTTTCCAGGCTTATGTGTATTCATCGCCTCGATTCTTAACGAACAGCGTACCGACGGATCCTGGGAGGTCTATCACA
>CAZPYX010000096.1:0-3546 GCA_964590635.1 uncultured Bdellovibrio sp.
CTCAGCTTGATTCAATCATCGCCGCTGGATGCGCCAAGGCACGCAAGGAAGCTCAAAAGACTTTGGATATCGTGCGTTCGAGTATGAAGTGGTAGAGGGGGCCCGTTCATGAGTATTAATGTACAGCTACCAAAATTCGAAGGACCTTTGGGACTTCTTTTGTATCTCATCCGTAAGGAAGAGATGGACATCATGGATATCAAAGTCCATGAGATTACAAAGCAATATTTCGAATACATCAAGTTGATGAAAGAATTGGATCTTGAAGTTGCCGGCGAGTTTGTTGCCATGGCAGCTACTTTGATTCAAATCAAATCTCGTATGCTTCTTCCTCAGTATGACGAGAACGGTGAGGTTGTTGAGACTGAAGATCCACGTAAAGAACTTGTGCAAAAACTTCTTGAGTACCAAAAATATCAAGAGGCTTCAAAATTGCTTTATGACCGCCCGTTGGTGGGTCGTGATGTGTGGCTTCGCGGCACTCGTGAAACTTTAATGCCGAAAGAAGACGAAATCGTTTTGGAAGAGAATGCTTTGTTCTCTTTGATCTCTTCTTACAGAAGAGCTTTGCGTTTGGTGAAAAAGAAAGTCCATCAAGTTGCAGCCAAGGCGCAATCGATCTCTAGCCGTATTTTGGATATCAAAGATCGTTTGATCGTGGGTCGCAAAGTGACATTGATGGAGCTTGTAACGGCGACGGAAGATCGCGCTCGTCAGGCCTTGATCACATTCCTATCTTTGCTTGAGCTTGGAAAAATGGGTTTCGTAGGACTTTACCAATCAGAAGCCTATGGTGACATTTGGGTTGATCCTAAGAAAGTCATCGAAACAGACATTCTTTCTCGCGTTGAAGAGTATGACTCCATGGGTGCAGATCGTATTGCTGAAAAAATGATGACTGATGCGAAAAAGAACGAAGTCGCAGAAGCTCTGGCTTTGGCAGAAGCTGAAGAACAGGCTGAAGCCGAAGCGGCAGCACAGAATAATGAATTACCTCTCCAAATGGAATTGGGAGCGGACTTAGCTATGGATTTGGCTGAAGGAACTGAGTTTGTTGAAGGCTCTGAAGGCGTTGATGGTCTCATCGTGGATGATATCGCAACGGATGATGAGATTCTTGCAGCAGAAACTGAAATGTTTAAAGACGACGTGACGGAAGTATAAGATGGCTAGAAAAAAGAACGTTAAAGCAGAAGTGAGCAATCAAGAAGAAGTAACATTTGAAGAATCAAATGTTATGGTGGCTACCGCTGAGGTAGATGCTGAAATTTCAGAGACAGAAGAAAATCTGGAAGCCTCTGAAGAATTATCCCATGATCTTGATGGTATTGAATCTGATGCGTCTGTATTCCTTTCTGAGGAAGAAGAGACTGAAGGTTTCTTGCCGGAAGCTTCTGAAGAAGAAGCAGAAGAACTTGAAGCCTCTGAAGGCGAAGATGTTTCTCTTGAGGGCACTGAGCTTGACGGTTTTGACTCTGCGGAAATCGAGGAAGTTGAATTCGTCGAAGAAGAGCGTCTTGAAAGCATCGTGGAATCTGTTCTTTTTGCCAGCGACCGTCCAGTCAGCTTGGCTTCGTTGAAATTGTTATTTAAAGGCACAAATGTGCGCGGTGATAAAATCCGCAGAGCTTTGGATCAACTGGCGGTGGAATACGCTGGTGGCCGCAGAGGTGTTACGTTGGAAGAAGTTCCAGGTGGTTACCAATTGCGCACTAAGATCGACAATATGGACTTCTTGAAACGCACGTTGAAAACGCGCCAATTCAAGTTGTCAGGTCCAGCTTTGGAAGTTCTTTCTATCGTGGCTTACAAGCAACCGACTGTAAAAGCTGAAGTGGATGAAATTCGCGGCGTAGAGTCTGGTCACTTGTTGCGCGCACTGATGGAGAAGAATTTGGTAACCTTCGAAGGTAAATCAGAACTTCCGGGTCGTCCTATGCAGTATGGAACAACTAAGAAATTCCTTGAGATCTTCGGTCTTCGCAGTCTTAAAGAACTTCCAACTCTTTCTCAAATTGATGAGTTGTTGCCAGAAGGTATCGACGAACAGCAAGCTGAAGAAAAACCGACCTTGGCATCTATTACAGATTCATTGTCTGAAAGCGCGAGCACTATTAGCTACTCTGCGGGTGAAGATGAGTTGATGAAGATCCAAGAGCAATTGGAAGAAATCTCAACTTCTTCGAACTTCTTTGAGGAAGAAAAACGTCGTCAGGCTGAAAAACGAGATCATGAGCGTGCTCAGAATATTCGTGAAGCCTTGGCTATGGGTGAACCTGTATCCACTCGTGATGCGAACTGGATGAAGAAATTCGACGAAGCTATTGCTGCCGGAACGACTTTGGTCGCTATGAAAGAAGGCGAGATGGCTGCGAAAAAAGCAGCTTTCATGAAAAAGTCGGATAATAATGACAGTAATGCAGAGGCTGGCGAAGCATCTGAAAGTGAATCTTCTGAAGAAAGCTCTGAAAGCGAGATGTCATTGGAAGGTTCCGACGAGGGTGGAATCGAAGACCACAACGAAGACCGTGAAGAAAATGAATTGACGGATGCACTTGAAGCTTTCGACAATGATGAAGACATTCATTTAGCTTCCGATGATCAATTGTTCGCAGACGGCGAGGAAGAGGAATCGGATGACGAACTTCCTTTCTTAGGAGAAGCGGACGATATCGATGAAGAAGAAGGTAAGTCTTCTATTTAAGGCCTTATTAAGCCTTTGGATTGTATACAATATCTTTACGATGCTGGTGATGCCCAATATAGGAGCCTATTTTGGGCGCGTCAGTTCTAGATTCGTCACTCCCTACGCCAACACTGTTGGCTTGAATGCCAGCTGGAATTTCTTTTCTCCAGATCCAGCCCATGTCATGTACATTCGTTATTTGATTAACTACACCGATGCAGAAGGCAATCCTACAAAGGATGCCGTTGAAGGTTATTTCCCTCCGGAAAAAAACCAAGCTGTGCAGTCTATTTTTAGAAAGCGCGAACTCTATGTGATGCGCTTTATGGTCATTGATCCTAAGCGATTGAAAGTCTTTATGGGGCCTTGGTTGTGTCGTCAATACCCAGGAGCCACTTCAGTAGACATGGAACATGTCATTGAAACAGTTCCAGTGTTGGATCAAGTGGTCGCCTTTAAAAATGAAGGCGTAAAAGATCTATCTCAAGAACTACAATATATTCGTGAAACGGTATCTTGCTCTGCGACTCCGGATGAGGTGACTTTATGATTAAAAACCTTGGGTCGCAGCTTTGGGTAAAATGGGAACGCTTTTGGTTTGCTCCGCAGAATCTTTTGGGCTTGGCTTTTATTCGTATCGCTCTTGTCTGAACGTGCACTTGCACATTACACATTTCTCATGCACGCACGTGTAATGCATTGGCGTCATCTACCATACCGACGCAAAGGTGGCGGACCTGGTGCTCGTGTGGTTGCAGGTAGTACTAGCCCCAGTACGAATTCGTCCAGCGGGCAGCAGGGTGGTGGTAGTCAAACGATGCAACTTTGCACTGGCAGTTTCTTTGATTCTACTCGAAAAA
>CAZPYX010000096.1:3556-8599 GCA_964590635.1 uncultured Bdellovibrio sp.
CTCTTTGCGGAACGATGTTTTATTTGTACGCAGTGCGCTTAGCGAACCTTGAATACTATACAGACGCAAGCTGGATTCCTCGTGCAAGGGCTCTTGATGTGATGGGTGACTTGTATCGTCCGTTATTTCTTTGGGGGTTCTGGCCGGACTCTTTAATGGGGATCGCCCATGTTGTGTTGGTCGTGTTATTAGGACTTCTGACTTTAGGAATCGGCGGTCGTTGGATCATGTGGCTTGCATGGATTTTGGATGCGGCCTTTATTCAGCGTAACTATGCGGTGAACTTTGGTGCGGATATTATTGCAGCTTTGTTTTTATTTTATATGTCGTTCACGCAGTCCTGCGAACGCCTGAGTGTGGTGAATCTTTTCCGCAAGAAAACAGTCTTTAAGGATAGTGACATGATCAGTTCAATGATGATGCGAATGATGCAGTTCCAGATAGGTATTCTTTATGCCTATACGGGGGCGGAAAAACTTAAAGGTATGACTTGGTGGGATGGTACAGCTTTGTGGAGGGTGATGGCCAATCCACAAATGACGACCATGACTTTCGATCTCCTGTGTAATGTTCACTAGACCATTCACTGATTAGCCTATTTCCCAGTGATTTTTGAGAGCTACTTCCTGATGATGGTGGCGTGGAAAAAGACCCGCTATTTGTGGTTATTATTGGGCGTGTTTTTCCATTCGGGGATTGCGATCTTTATGGGTCTAGGTCCCTTTGCCATGACCATGATGTCGACCTATTTCTTATTTATCAGCCCTCTCATTCTGGAACAAAAAGTCGTCTCAAAGCTGGACTTCCGTAAAAACTGATTTTGTTCGTGGATTCCCTCATTTATCCTAAAAGGAGTGGGGGAATTATGAAGTCCGTTTTATCTAGATTGGCATTGCTGATATCTTTGGCCATGACTTTCACTAGTTTGGTCGGCTGTTCAAACATGTCTGATAATTCCCTTTTGACGAATGAAGCAAGCAATACATCAGGTAATGATGTCAGCAAGACCCCACTTTCAACAGAAGTCTTCATCGCCTTGGATAATCCCACTGTTCAAGCTGCGAATGTTTCCGCATCAGTCGAAGTGACAGGCAGCTGCTACATATCGACTTACCCAGATAATTACATCCAAGTTTTTGATGGCTCAGGTAATTCTGTTGCTGTGACGGATCTTAAAACAGGTTCGGGCACTCCAAAATGCAGAGACGGCCGCTTCGCTTTGATTATCGCGTCCGGCGCATTGGCAGTGGGTACTACCAATTTAAAAATTCAACTGCCAGTTATCGACTCATCGAATGCGACTACTTTAAATCAGGCTAATGCTGTTCGCTATTTTAGCATTACCAAGCCAGGCACCTAGCGCCAAGTTAATGCTTGGTTTGCAAGTATCCAACGTCAGCTTCGTTTGAAACTATAAGACAAAGTTAAAATCGCTCTTCAACTTGCTCTTCGCATCGATATCTTTTTTGTCGATCAAAAGAGTATCCTTCAACTGTAAATCCCGAATATAAGAAGCTCTTCTTTGTGCCGGCAGGGCCTTGTCAGACACCTGGGAAAGAGTGCTATTGAATGGCGTTTGAACCAGCACTTTTTCTTGCAATAGTGGCGTTGTGAGAACGTTTAAAATCTCTTGAGCGAGATCCTTCTTGTCTGAATTCATGGGAATGACAGCACCCCAAACAATCAATGCACTGAGCTGTTCAGAGGTATCTAGGTTGGGATTCAACTCATTCAAAGGAATTTCCATGGCGCCAGAGCGATCCGTCTTTAGGATCTGATCTAGTTGCAAAGTAAGGATCTTTTTTTGTGCGACCATGGCGCCCAGGCCTTGTTCTGTCCATATTTGCAGATGTTTTAGAATGAGGTCCTCATCAGCCAATAGAAAAAGAGTACTTTCGTTTTTATTCTTTAAGAACTCTTTGAAGGTTTGATTTTTAGAAATCAAAAATCCTGTTTTGATCCAATAAAAAGGAAGGAAATCGAAAGTCTTTTTGGCTGCCGTTGAAGCATCAATGAAGTCGGGTGCGACTCTTTGGAAAAGTTCATTTTCCTTATTTAAAGCCAGATTGCTAAGTAGATTCTGCTGACGAAGGGTCGTCGCCCAGTAGGAGGGAAGAAAAATAATATCTTCTGAAGGAGTCGCCACGGTTTTGGCTAAAAGCACATTCCAATCACGGGTCAACGTCACTTCAAGTTTCACATGAAGTTCATCTTCGATCAAAGTGCGAAGTTCTTTAGGTAGTAGGAGTTCGTCTGTGGTCAGAATGCGAACTTTGGTGGGACGAATGATGTAGTCCCTAGAAATGCCTTGGGGCAGGAATCCGTGAAGGAAGCCCACCCCAATACATATTACAAAAAATAAAAGCCAAAGAAAATTAGAACGACGCAACTAGAAGGCCTCGTCGAAAGCCACCGCGCCACTTACACCCATTTGGTAAGCCGAAACGCGTCTTTCGAAGAAGTTAGCAAGTTCTTGCATATCTTGAAGCTCCATGAACGCGAATGGATTTTTCACGTTGTAGCGAGGAGCAATATTCAAGCTTTCAAGGCGTTGGTCTGCGCAGAATTCAAGGTACTGTCTCATGTCTTTAGCAGACAATCCCGCAAGTCCCAATTGAAGTACGTCATTTGCAAATTCCATTTCGCACTCAATTGCATCTTCAAGCATTTGCACAACCATATCTTCCATTTGAGAATTGAAAAGATCTGGTTCTTCTTTGCGAGCTGTTTTGATTGCCTCCATTGCGAAGGCCATGTGCATAGACTCGTCACGGAAAACCCAGTTTGTACCTGACGCAAGACCCGTCAGCAAACCTTTAGAGCGCAAGAAGTAAACGTAAGCGAAAGCTGCATAGAAGAACAAACCTTCAACGCAAGTTGCGAAGCAGATCAAGTTCATCAAGAAGCGACGACGGTCTTCTTTAGTGTTCAAAGTTTCCAATGTGTTGATTGAATCCATCCATTTAAAGCAGAAATCTGCTTTCTTTTTGATAGAAGGGATTGTTTCAATCGCACGGAAAGCTTCAGCTCTTTCGTCAGGATTTGGAATATAGTTATCCAAAAGAGTTAGGTAGAACTGTACGTGCAAAGCTTCTTCATAAAGTTGACGCGACAAGTACATACGAGCTTCAGGTGAATTGATATGCTTGTAAAGGTTCAACACGAGGTTGTTCCCTACGATAGAGTCACCAGTGGCGAAGAATGCAACTAGACGACGGATCAAATGCTTTTCAGAATCATTCAATTTAGAATGAAGATCTACAAGGTCTGTAGAGAAATCTACTTCTTCAACAGTCCATGTGTTTTTAATACCGTTTTTGTACATTTCGTAAAAAACAGGGTATTTCATCGGACGCAAAGTTAAGTCAAAACCAGGATCTAAAATCATATAAATTCCTTTTTCCCCACCTACGCTAAAGCTTCGGCGGGCAGGCCGCTCATCGTAATGCGGCGGCCTCAGATAAAGTTCAAAGAAACAAAAAATTCCAAACCTTCTTATAAAGCTACGACCGGACAAGTCCGCCGTAGCTTCAGCGAAGGAGGACGGTGGTTTATTGGCAAGCTTCGCAAGCCTCTGGATTTTCCAAAGAACATGCAATCACTTCAGCGTCTGTGTATGTCTTTTTAGGTTCTTCGGCTGGAGTTGCTGCTGTGGCTTTTACCGCAGGAGCCGCATCCATTGAATTTGCTGCAGAATTTGTATTAATATCTGCATAACCTTTATAGCCAGTTTTCACAGTCGTTTTTGCGATTTTAGTCGCTGGACGAGAGCGCAAGTAATAAGTCGTTTTCACGCCTTTTTTCCAAGCATGCATGTACATTGAAGACACTTTGCCGATAGTTGGGCTTTCCATGAACAAGTTCAAAGATTGAGCTTGGTCGATGTAAGCGCCGCGATCCGCAGCCATATCGATCAATGACTTCATCGGAACTTCCCAAACTGTGCGGTACAATTCCTTCAATTGAGGAGGAATCATGGTGATTTCATCAATTGAACCGTCATGAACTTTGATCTCATTGCGAAGATCTTCACTCCACAAGCCAGCCGCTTTAAGATCTTGCACCAAGTACTTATTGATCTGCATGAACTCACCAGAAAGTGTTTCACGTTTGAACAAGTTAGAAACTTGAGGTTCGATCGCTTCGTAGCAACCTACGATAGAAGCGATAGTTGCAGTCGGAGCAATCGCGATCAACAGAGAGTTTCTCAAACCATGTTGTTTGATTTTCGCTTTCAATTGCTCGAAGCGTGCAGGGTTTGAAGGCGTTACATTCCAAAGGTCGTATTGCAACAAACCTTTAGCTGCTTTTGTTTGTTCGAATGCACCATGGGCACCTGCATTTTCGGCAAGTTCACAAGAAGTCAAAAGAGCATTGTAGTAGATCTCTTCTTGAATCTTTGCAGACAAATCGCGAGCTGCTGCAGAGTCAAAAGGAAGTTTCAATTGGAAGAAAGCATCCTGAAGACCCATCACACCCAAACCAACTGGACGCCATTTGTGGTTAGAATCCTGAGCAGTTTGAATAGGGTAGAAGTTGATGTCGACAACGCGGTCCAAGTACTTCACAGCTGTGCGAACCGTTTTCGCAAGCTTTTCGAAGTTGAATTGACCATTTTCAATGTGGCGACCCAAGTTCACAGAACCAAGGTTGCACACAGCTGTTTCGCTGTTTGAAGTCACTTCAAGGATCTCTGTGCAAAGGTTAGACAAGTGAATCACGTTGCCAGCTTCGCCAGTTTGATTTGCCTTCATGTTGGAAGCATCTTTGAAAGTCATCCAACCGTTACCAGTTTGCGCAAGAGTTTTCATCATGCGAGAGTACAGGTCGCGGGCTTTGATTTGTTTAACATAAAGTTTTTTAGTTTCAGCTGCTTCGAAAGCTGCTTCGAACTCTGGGCCATATGTATCAACAAAGTGAGGCACGATGTTTGGATCGAACAATGACCACATGCCATCTGCTTCAACGCGCTTCATGAACAAATCTGGAACCCAGTTAGCCAAGTTCAAGTTGTGAGTGCGTTTTGCTTCGTCACCTGTTTTT
>CAZPYX010000096.1:8609-16021 GCA_964590635.1 uncultured Bdellovibrio sp.
GTGTTATCGCGAAGTTCAAGGAACTCTTCGATATCAGCATGCCAAGTTTCAAGATACACGCAGGCTGCACCTTTACGTTTACCACCTTGATTTACAGCAGACACAGAAGAGTCCATTGTTTTCAACCAAGGAATGATACCGTTAGAGTGACCGTTTGTTCCTTTGATCAAAGAACCACGTGAACGAATACGAGAGTAAGCTACGCCGATACCGCCTGCGAATTTAGAAAGCAAAGCGATGTCCATGTACTTCTTATAGATACCTTCCAAGTCATCAGTTGGAGAATCCAAAAGATAACAAGAGGACATCTGTGGACGAAGTGTTCCAGAGTTGAACAACGTCGGAGTCGAAGCCATGTAATCATGAGAAGAAATCAAACGATAAAATTCGATAGCTTCGTCAACATTAGTTGCCAAACCACAAGCCACGCGCATGAAGAAGTATTGAGGGGTCTCAAATACTTGACGTGATTTTGGGTTTTTCAAAAGATAACGATCATAAACAGTTCTTAGACCGAAGTATTCAAAACGGTCTGTGCGGTAAGGCTCAATCGCCGCGCAAAGAGCTGCTTTGTTCGCTTCTACGAACTTAAAAGTAGTCTCAGACAACAATCCTGCAGAGAAACCATGGGCTACTGAGTCTGCGAAAGATTGAATTTTTTGAGAACGAACTTCTTCATCTACATAGACAGAAAGAAGACGGGCAGCCAGACGAGAATATTCTGGATCTTCGCCGATCAACAAAGAAGCTGTTTGGATACAAAGGTTATCCAACTCATTAGTAGTCGCACCATCATAAAGACCACTGATAGCTTTAGTAGCTACGCGAAGTGGATCCACTTGGGTGAGGTTTTGACAATTTCTTGTAACGCGCTCAACGATCTTCGTGACGTCAACCGGTTCAAGTGTGCCATCTCTTTTCTTAACTCTCATGATGTGAGCTGTTGTTTCCAACATGATGTATCTCCTCTGCCCCGTTCCATTTGGGCAAAAAAATCCCTGCCCGAATTTTTACCCCTCGTAGAAATTCAGAACATGGTTCAATATAAATTTAGTGATTGGTGAGACTGAGCAGCTAATCCTTAGCTAGTGTCCTTGGCTTTTGCTGATGCTCTTACCTTCGTAATTTCATCAGGCCGTTAGCCTAGTTCCGTCGAAATCCTTATCGCAGGTTGTGAAACGTGCTGATTTAGACCTTTGACGGGCTTTCGAACCTCCCTCGTTGACCCCTATATCTAGGGGTTGTTCATAGGTGCCTTGTCCATAAGGCGGGTATCGATCTCAATTCCAACTGTGTAATTCTTTCGGGTAAGTTGCAAGAATATTTTTTCACTTAACGCCAACTTTTTTGTGACGTTGCTCATCAATTAAGCAGCTCTAGAGGTGTTGTTGACTTATCTGTCGTGCAAAAAAAGAGTGCAAAGGACTGTCATTTCCCGTCGACAACACCTAGGTCTAGTGGTGAGTTGCCTGTTTAGGGGCTTTTTAAGTGAAATTCCTCTGTACTGATCTTACATGATCTTAAATTGTTCAAAAACTAAGCACAGGCAACTTTGCGGAAAGTCCGAATGGACGCAAATTTCCGTCGATAATTCAAAAGACCAGTTCAAATACTGAGATTTTAGAGAAATTTAGGGCGCTGATGGTGGATTAAAGACCGCTTTTTTCGCCAAAAATCTTTGCTCATCGATCTCCAAAGCTGTTTCTGCTTTATAAAACTGAGATTGATAGGAAGATTTCGCGCGCAATTGATCAATGATGTATTGGTGTGTGCCCATTTTGTTTTTTGTCCACTCGGGCGCTACAAGCTCATCCCAGCGTGAAGAATAGGCGGCAAGTCTATGCATCGCAAAGCGCGGAGAAACGTGTTGTAAGAACAGCTCTACACGACGGGCGTAGGTTTCTCTGTCAATCGGTGTGAATTCGCCTCGGTGATACATCTCCTCTAAGGGAGTGTTCTTCAAGACGTGCATATTATGAAGTTTGATATTGGTAATTGGCAGCGTGTTAACAATCTCAGCTGTTTTGATGATTGTTTCATCTGTTTCACCGGGGTTTCCAAAGATCAGATGAATGCCTAAATCTACTTTCGTGTTGTCGGCAATCTTATGAATAGCCTCGATGGAAGCCTCTGCGGTGTGGCCACGACGCATGAACTCGAGTTGATCGTTGAAGAAGCTTTGTACGCCCATTTCTACGCAGACAAAGGACTTCTCGTGGTATTCATTCCAAAGATCAAAGACTGCCTTAGAAAGGCAATCTGGACGCGTGCCCACGGTGAAACCCTTCACCCATGGATATGACAGAGCGACATCGAAATTATGCCGAAGAGCTGAAACCTTAGTGAAGGTGTTTGTATAGGCTTGGAAGTATATCAAAAAAGCTTTGGCCTTGTATTTCTGCGCGATATGGCCGTGATACTTTTCAATCTGCGCGCGCAACTCCATAGAGAGTGATTCAGCATTAGCTGCAGATCCCCAGACATCACAGAACACACAGGTTTGCATACCCTTCAAACCACGACGGTTGGGGCAATCATCAACCACGGTGACAGGGATCTTGTAGACCTTCTCGCCAAAGAGTTGATTGTAGTGTTCGCTTATAGTGTGATAGGGAAGTCCCAACCAGCCTTTTTCCATGGGGCATTAATACGTTTTTCTTCTGCAGGAAGTCAATGAAATGAAGTCTTGGCAAGATATTGGCTTTGAAATTGAAGCAACGATGGATGGAAGTCCGACTTTACGACTTCTGGAGTCCGTTGATCCGACAAAATTCAAGGGTGAATCCATGCATCACTCTGGGGGCGCTTGCGCAGAGACCAATTTGATCTATGGTCGTCCCATGAAGGATGTTCTAGAGAATATAACGAAGCCTCATTTTTTAGTGGTGGGTTTAGGGCTTGGCTATATTGAGCTGACTTTGGCAAGGGAAGCTCTTTTGCTAGGAAAAACAGTATCGGAAATTGGTTTGATCACAAGTTATGAAAGCATCCCCGAGTTGAGAGAGTTTTTTTTCACCTGGCTTTCATCTGGAAAGCTTCATCCCGAAGTTCAACACACTTACGATAAGGTCTTAGAGTACATTTTGGTGGGAACTGAACTTCAGCCGGCGCAGTTGAAGTCCTTCTTGAAGGAGCATTTTAAGAAGCTGGATGATTTACGTGGTGCTTTAAGTATGGACGTTGAGCTGGAGTCAAAATATCACTGCATTTTGTATGATGCGTTCAGTTCCAAAACGACACCATATTTATGGGAAGAATCTTTTTTAGAAAAATTGCTCAGTGGCGGAGTGGCAGAGCAAAGTGTTCTATCAACTTACGCCTGTCGTGCAAGCTTTAGAACAGCTCTGAAGAATCATGGTTTTGAAGTGATTGTGCGTGAAGGTTTTTGTGGTAAACGAACATCGACGTTGGGATTGAAAAACTTCGCTAAAATCTAGTCTGTTTTCTAACGATAAAAGCTTGCTAAAAGAGCTAAATAAACTTTTACTTAGATATGGTCTTTTTTCGGTGCGTTTCATTGGTGATTATTTTAGGGTCCTCTTTTGCTTTTGCAAAGCCGTTACGACTTGTTACCTTTCCAATTCCCCTTATGGTAGAAAATGACAAAAAGGGTATCTTCATTGATCTCACAAGAGAGATCGCAAAAAGAAATAAACTTGAAGTCACAATTGATGTGATTCCCGCTGGGAATAGTATTTTGGCTTTTAGTAGCAATAAGGCAGACGGGATTTTTCCGGCCTTAGATGTCTATGTTTCTAAAAAATCTTCGCGCACTGTGGCCTTTTATGAAAAGACTGATTTTGTCTTCTATAAAAAAGGCAAGCCTCTTGTTAAAGTATCTGATCTTGAGGGTAAGAAAATAGGCCTGACATTTCGCTATCCTTATACGAAAGAATTGTTAGATAACAAAAAAATCCATTTTGAGTTCGCCGAAGATGATGTCACGAATATGCGAAAGTTAGGTAAAGGTTCCATTGATGCTTTTATCGTAGAAGAGCGCTCGGGATTACGGGCCTTGGAACTGAGCGGTGTTCTGGGTGTCGAATACCAAAGTGCAAAACCGATATCTCGACAAGACGTTTACTTTGCCTTTCAAGACGACGAAATTGGTCGTCGTCTTTCAGAGATCTTTTCTAAGACCATCAGTAAAATGAAAGCCGATGGGAGTTATGAAAAGATCATGATCAGTCGTCCGTCAAAGCCTTAGCTGTGAACTTAGAGCTTTTAAGGTTCTGATTAATTTTTACTTGGGAAAGTGCGATGTCAGTGCCGCGTTTATTCTGCACATTGCGAATCTTAATTTTTTCCGCGCGCCATTTATTGCCGGCAAGTTTTTTGTAGTCGCTGAATTCAATGACTTTTAAAAGCTTTCCTTGCTTGTCATAACATTCCGCCTTGATTGGTAAATATTCAGAGGCCGCGATAAAGCTCACAACTTTAGAGTAATTGACAGAACTATTGTTCACATCACTCGAGACAACATAATATTTTTTGCCCTTAACTTCGACTTCCTTTTGCATGGTGGATTTGGCAGATTGATCTCTATTCACATCGAAGTCTTCGGCGTTCAATTCAGAGCCCAGGATTCCACCTTTGCTGTTTTCTCCAGTAAGGCGACGTGTTTGTTTAGTTGATGGCAAATAGATCCACTTGTCTTCTTTGTCATTTTTAAGGGTCGCTAGTAAAGTCGTGCCCTTGAGGTCCGCAGGTTTGAGCATGCGAACCATCAACGCGTGGTCTTTGTCAGAAGGGCTAAGGCGTGAGATTTTCATTTCGCGGTCTTTGCTGGACCCATCAGCTTCGATAATTGTCATTTGCGCTACGAACTCTTCATCACGGGTATTGATGCGTGAATTCATTTCTTTGCCGATTTGTTCCGCAGTGGGTGTTTGCGCATAAATCGGCAAAGGTGCACCCATGATCAACAATGCCAATGCTAGAGAGCTGGTGATGGCCATAATCTTCTCCTTTTTCCATTTTACGGGGGCAAGCAGCCAAGGACAACTTTTCAACATGGTTGGTAGAAGAATCAAATCACCCACCAGGCCTGCCAACATGGAAAGCAACATATAGAATCCGAAGATGCGATTCATTGCAAAATAGGAAGCCATGAAGACTGAAAATCCTGCTAGCAAAGTTAAACTTGATATCAGGCAGGGATTTCCCTCAAGCCAAAGAGCTTTTTCTATGTGAAATCCTCCGGTTTTGCTTTTTTGCAGAGTTCGCAAACGTTCTAATAAATAAACGGTGTTGTTAAATGCCAACCCCAAGGCGATGGAAAAGATAATAGCAACACTAGGTTTGATTGGAGTTTCAGAGACAGCTAAAAATCCCAGCAAAGTTGCAGGAGGAACAAGGTTTGGTATGCAAGCAACCACTGCCCAGCGGAAGGATTTAAATACAAACGTCAGAACTAAGACAATGGCGGCCATGGATTGCCAAAATCCGAAGATCAACTCGTGGGATAAATCATTGTTGAGGTGATGAATAGTTGATCCCATGCCTGTGACCTTCACGGTCATTGCGGGAAATGCGCTCTCTGTTTTTATGCGCAAGTTTTCAACCAGCTTATGGAGTTCATTTCCAGGAAGATCCTGGGTGCGAATTGATATTCTAGTTTTTGCGCTGTCAGCACTGAGGAAATTTTTGAGCGGGCTTTCGCTGGAGAGAGAATATAAAAAGAATATTTCCGCCGTTGAGCTGCGACTTGCTGGCAGTCGAGAGTGATGGAGGTTTGCGGCAGCAATAAGGTCTGGCAAACCGACAACGCTGCCAACCCCTTGGGTTTGGCGAATATCAGCGAGTAAAGAATCAAGTGTTTGCACAAGCTTCGGATCATTCCAAGCCTCATTCGGTCCCTGAACTTCAATATCGACGGGGATCATACCACCTAGTTCTTTATCAATGGTCTCTGTCGATAGACGGACTTGATGATTTTGTGGGAGGTCATCAAAAAGACGTGCAGACCAAGAAAGGCTTTGTCCCTTAAGGGCTAAGCCTAAGCACACGATGATGATGCCAACTGTCCAAAGGCCACTGCGACGGAAAAGATAGAGTCCCCAGCGAGCTTTGCTCCATGCCCACTCTCGAGCTTGGGGGCCTGGTAAATACAACATAAGCGGAAGCATGAGGATTGTGGTAACCACCCAGCCAGTGACGATGGAAAGCGCTGCTGTCCATCCATAGTCGCGAATAAGTGGAACGTTTGTGGTGAGAAGACTTAAGAAACCAATCATTGTTGTTGTCGAGGCGATAAGATTCGGCTTGATGATGGCGCGTAAGGTATTGCGCGTGAGCTGCTCATGATTGAGATGTGGCTGATGTTTCTTCTCTTCGGAGTACCGCAGAAGTGTGTGGATGCAAAGTGAAACTACATCCACGGTCGTCAAGATAGGAATGGTGCTGGAGAGAATCGAAAATGGATATCCAGCCAGAGCCATGATAGCAAGAACTAAGATGTTGGCGCAAACAATAATAATAAAAGAAACAATCAGTGGCGACCAGTTGCCAAAGATCAATGCTAAAACAATAAAACAGGCAATGAAGCCTAGGACCACAAAGTTGCGAATCTCTGTTTGCAGAAGGACGCCGACATCCGTTTGCACCGCTGGGGTTCCACCAATTTGAATATGCGCAAATGGTACGGCTGCGGCAGCGGTGACCTCAAGATTCTGACGAAGAGCAGTCATCTCATGGGTATCAAGGTCTTTGATATTAATAATAACAGAAGCTGTTTTGCCATCCTTAGAAATCAGAGTCGGGGAGATTAATGGATTCGAAAGACTTTCGCTTCTCCATTTCTCCATAGATAAACTCTTGAGCAAAGGTCCAACGCTAAGGCCCGTGTCGCTGCTAATGGCGCCTTGAACGGTTGCAAGACTGAGCGTGCCTTTTACTCCTGGAAAATTTGCGAGGAGATCTGTGAGCCCGTGCAAGCTGTCTATTTTGCTTTTGTCAAACCAGTCACCTGACTCTTTGGGAATCTGCGCGGTGATCACAAACGGTTGAGCCTCAGAAAGTTGGAAGGCCTGTCGCGCTTTTTCATCTTCTTTAAGAAGATGATTATCCTTAGGTAGAAATTGTTTCAGGCTGTATTGTGTTTGTAGTTTAGGAAGGGCAAAAAGACTTAAAAGAGTAAGTAGGATCACAAACGCCAAAGAAGAAATTGCCAGCGTCTTGATAGAAATACAGTCCGTCAGTCTTTTCATTCGGAAAGTCCTTTTCTCGAAATTTGGAGGTTTTCAATACCTTCATCGGAGTCATCTTTCGACTCCTGAAATGTGCTCAATACTGACAACTTTATAAACAGATCGTTGATCTTTTGCGCTCGACCGTTATCAGAGCTCTTTGTTGGCGGCGCTGTCAGAAAGTTTTATACTAAATCAGAGATCTCTAAAAAGTTTGCGAAAACG
>CAZPYX010000097.1:0-12609 GCA_964590635.1 uncultured Bdellovibrio sp.
ACCTTGCATGTAAAATGGATTACTAATGTTATTCTTAGCAGTGGTGATGAGGCTAATATTATTCAAAATGTATCGGCGATAACCATACTTGAAACCGTCTTCTTCATATCGATCCGCATCCGTCAGGTTGTGATTTATTGGTCGGATAAATCCACCAGAAGTTGGCCAATAGCTTCTCAAATGGTTGTTATCCATTGGTACATAGAAGGGACTTATCAAGTGAACTTGTTCTGGTGAAAGTAGAACCATAGAGATAGATGATTTGCCAGAACCTGTAGCATCTTGATTAAAGACCACTTCTCGCAAACGACCCGTGTCAGTTGTTAGAGGGCTAGTTTGATCGTTCTGATATCCACGCAAAGTAATGAGATCTTCGCCGACAACCCAAAGTGCAAGATTTTTTCTGGACCCATTGTTGGACAGAGCGCCTATCATCAGTCCTTGAGAGTTTGACTGTTTGATCTCTGTCGGAACTTTAAGATAAACGATTCGACGAAGAAGTCTGTTTTGCAAAGAAGGGTCACTGAGTTGAGTTTGGTCAAAATTATTTAGGGTTAGTTTCTCCATGTCCAATTGAGAAACCTTTGGACAGGCAAGACCTGAACCTATGGAGGCGTATTGCTTCATAAAGTTTAAGTCCCACACGGGGCAATCTTCGTACGGGTTTGTGGGTGCACTAACGACTTGACCACAAGATTTTGCATCTTCTTCGAGAGCTTCTAAGTTGTCCCAATTCATCGTCGGAGAAGGAACAACTTCAGCATCGGAAGTGAATAGATAACCATCGAGGCCAGCATTCTTGCGCCATTGCTTAAAGCTATTTGGAAAGTGTTCCGAGTGAGAACAATATTTTTTTGAAGTATCCAAAGCATCAGCCTTAGAGATACAAGTCATATTTGCACGTATACCAAATTTATTGGCGTTGGCGTATTCATAATAAAAGATAGAATATCTATCCACGTCGTTAAAATAGATTCCAGAGTCCGCAGCCTTCCAAGCTTCAAGAGGTGGATTCCCACCAAATAGAGCAACGGGGTAGACGTTATTTTTCAAAGAGCTTTTGGAATTTGGACCGGGTGATTGATCGATCACCTGTTGATTCAAGGACTCGGCGACAGTTGAATCTTTAGTGAAGATCATTGATCCGCCACCGAAGGACGACGAATATTGTCCTGTCGATCCCCAAGGGTAAGAGTATGGAGCTAACAATGCTGGAAGATTTCCATTGGCTGGAATTGGATTCGGAGCGGGAATTGAATAGGGAGTGTAATAGATTCCGCCACCGAACTGCATGCGGTCGCCTTGAATGATTGCGCCGAATTCACCGGGAAAAATTGCCGGGGTTCCATTCCAATTTGAACCTGAGTTAGGGCGATTGATCATGCTGTAGGAATTCAAAGGTCCCTTGGTGTAAATACGTCGATCTTTTGCAATCATAGCCGCCGGAAAATTTGGATTGTAGCCACGATTCAAAGAAACGGGATCAGAGCTTCCAGAAAATAGAAGATAGTCAGAGACGTCCAAAACCTTCACGCGCTTTTTGAAGATGGAAGTCAGCTTATTTTTATAAGTTCCTGTAGCGGTCATTTCGAAATTTTTTGTTGTGAAATTGAAAGTGGTATCAACGGTCCAAGAGACGCCATTTGGAAGAGTTCCAGAGACAGAAAACTTTTCAGCTTTCAAGCAACTGCTATCTGGTGGCGGCTCCCAAAGACGGCGGGCAAGGGCTGATTCCATTACCGCGAAAGAAGAACTCGTGGCCTCATCAAGAAGGACCTGATCAAAATCAGTGGATTTAAAATTGTAGTCTTTAGTGAATACATCGAGCGAGCTCATCAGAACGATGATGCCCACCGCGCAAAGTACAGATACGAGCAGTAACGTGGCTTGTCCTTTTTTCCCAGAATGCACCAAAAGACTTCTCCCGATAAGTATATGATAACGATTATTTATCAATGCTCAAAGGTTCTTGGGAACACTGTCTTGATTCTGGACGTCTTACTAAAATCTCATGCTTCGTTACAGCCTACAGGCTGTAAATCAAGGCATATAGCTACGATCTGTTTGGCATTTTTGATTCGATTTGTGACGGAAGCAATAAGGGCTTAGGAGGTCTTTATCTTTCCAGATCCCCAATCCCTGTTCTTTGGCGACGGAGACAGCAGCTATATATCGTCCGTGCGAGTACTTGGTGGAATCGTAAGCCCAGCCATTCTTTACGATTTCTTGATTGATATTTCTTCCATCAAGAACGACCGTGCAGGTCAGTCGATCAAAGGATTTTCCATTGCATTCAAGGTCAACATTGCGTCCTTTTAGAAGTCCTTCGGTAAAACGTTGTGCGTCCTTGCCGAATTTTTGGGAAAGCTCGGGGCAGTCAATTCCAGCAAAACGTATCTTCAAAGACTTCTTTTGATATTGAACACGGCAAGTATCCCCATCATGGCAACTTTGAACTTGCCCAGAAATTTTTAAAATTTGTTGGGACTTCTTTTTTCTAGCAAAAGAGTGGGGAGTGAATGCGATAAGAACAGAAAATACTAAAGCTGAAAATTTTAACATTGAATAGACCTCAGCTAATAAGTCTACGCGATTGATATATTGACGCAAGTTTAGATTGTTTCTCTGGTGAAAGATAAATAGCATTCTGACATGACGAGATCTCGATTTTATCTAATCTTATTTCTGATTGCTCCGGTATTTTACTTTCTGCTGAAACCATTTCATGTGGCAGATCTGGAGATTTGGATTGCAATAGGCAGAGATTCTTTAGATCAGCTTAGAGTTATCAAAGAGGATCTTTATACTGTTGGTCCAACCACAGAGATGATTTACCCCGCAGGTATCAGTTTACTGTATGGACTGATATTTAAGATTCAAGGTTTGGAACTTGTCGTATTTCTTCACGCATTGGTGCCCTCTATCTGGGTATTGATTTGGTATCGCTCATTACGTGCTTCCAATTACGGTCGAAGTTTGGTGGATCCTTGGACCAAAGAAGTCCTTTTCATTTTTGTAGCGTCACTGCTGGGCACGACTCTTTACTTTGTCCCAAGACCAGCCTTGATTGCGACAATCCCGTTGTTGGCGGCCTACGACATGTTGAGCCGTTATAAGAAACAAAGTATTCCCACAATTGCAATTTGCGGATTTGTAGCGTTGGAAATTATTTGGACCAATATTCATGGAAGCTTTCTTTTGCTTCCCGCTCTAATCCTCTTTCAAAGTGGGCAGTATCTGCTTCGGAAAGATTTCAATCTGTGGATGAATCGAATGATATCTGCGGGCGCAGTTCTTCTGGCCACTTTAATAAATCCTTTCGGATGGAAGATGTTTCCCTATGTTATAGAGACTGTAAGACTTTCGAAAATGCGGAGCCTGACAGAGTGGTTCACGACTCAGTCATTATATTATTCCTTCGCTAGTTGGTACTTCTTTATATTTTCTGGAATCTTTGTCTTTTATTTGATTTGGCTGGTTAGTAAGAAAAAGGAAATATTAGAACTCATTTTTGATCCTATTATTTTGGTGTGGCTAATGGGATTCGTTGCAGTTCGCAATATTTTTTTGGTGTTCCTGTTTTTACCCATTTTTATGGTCATGAAAATGAATCCTAAGAATCAGATTGAACGTCCAAATCAGGGTGACAATCTTTCGAAAATTATTAATTCAGCAGTCATCGTGATATTGACGATTTTTATAATCTGCCTAAGTCCTTTTTTGAAAGATCGATTTAGTAAGTATCTTCCCTTTGAATATCAGCAGACTTTTGATTTCAGATCTCATTCTCCGCAGATAGATTATTTCTTGCGAAATAACGAGGGTCGAATCTTTAATACCTGGATTTATGGAAGCGATTTGGCGTTGCAACAAAAGAATAAGTATTTTATCGACACAAGAAATATTATTTTTCCTGATGAAACCGTTCGTCAGTATGATCTCTTTATAGAGAAGCCCGATGCGGGGATGGAACAAATCAAGCGATACGATTTCAAATACTTTGTGATCTCAGAGAAGGACATGAATCTCGTGAACTGGCTGCAAAAATCAGAAGACTTTACAGAGAAAATTCACGAAGGCCCGATGTTTCTATTTGAACGAAAAAAGGACTGATTGCTCAGTCCTTTTTCGTTTCGTCGTTTAGGGAGGGGCGACGGGCTTAGTAGCTGTTAAGCTGCCAAGCTCTTTGATTTTTTTGCTTCTTTTTTAACCGCAGGCTTCTTTGAGTTGTTAGCAGAGTCTCTATCGAAAGCTACTGCGAACACTTCATCGAGATTTTCTGCGAAGATAAAGTTAATCTTGTCTTTGAAAACTTTCGGAATATCCGCCAAGTCCTTTTTACAAGCCATTGGAATCACGATATTCGTAATACCAAGGTTCAAAGCCGCAAGACACTTCTCACGAATACCGCCTACTGGAAGAACGCGACCTTGAAGAGTCACTTCACCTGTCATTGCCAAGTCATGGCGTACAGGAGTTCCAGTCATCAAACTTACAAGTGCTGTTGTAAGAGTGATACCCGCAGAAGGGCCATCTTTAGGGATAGCGCCTGCTGGCAAATGGATATGGATGTCGTACTTGTCAAAGAAGTCTTCAGGGATGCTGAGTTCTTCCATGTGTGCACGAGCGTATGACATCGCCGCGTGAGCAGACTCTTTCATTACGTCGCCAAGTTGGCCCGTAAGTGTAAGATGTCCTTTACCTTTCATTTTCAAAGCTTCAACAGTCAACACTTCACCACCAGCTTGTGTCCATGCAAGACCTTGCACTACACCAACTTGTGAATCAGCGATCTTATCGTCGCGTTGGAATCTTGGAGGACCAAGAAGTTCTGGGACTGTTGCTGCGTTTACTTCAACAAAAGTTTTTTCGCCCATCACGACCATTTTTGCCACTTTACGGCAAACTGATCCAACTTCACGCTCAAGGTTACGAAGACCTGCTTCGCGAGTGTAACCCGCGATCAAATATTTGATACCTTCGTCTGTGAAAGAGACGTTTTCTTCAGTAATACCATTTGCTTCAACTTGTCTTTTGATCAAATGTTTTTTCGTGATCAAAAGTTTGTCATTCTCTGTGTAACCAGGGATGTTCAAGATTTCCATACGATCACGCAAAGCTGGTGGAATATTTTCCAACACGTTGGCAGTCGCGATGAACAACACATTTGAAAGGTCGAAATCGACGTTCAAGTAGTTGTCACGGAAAGTTGAATTTTGTTCTGGATCCAAAACTTCAAGCATTGCTGCTGAAGGGTCACCGCGGAAATCAGAACCCAATTTATCAACTTCATCGAGTACGATAACTGGATTGTTTGTTTTCGCTTGGCGAAGAGCTTGGATAATTTTACCTGGCATCGCACCTACATATGTACGGCGGTGACCACGAATTTCCGCTTCATCCTTCACGCCGCCCAAAGCGATACGGAAGTATTCACGGCCCATCGCACGAGCGATAGATTTACCCAAAGAAGTTTTACCTACTCCTGGAGGACCACCGAAGCAAAGGATTGGACCTTTGAGGTTTGGCTTAAGTTTACGAACAGCCAAGAACTCCATGACACGGTCTTTTGCTTTTTCTAGTTCATAGTGATCTTCATCAAGAATTTCTTTTGAACGTTTAAGATCGATATTGTCTTCGCTCTTTTTGCTCCATGGAAGGTCAGCCATCCAGTCGAGGTAAGTGCGAACCATTGTTGCTTCGGAAGCATCTGGATGCATACGCTCAAGACGTCCAAGCTGTTTCATAGCTTCAACTTCTACATGAGGTGGCATACCAGCGTTCGTTAACTTGTCGCGAAGTTCTTCCATCTCTTCAGATTTAGAATCCTGTTCGCCAAGTTCATTCTTTATAGCTTTCATTTGCTCGCGCAAGAAGTATTCACGTTGAGATTTCGACATGTCTTCTTTTGCGTTGCCACGAGTTTTGCCTTGAGTTTGCATAACTTCAAGTTCTGCAGCCAAGATCTCGTTAACAATTTTAAGTCTTTCAGTAGCATCGTGAGTCTCAAGAACTTTTTGAGCGCTTTCAACTTTGATACCCAAGTTTGAAGCGATCAAGTCAGCGATGCGACCTGGATCAGAAACATCATCCAATACCAACAAGATATCTGGAGAAAGAGGACGACCCAGCGCGATGATGCGTTCGATATGCTCTTTTGCAGTTCTGATCAAAGCTTCATTTTCCACAACTGTTTTTTGAGTTGGGATGTCTTCGATTTTTTCAACAGCCACTTCGAAAGAAGGAGATGTTTTAGAGTAATTTTTTACGCGGCCTTTAGCCACACCTTGAATAAGGATTTTTACACGACCATCAGAAAGTTTTCTCATTCTCATGATCATCGCAATTGTACCCACAGTATAGATATTGTCTGGAGAAGGGTTTTCCTCAGAGATATCTTTTTGTGACGCCAAGAAGATAAGGCGGTTCTTTGCCAAAGCTTCTTCAACTGAGCGAATAGAAGAATCACGTCCTACAAAGAGTGGGATAATCATGTAAGGGAAAACAACGATGTCTCTCACAGGTAGCATTGGAAGTGTCTGTGGGATTTCTAGTACTTTATCGTCAAAACTCATACCGCTCCTCCGCGTTGATGCGGGAAATGTTTTCTTGGTATGAATCTTCTCGGCGTGAGACAGTTGGAGCTTAAATAAAAACTAAAAATATGGACTGACATCCATGTCAGCAGACCTCATCCAATGAGAGCTAAGATGATTTCCTGCTGACGCAGGTTTGATTACTGATAGATATTAGAATGGCTCTCTTGTTCTTCCATGCAATCAATACAAAGGGCTGTGAATGGTCTAGCCTGAAGTCTGCGGGCTGCGATCATTTCGCCGCAGGCTTCGCACTGGCCATAAGTCCCATCGCTGATTTTGCCCAACGCTCTTTCGATAGAATAAAGCGCTGTACGATCTCTTTCATGTAAATGAATGGAGATATTATTGCTGGCATCCAAAGAAGCAATTTCTGCCTCGTCGCCTTGGGCAATAACAGATGACTGTTCTGTTTTGAATTCGTGTGACTTATTTAAGATCGAAGCTTTTTGAAAAAGCAGCGACTCCTTTAAATTAGCCATTAAGTTCTCTAAATCTTTACCTTGCAGTTCGGTTGCGTTCATCTCACCCCCCGATATGATGATCATGGCCGAAAAAATTAGTTCCTTATTGCGGGGGATGGGAATTGTGTCACTAAAAAAGCAGTGCGTGACGAATTAGTAAGCACAGCTTTGCTGCACTCCATCGCATTCATAGAGCGACAGAGTTGTAGTTATCCACATTTTCAGAGGGGAATTTACTCCGCCGAAGACAGAGAGTAGACGCAGTTACTCCTGCGAAGCAGGAGTGTAAGCCAGCCTGCTTAGCGTGCGAATTTGCGACTTACAGCTTCACGAAGTTCAGCACCTTCTATGCTGAGACGAGTCCAAGGAACTGCAAGCAATCTTTCAACTTCAATTGGCTCTTCCGTCTCTTCACACATTCCAAAATTTCCAGACTCAATGCGGGCAAGGGCCATCTCGACTTCGAGCAGTTGATTTCTCATGCGCTCTTGTGAAACCAAAAAAGAATGTTCTGCGATATGTGCTACAGATTGGTCGGCCTCGTCGCCAGACTTTTCTGTATGAATGTATTCGCGTTGGGCTGTTCTGAATCTGTTTAGGATTTCCTGCTTCTGTAGAAGAAGTTTCTTGCGGCACTCCATAATAATTGTTTCGTTGATAAAACTATTCATAACAACCCCCTTCTTTAGATTTGTGCAACGCTCTTGTCGTTGCGTGTTCCTAAGACGATGGGCCCCCGTGGCGGGGTTAATAAAATGTCATTAAATAAATTTATGGGTGTTATTGCCGAAACTCCGGCGAAGACCGGAGTGGCTATAGGATCAAAAAGGGGAGAGTTACTTACGAACTTTAAGTGGCATGATTTCGCCTTTTTCAACGGTCAAAGCCGTCACTGGGCGCTCAATTTCCCTGTCTGGACTCATACTTAGAGGTCCCAGGGCCCCAGGGAACTTTTTTAGCTCTGTTAATTTTTTTACAAGATCCTGACGAGAATCAGCTCCAGAAGCGATCAACTGACGCAAGATCAACCCAGCGTCATAGGCCTGAATTTCGATAAGCGAAGGGTTCTCGTTATACAAAGATTTATATTCATTCACAAAGCGAGATTGTTCTTGAGAGCTTGGGGCCAAACTATCCACGAACATCAAGTTGTTCGCAAAGTTACCAGCGCGTTTTGCTAGACCTGGTGTGTTCCACAAATTTGTTCCCATTAACTTCACGCCACGAACATCGTTGAACGCAAGCATAGCCGCGATTTGACCCAAGGCTTTGGCGCTGTCTGGAATGAAGATGGCATCAAAGTCAGTCACAGGGGGAAGAATCGTTTCAACGTTGTCTTTACGAGCCGAACGTTTCTTGTCGGAATTTTGCAGCTCTTTAATTCGAACATTGAATTTATCTTGGCGAGCTTCACCATAATATGTGCCCACAAGACGTTGAATCACCAGGCGGAAGTCAGTTTCTTTTGTTGAGTACGTTTGCACCGCAGTCACCTGGCCGCCGCGCGCAAGGACCTCATCCCAAAAAATATTTGAGAACTCAACGCCGTATTGGTCGTTGGGATAAAGAATTGCGAACTTCTTCATACCCAAATCTTCAATGGCTGTGCGAACTAAATAACGAACTTGCATTTCACTAGTCAGCGAATTTCTAAAAACCGTGGGGCCGATCTCTGTAAGACCAGATCTTTGCGAAAGAGCAATAGAAGGAACTCCAAGCTCATCTGATTTTGCGGCCACCGCAGGAGCCGTCTTACTGAGCAAGCTTCCAACCACGGCGATCACGTTATCTTCCTTCACCAAACGCTCTACGCCGCGTCTTGCAGAGTCGGGATTGCCTTCGCTGTCCATAACTGCAAGTTTGAAGCTAGAGCCCGGCAAATGCAGTCCTAGGCCCATTTCCAAGCCACGCAAGGCTCTTTGACCGACGGGGGCATTTTTACCGCTTAAAGGCAAAACAACGCCGACGGTTTTTGATTCTACATTGCGGGTCGCTTCTAACTGAGAAAGAATCTCTTGGGATCTTGCGGCTAGATCGCTACCAGGCAAGTAATCAATCACACCAGCAAAGTATTTTTTAGCCTTAGCAGTGTCGCGAGCCTCTAAAGCCTTTTCGCCAAGACGATACATGGCATTGCCACGCAAGTATCCATAGTCAGAGTTGCCAGCAACATCTTCGAGTTGTTTTTCATTTAATTTGTTATCAACGATTTCAATTGCTTGAAGACGGAAAGATTCTTGTTCTGATTTCGTTGGCGCCGTAATGGATTCCATAACCAATTTTTTAAGCGTCATTAACGGATCAACGGCTTGCACCGTTGGTACAGATTGAAGGGCCTGTTGTTGAGCCGGAGGTTTGCTTGGAGTCATGCCGCCAACATGCTTTCCTTTTTTTCCTGTCGCAGCTGCCGTAGTCGGTTTGATCTCAGGTCGTTTTGTAGCAACAGTCGTGCATGAAACAAGTAAGCAAGCGGCCGTAATTATAGAGAGATTTGTTTTCAAAATCATTTTCTGTTCCTCATAAGCTGAGAGACCTTGTCATGGAAAGCTTTAACCATCGGAGTTGGCTCCGCTGATTTTGCAAGCTCTTCCATCAGTTCCTTCTGCTTAGCGGTTAAGGTGTGAGGTGTGTCTACAAGTATTCTTACCAACATGTCGCCAGATCCAAAGCCTCCGATTTTTGGGAAGCCTTTACCTTTAAGACGGAATGTTTGACCCGAGTGAGTCCCTGGCGGAATGCGAATCATCGCTTTTCCAGTCAGTGTTGGAACTTCAATATTTGTTCCTAAGATCGCGTCTGTATAAGTCACCGGAAGATCTAAAGTGACGTCATTTTCATTGCGCTTAAACAAGGGATGTTCTTGCACGCTGATAATGACATAAAGATCCCCTGGAGAACCTGCAGATCCGGCATCGCCTTCTCCAGCAAGTTTCAGACGTTGTCCTTCTTTTACTCCGGCAGGGACATTTACAGAAAGTTTTGCTGATTCTTCTTTACCGCCGCGTTGGCGCATAAAGCTGATTACTTTTTCACAACCAAGTGCGGACTCTTCGAAAGAGACATTTAAGGTATAACGAAGATCTGTGCCCTTGGTGGGACGACGAGTTCTTTGACCAGCGCCACCACGAGGTCCGCCAGCACCGAAGATGTCGCTAAAGACATCGCCGAAAATATCTTGAAACGGGTCGCCTTGAGAGCTACCTTGACTGTAACCACCACCACCGGCTCCACCGAAACCACCAAATCCTCCAGCGCCTCCGAACGGACCTCCGGCACCGCCGCCGAATCCTTGCGCGCCGGCATGACCAAATTGATCATACATTTCGCGTTTCTTAGGGTCGCTGAGAACTTCGTAAGCTTCGCTGAGCTCTTTGAATTTCTCTTCCGCCTTTTTGTCGCCAGGATTTTTGTCGGGATGATATTGCATCGCAAGTTTGCGATAAGCCTTCTTCATCTCTTCTGGCGTGGCAGAACGAGGAACATTCAAAATGGAGTAGAAGTCTTTTTTAGACAATCAAGGCCTCGTTATTCTGGTTTTTTTGCAACGACAACCTGACCAGTGCGGATAACTTTGTCGTGTAATTTATAAGGCTTTTTAAACACGCGTGCGATATGTCCCGCAGCCACTTTATCAGTCGCTTCGCTGCTAAGAGCTTCATGAATAGCAGGATCAAAAGGCGCACCTTCTGCAGGAATTTCTTGAACAGAATGTTTTGCAAGAAGTGATTTCAGTTCTTGCGCTGTCATCTCAACACCTTGTTTGTAAGTTGCGATGTTGTCAGCATTGACGTTCACTTGAAGGGCCCGTTCAAAATTATCAACAACCTCAAGAAGGTCGCGGATAAATCTTTCACCGCCGTATTTTGTTAGATCAGAACGTTCTTTAATCGCATTACGTTTGTAGTTTTCAAACTCAGCGCGAAGATAGAGGAAGTCGTTTTTATACTTCTCTGCTAAATCTTGAAGTTTCTGAATCTCTGAAGAGTTTTCGGCACCATCCGCCGAACCAGTATTTGAATTTTGAGAGCTATTTTCTTCTGCCATAAGAGATCCTTTCGCAATAATTAACATTGTGTATTCATTGGTGAATGTCAATGTCAGGAGTATGAAAGTCTATATGCTGAAGCCGTTGAATTTACAGAAGTGCCTTGAGTAACTAGATGCGCTCTTTTCGAGCACAAAAGTTACGATCCCTAGATATCTTCTTCTAAAAAGGTAAGTTCTTGGAAGACCTTATTGCTAATAACAAGGCCGTCACGTGTTAGTGACCAATTGGTGCCATCATGTTGAACCCAGCCGCGATCAGTAAGCTTGTTCATGATGCTAGAAACTTGATGGAAAACAGTTGCAGGAAATTTTTCCTGCAAGGTGCGCTCGTTGAGACCCCGCATAAGACGCATTGAAGTATGACAAAAGTCCGTAAGAGCTTGGTGCATTTCCAGAACTTCAACCTGATCCGCAGGCAGATGCAAGGCCGGTGAAGTGAACTCTTGTCCTTGGAATTCAAGTATTTGCTTCTTGTATTCACCAATAGAGTTGATGTTCCAATAACGTGTGCCCCATTGGGATTCCTTCGAATAAGAATGGGCACTTAGACCAAGGCTCCAATAAGGTTCGTCTATCCAATACAGCATGTTATGGCGTGATTCGTGTCCTGGAAGAGCAAAGTTTGAGATTTCGTACTGTTTAAAGCCATGGCCCGTAAGTTCCTGAGCTATGAAGTCAAACATATCAACTTGCTCATCATCAATGGCGCGTCCTTTTGACAAAGGATGACCATCGGGAACTGTCAGGCAATAAGGGCTGATGTGTTTTGCGCCTTGTTCAACTGCAATACGCACATCGTTCTTAAGGCCCTCAAGAGTTTGCGAAGGTAAAGCAAAAAGAATATCGAAGCTAAAATTAAGATTGTGCTTTCTTAAAAGGTCCAGGGTCTCAAGCGTTTGTTTTGCGGAATGTTCGCGGTGAACCATTTTCAACAAACGGTCATCGAAAGTTTGGGCTCCTACACTAAAACGATTCACGCCCGCATCAAGGTAGATTTTCAGCTTTTCTTCACTGACAGTTGCCGGGTTGATTTCGATTGTGATTTCAGTGTCAGGTCTAGTTGTAAAGCCATATCTACCCAGCTCTTTGATAACCGCTACAATGAGATGTGCAGGGATCAGGCTCGGGGTGCCACCACCAAAATAGATGGTATCTACGCTTTGAGGTTTGTAGTAGCGATGCTTTTGGCGAATCTCTTCAAAGAGTAAATCGACGTACTGATCCGGAGGCAAAATTTTACTTTGCTCATAGGTCGCGAAGTCACAATAAGTGCAGCGCTGAATGCAGTAAGGGATATGAACATAAATGCCAAAAGCCATAGGAGTTATCTAGAGTATGTCTAAGAAATTTCAACTAAAAAACGGTCTAAAGGTCCTTTTCTTACCAAGTCACAAATCTCCAGTGGTCTCTGTGCAAATGTGGGTCAAGACGGGCTCTGCGGATGAAAGACGTGGTGAAGAGGGAATCTCTCACTTTATTGAGCATTTGGTCTTTAAAGGAAC
>CAZPYX010000097.1:12619-15956 GCA_964590635.1 uncultured Bdellovibrio sp.
GCTCGTCGCGATCGAGGGCAGCGGTGACGCTCGTGTAGGCGAGATCGCATCGACGGTGGAAGGTTCTGGCGGAGAGCTCAACGCCTACACGTCTTTCGATCAGACGGTTTTTTACGTAACTATTTCTAAGCAATTCTCAGATGTCGCCATGGATGTTATCAGCGAGATGATGGGATTCCCGACGTTCGATAAGCAAGAGATCGATAACGAACGCGAAGTGGTCATCGAGGAAATCAAACGCGGCCAGGACAGCCCCGGCCGTCGTGCGAGTCAGCTTTTATTTACAAATACTTTCCGTAAACATGAATACGGTCGTCCCGTCATTGGTTTCGACAAAGTTGTTCGCAGTGTCTCGGTGAAGAAGATTAAAGACTATTATCACAGCCGCTACGTTCCTTCGAATATGTTCCTGGTCATTGCCGGTGACTTTGATTCCAAGGACATGAAGAAAAAAGTTGAAACGATGTTTGGTGGCTTTGCGCCATTCAAGTTGCGTAAAGTAAAGCGCACGAAAGAGCCAGCTCAAGCTGGAATTCGCATCAAGGTTGAAGAGGCTAAATTCGAATCTACGACGGGTTATTTAACTTGGCGTATTCCGAATGTGAAGCACAAGGATATTGTCGCCCTCGAGGTTTTAGCTGCCATCTTTGGACAGGGTGATTCTTCACGTTTGATGCAAACCTTGCGTATTAAAGAGCCCATTACAAACTCCGTCGGTTGCTTCAGCTATTCAATGCAGGATGATGGGCTTTTCGCTGTTTCGTTCAATCTGGAAAAAGAAAATTTGCAACAGGCCTTGTCGTTAATGATTCCAGAGATCAATCGTTTGATCGAGGAGCCACCAACGGCGGCTGAAATTCAAAAGGCGATTACTAACTTTGCGAGCCATGAAGTTTACTCTATGGAAACAGTCGACAATATCGCGCGCAAAGCGGGTGGTGATGAATTCTATTATGGCGATCATGATCATTATCGCAAATACATGAAGGAAGTTTACGCACTTAAGCCTGAAGATATTCAAAAGGCAGCTAAAAAATACTTTAAGCCAGATACCTTTGGTCTTTCTTTGCTAACTAATATGGAAAAGAAAGAAGCAGAGAAAATCCTAAAAGGTTTCGCAAAAGATCTTAAGAAGTCTTTGACGACTGTGAAGGCAAAGAAAGAGCCGGTTAAGAAATTTACCGCGAAAAAGTTTAATATTAATACGACTGCCGTTGCCCATGAGCCGAAAACAGAAAGAATCACTCTGAAATCAGGGGCAACATTGCTGATTCGCGAACAGAAGGACACTCCTTATGTAGCGATGAAGGCAGCATTCTTGGGCGGAACTCGTGTTGAAGATGAAAATCAAGGTGGCTTGACAGAGGTTTTCTCTCGTAATTGGTTATCTGGATCTAAGAACTTTACTGAAGATGACATCAATCTTCGTATTGATGAATTGGCATCAGGTATCAGCGCCTTTGGGGGAAGAAATTCTGTAGGTCTTTCTATGGACTATCTATCTCCATTTGAAGACAAGATGTTGGAGATCTTTAAGGACTCCCTGCTATATCCGCAGTTCCCACAGCAAATCTTAGAGCGCGAAAAAGTCGTACAAAGAAATCAAATCAAAGCCCGCAACGACAATCCGGCACAACTTTGCATCATGGCTTTCATGCAAGAGATCTTTAAAAATCACCCGTACTCTCGTGATTTGCTTGGAACCAACGAAAGCATTAGTAAAATTTCATCGCAGACTTTGCACGAATACTTTAAGAAGATCGCAAATCCTAAGAATTTAACTTTCTGTGTTGTGGGCGACGTCAAAACAGATAAATGGGTCAAAGAACTTGAAGAGACTACAGCGCTTTTAGGCAAAGGTTCTAAAATCGAAAATTCATTTGCGGCACCTGTTGTGAAGGAATCAAAGCATCTCTTTCAAGAGCTTAAGAAAGAACAAAGCCATATCATCGTGGGCTATCAAGGTTTAACCTTGAAAAGTCAGGACAGATACGCGCTTGAGATCATTCAATCTATCTTAAGTGGTCAAGGTGGTCGTTTGTTCCTTGAATTGCGTGATAAAAATTCACTCGCATATTCGGTTTCGCCGATGCACATGGAAGGGATTGAATGTGGATATTTCGGTGGATATATAGGATGTTCGCCAGAAAAATCTGCGAAAGCGATTTCAATGTTGAAGCAAGAATTCAACAAGCTTGTCAGCACAAAAGTCGGCGAGGAAGAACTGACCCGTGCGCAAAGATATTTGATCGGTCGTCATGACATTGAATTGCAAAGAAAAGGCACGATCTGCAATGCAATTCTTTTTGATGATATTTACGGGTTAGATTATCGCGACAGTCTTGACGTAGCGGATAAGTACTTCGCAGTGACTCCTGAGGATGTACAACGTGTGGCTGAAAAAATATTCTCTCAGCCAAGCATTGTAAGTATTGTGGGACCCAACGATATTTAGTTCGTAGTCGACGGGGAGAGGTTGAGGGAAACATCGTTTCTGCTCAACTTCGCCTTGCTGACTTTGCGCGTATCTTGAGCGAGAAGACGTTTTAGAACTGCTTTTGCAGAATCATTAACCATCAATTTGAAGCCAGATGGCACCGAAGAATTTTTCTCAACTGCTTTTGCAAGATCCGGATTGAACAGGATGAAATCATCTTGGCTCAAACCGCTCACACGCAAAAGTTCTTTTGCAGAGACCGTGCGCGCTAGTTTAACTGAGTGAACATCCAAAGATTTTTCTTTTACAAGATCTTTAAAAATATCCTGCTGATATCTTTCTGCATAAAGTGCTGCTAGGAACTCTGAATAGAAATTAGAAGAAGCGAAGTCGAAATTCTTCGTGCGGAAACTAGCAACGATATCTCCTAAGTTCTTTGAACCAGTCTCGCGAATAGCTTTGCGAATGCCTGGAGGTCCATGGTTCCACGCGGTTACAGCCAAGGGCCATGAGCGATACAGAATCATATGATTTTCTTTAAGCAAGCGTGCCGCAGCTTCAGTGGCTTTGAACGGAGAGTGGCGTTCGTCAATGTGATGATCCACGGTCATAAAGCTGCGACCTGTATTGCCCATAAATTGCCAGATGCCAGAAGCGCCTACTTTGCTGACTGCATGCTTATTGAAGCTGCTTTCTACGAATGGAATGCGCGTGAGTTCCACAGGAACTCCATGCTCTTTGAAGATTTCTTCCATACCAGAAAGATAAAGAGGACTGACTTCAAGGCCTTCTTCAAAGAAATTCTTTTGACCTGTCTGCACGCGAAGATTGTTAAGTGCAACCTTCGCATTTTCTTGAGGCTTGCCAGGCAAGACATTCAAGCTTTTTGCGACTAGGGTT
>CAZPYX010000098.1:0-15809 GCA_964590635.1 uncultured Bdellovibrio sp.
AGTGCATGTTCTAAAACGATCATATTACCATCATGATGCGGGCTCAAGACCCGGTCTTTAAGTGTTTGAATCAATTCATAAAGTCGTTTTGCATTGAAAAGCACATGCACTTCGCAAGCACCTTGCCATAATTCAAAGGGACGATTGAGTTTTTTAGAAAGCCAACGACCCAAGTGCTGATCGGGACCAAAAAGAACCTTACGATCCTTAGGGATAGAATCCACAATCTGAGCCGCGTTCGAAGAAGTAATAATCACATCAGAAATAGATTTCACTTCAGCACTAGAGTTGATGTAGGTAACTGCGATGCCATCAGGATGCTGACGGCGCCAAGCTAAGTATTTGTCATAGGGCGCGCCCTTAACTAAAGAACAGCTAGCTTCCAAGTCAGGCACAAGAACAGTCTTAGTCGGATTCAAAATCTTCACAGACTCAGCCATGAAAACAACACCCGCAAGCAAGATAACTTGTTCTTTTACGGTCTGACCCATTTTAGCAAGATAGAAGCTATCACCTACGTAGTCGGCAACATCTTGAATATCGCCATCTTCATAGTAGTGAGCCAAAACAACAGCATTCTTTTCTTTTTTAAGTCGCTGAATATCAGCAGCAATATCATAACTCATAGCAATCACTCCGAGTTCTAATCATAATCCCAAAAGTCGCGAACACCTATAGCACAACTACCCAAAGGTCGTACAGTCGTCGGTGAAAAAGGCCCATCTGACTGCGTTGTTCGGGCCGTTCGCTTCACTCGGCCTTGCATATGGGCCTTTTTGACCGACGCCTAAGTGGGTTTTGGGGAGGGGAGAATTCTTCTTGTTTAAATCTGAGGATAGTCATTATGGCAAAGAGCTTGTTAGGGGAATAGAAGTACCCTGAGCCAAGTTCCGCAAGCGAACATGAGAAATAACGAAATTGGGAAAGACCCGAAGAGCGAGGACTGTCCGAAGGATCAGGGTACTTCTATTCCCCTAACAAGCGGATCTTCGCTATAAAGTCGTTCCGCCTTTTAGAACATTGATGATTGATTTAGAAACGGTCTTCAGAGACTCGAAAACGCCACGGCCTTCAGAAGCACAGCCTTCGATTTCAGGGGCGTTATAAGGGTTTAAAGCGCTACGAAGTTCAGCCAAAGATGCGACGTTTGGAAGATCTCGTTTGTTATATTGCATAATCAACGGGATTTCGCGGATGTCGTAGCCTTGTTGCTCCAAGTTTCTTTCGAGATTGCGCAAAGACTCAAGATTTTCGTCCATACGTTCGATTTGTGAGTCCGCTACGAAAATCACTCCGTCAAGACCCTTAAGGATCAATTTGCGAGAAGCATCGTAAACCACTTGGCCTGGAACAGTGTAAAGATGGAATCTAGTTTTAAAGCCACGGATGTCGCCGACATTCAAAGGCAGGAAGTCAAAGAACAAGGTACGCTCGATGTCCGTATTCAATGCCACCAGCTTGGATTTTTGATCCTCAGCCGTTTTTTGATAAACCCACTGAATGTTCGTGGTCTTACCACCCAATGACGGGCCGTAATACACGACTTTGCAGTGAATTTCTTTAGCATTGTAGTTAATAAAGGACATTACAGCTCCACTCTATTTTGCAAGGCACGACCCATAGTTCTATCATCTATGAAATCGATGTCGCTGCCAATAGGAACTCCATGAGCAATGCGAGATAATTTCAATCCTTTACCTTGAAGTTGCTTCGTCAGATACAAAATCGTCGTATCACCTTCAAGGTCGGCGTCTAATGCGAGAATAATCTCTTTAATCTCAGGACCATCGCCGTCGATGCCATTGTTCACGCGATCAATCAGTTCTTGGATTTTCAAATCTTTAGGGCCGATGCCTTCCAAAGGTGAGATCGCTCCATGTAAAACATGATAACGGCCACGGAAAGCACCAGAAGATTCAATGCGCATGATATCCGCAGGTTCTTCAACGACACAGATAGAGTCATTAGAACGATGCGGTTCTTCGCAGTAACGGCAAAGATCTGTATCGGTGAAGTTGAAGCAGCGAGGGCAGTCATGAACTTCGGCGCGCACGCGTAACAAAGCTTCACTGAGTCTTTCAGGAAACTCATTTTCAGATTTAAGAATGAAATAAGCCAAGCGCTGAGCAGTCTTAGGCCCGATACCGGGAAGACGGCTCATTTCATGGACTAATTTTTCTAACGCTGAGATATGAAGCATGTGCAACCTTTGCGACCGTGCGGTCGACTTAGAACAATCCTGGGATATTCATGCCGCCAGAGATTTTTTCCATCTCTTTAGCAGAAGTATCGCGTGCTGTTTTAACAGCTTCGTTAGTTGCAGAAAGAATCATGTCTTGAAGCATTTCAACATCGCCAGCTTTCAAAACTTCTGGATCGATAGCCAAAGAAACGATCATGTGATCGCCGTTTACTTTAACTTTTACAGCGCCGCCGCCTGAAGTTGCTTCGTATTCTTTTACAGCAAGCTCTTCTTGCGCTTTTTTCATGCGCAATTGCATTTGGTTAGCTTGCTTCATCAATTGAGCCATTCCGCCTGGAAGACCTTTCATAAGAAACTCCTTTTATCTTTTCGAATCTTGCTTAAGTTCAACTACGGATTTGATCTGCCCATTGAAAACTTCTTGAGCGGTCTTAACCATAGGGTTTGTTTCGATCTTGGTGCGAATCTCATCTTCAGCTACTTGCACTTTTTTTTGCTGCAAAGACTGAGCAGATTCTCCAACCTGATCGCGGTTCATTAATACCTCAAAAGAATACCCAGGCGCCCAGTATGAATCAATAAATCCTTGAAGCTTTTTACGCACCTGAGTGTCGGACATTTGGTCTTTGAGGAAAGCCAATTTTGGAGGAACGCCAAAGCTGAGCAGTTTTCCTTCTTCTTTCACGAACAGAAGGTTTTCGATTTTGGCTGCAAACAAAGCGTCGTCTTGGCGAAGCAAATCAACGAAGTGGACCCATTTTTCAGAAGGGGTATTGCCTGTCGCCACTTTTGGAGCGACTACAACGGGCTCAGCAGCAGCTGACGGAGCTTCTTGAGAATTTGATGACGCAGGCACTGCCGCAGCCGTTTTTGGCTTTGGTGCTTCCATGACCGACTTCATTTTTTCAAGGCCAGAGGGAACTTCGGCTACTTTTTGAGATTCTTGAAGACGCTGGTGACCTTTAACAGGAAGTGCTACCGGCGGAACGTAGGGCCTGGCTCCACCTGCGCTGACTGCTTGTGCTCCGGCGCTGCCGCCTTGTAACAGACTTTTCAAATCAGTCAGTTTCGGAGATGAAGCCATGCGAAGTAAAACCACTTCCAAAACAATGCGCGGATCCTGGGCGCGGGGAATATCACTGCCACCTTTTAACGCCATGTCGAAGAGCAAGTGAATGTCTTCTTCAGAAAGTTTTTGAGACATGTCGTTCAGGGCGGACATTTCAGAATCAGGCATTTCCAAAATCTGATCGACTTGGTTGCCGGAAACTTTGACAAGCAAAAGATTGCGAATCATCTCAAGCAAATCTTGAGAGAATAAATGCGGTTCAAAACCAGCTTGAGCAATTTTTTCGATAACCTTGATGATGCCTTGAGAATCGCGATCAACCAAAGCATTGAGTGTTTCAAGCAAAAGTGTGCGATCCGTAAGACCCAGGATCTCAACGACATTTTCACGAGTTAAAGAACCATCAGCGAATGTGATGACCTGATCGAGCAAGCTTTGTGAGTCGCGCATAGAGCCATCGCCTTGACGGGCAATAACCCACAAAGCGTCTTCTTCAGCGGGCACACCGTCTTGTTGGCAAATCACTTTCAAGTGTTCAGTGATTTGACGAGTAGAGATTCTGCGGAAATCGAAACGCTGACAGCGAGACAAAATCGTTTGCGGAATTTTATGAACCTCTGTGGTCGCCATAATGAAAATCACATGGGACGGTGGCTCTTCCAAAGTTTTCAAGAGCGCATTGAAGGCGCTCGTCGAAAGCATGTGCACTTCGTCGATGATGTAGATTTTGTATTTACCACTGGTAGGCATGAACATGACAGTTTCACGAAGCTCACGAATGGAGTCGACACCGTTGTTCGAGGCTCCGTCGATTTCCATGACATCAACGCTAGAACCTGAAGCAATTTCTTTACAAGAATCACACACGTTACACGGAGTGAAGTTCACGGCATTGGGGCAACGCAAAGCTTTCGCTAAGATACGTGCTGAAGAAGTTTTACCTGTGCCGCGGGGACCTGTGAAAAGAAGAGCATGGGGAAGTCGACCATTTTTCAACGCATTTGAAAGCGTTTGGGTAATATGATTCTGTCCGACAACGTCAGTGAAAGATTGGGGACGCCATTTGCGTGCAATCACCTGATAAGACAAGAAACCACCCTCGGTCAAAACTCAAAACTCTATGCAGAGCTGATCTAATCTGATCTACACTCCAACTTCGTCGGAGTAAAAAAAAGTGGCCGAGCACCCCACATCACATAGTCCCTCGAGTGCCGTTGCTTCCTTCCGGACCTAGCGGAGTTCGTCAAGAGAGCTATTGTATGGGACCCGGCCACTCACGGATGTACCCCATCCACCCTCTCAATTCATGCATTAACTCACCGCAGAAGAGTGCCTGCCATCTTTTCCGAAAAGGTGCCTGCCTCTTTTTTGGGTATACAATGCGTCATTCTAGTGATTTCAATGGTTTGGCAAATAGCTGTAGGCCCCTGTTTCAGGAAATTGACAGAGGATCAAGAAAGCTCGGAATATGGGTTCTTCAGTTTGAGAGTTCTTCGGAAATTTCGGAGCGAAAATGTTAATCAAAGATCAGTTTAAAAATCAGGATTTCACCCTTTCATTTAGCTCTGGCTACTTTGGTTTTTTCGCCCACTGCGGCTTTGCAAAGGCAGTTTATGAAGAGGGCTTGAAGCCAAAACTTCTTACTGGCAGTAGTGCAGGCGCGATTGTGTCAGCATGTCTTGCTTCGGGCATGACTCCACTTGAAATGGAAAAAGAATTTCTGACTCTTGGAAAGCATAACTATTGGGATCCTGCTTTGGGTTTTGGTGTGCTCAAAGGAGAAGTCTTTGAAAAAACTTTGAGCAAATACTTGCAACATGATTTTGCGAATCTTCAGACGCCATTGAGAATTGCGACTTATAACATTCGTAAAAGAAAAACTGAAATTTTCGATCAAGGACCATTGGCAAAGGTGGTTCGCGCATCGTGTTCGATGCCTTTGTATTTTCATCCTGTAAAAATCGGTGCACATCACTACTGGGACGGTGGCATCAATGACAAAATGGGATGGACTGGCATTCCAGACTCAGAGCCGGTTCTGGGGCACTGGCTTCCTTCTGATAAGTTGAGCGATTGGTTCGAAAGAAAAGCAAACAAGCAGGCAAGCATGGGGCATCGGCATTTGCTCAAAATTCAGAATTTACCTCCTACAGGCCCAGGAAATTTTGGGAATGCTTCGAAAGCAATCAATCTGGCTTATGAGGAAACAAAGAAGTTCCTCAATCAGTTTGTGATTGTTTAAAATGCTCTTCGAGTGCTTAGTTTTTAGACAGCCTTGAAAACTCTTCCTGTTGAATGAATTGTTTGGAGTTTTCCTCGTCAAATCAATAGATTACAGCTCTTACTGGGTTAACTAAGTTGAACTGACAAAGGGGCTATTGTGAAACGCCTGTCTGGAATTTTCTTTGGGCTAATTCTAATCAGTTTTTCAGCGCAAGCATCGGTCTGTACCGACGTTACGGGCGTCATGAAGGAAGTTTTATTTCTTGGTGAGCCTAACTGCGAACTTGCAAAAGATGTCTCTAAGGTTATTAACGATGTTGCGACAGTATTTGGTGGACCAACGATCACATTGATCATGGGCTCTGCCTCTGACAACGCCGGTTTTGATTTAGGCCATTTGATCGAACTTCCTTATCAAATGATTTTCTACGGTCAGTACGGAGCCTCGTATCCGATGCCAAAGATGAGCGTGATCACCAGTGCGGCTCATGAATACGGTCACGCCATTTTTCATGAGCGCGTGAAGAAAGAGTTTCCACAGTTCGCTGAACTTATAAAAAAACTTGCTAAGGTTTCAGACTTAAAAGAAGCCGTGATCCGCGAAACCGCAACACCGGAGCAATTGAAGGAAGCATCAACGGAACTTGGCAACACCACAACTTTCGCAGACTTCAATAAATATCTAACAGCCTATTCAGAATTTTTTGCTGACGTCGTTGCCGTGTACGATGCCAATAGTAAGAGCGCAATGCTCAGCGCTCTTTACTACGATCAAATGACTAATAACGAATACAACTACGTAAGAATGAGAGACTTCGATTCAGCACCTTCAGTGCGCTACGAAAGCATGCTCAGCGAAGATCACGCAAAGCTCGCCTATGTTCGCACCTATGTCGGCGAGTCGTTATGGCCAAAGAATCGCAAGCAAGCCAAAGCCTACGCAGAAAAAATCCTAACAGCGATCATGAAGGTAGCAAGAGCCGACATGAAGGCTGGCCGCAGCCCCGAATTTAGAGAAATGAGTGACAATCTCATCGCTGAACTAAAGAAGCCGTAATTACTTCTGACAGAATGGAGCTGATGAATCTTTCTGACAAAGATAAGATCTCATCGCTTCGCTGTGTGCTTTCACTTCTGAATTTTCTTTTTTGATTTTCGCATTTTCTTCTTTCAGTGATGCGATTTCGCGATGGATAACCTGGCTGTCGTTAAACCAGCGAGCATAAAGATCTTTAACGGCATTTATAATCACGTAAGTGAAAGAGCCGTAATCGACAACTTTGATTTCAGTTTCAAATTTATCTTCAGGATGCAGTTGCACCATTTTTCTTTTCACAAGTTGCGGTGCCGTCTTTTCCAGATCTTGCGCAATAACACCAATTTGCTCTTTGCCGTTAGCTTGGAATCCAGCAAGTCCGTTGTATTTGAAATTCACTGGATGGAAACCCAAGAGGGAATCAAGACCCAAATCAAAGTTTTTCACATCGGTCTTGAGACGTTCATCCGAAGCGCAAGTTCCGATAGATGAGTTATTATAATAAACACAACCGGTAGCAGTGATGTTCTGCGGGAAAGTCCAATTACCATTGTTGTCATACTGAGTTCGGTCTATTTCAGCTCCCGTTGTCGTATTGAAACGAAGAATTTCGAACTGCCCATATCTTCCAGGATCGGGAGAAGTTCGAATAATATTGCGAATATCACTAGGGGTCATGCCATTGGCAAGAAAGCGCAGCCCTGCTTCATAAGAGGATGCCGGAGCTTTTACTTGCATATACCCACGCACGTCTAAATTCGCTTGCGGAGCTATTGTTCCGATACCCACGCCTCCCGTTGCACTAATGTAAAGCCGAGGAGTAGGGGCTGTATTATCCGAGATATAAAAACTCTGTGTGCCATTTTGTTCGTAGTCATTACCAATTTCGAAAGGATTGGTGGCAGATCCAAAATTAATGGCTGCAGATTTACTTCCTGAAGCGTTCGTATTGAGAACCTGTACCCACGAGCGGCCTCCAGCTGCGCGAAATTTTGCAGAGACAGAATTCGAGGTGGTTACGTTTAATGAAGCGTCTGGCGATGTTGCACCGATCCCCACACTGCCAGCAAAGTAGCTTGGAGCCGTAGAGTCACTCGTATAGATCGACCACTTATTGGTCGCCTGTATATTTCCGGTGTAGACGCCATAACCCGTAGTAATCGAACCTGAACCACTGTTCGTAATATAAGAGGACACACCAGCAGCAGTCGTAATGATACCTGAGCCTGTGTTAAACACGTCACCATTCACACCATAGGCAGTTGTCACTGTACCAGAGCCTGCATTCGCAGCCTGAGCTTCAACTCCCCGCAAAGTTCCAGTTACGTTGCCTGAATTCGCCGCAGAGTTAGAAACGACACTCCAGTTCCCCCAATAGCTCGCAGTTGTTGCGGCGGAAGGATTCACCGTAATATTTGCTCTTGTTCCGATGGAGTTTCCCGATGTTGCGGTCAATGTACCAGTCACGTCTAGGAAGGCATTGGGAGCAAAAGTACCAACACCAAGATTGCCGCCACTTGGCTGAAGCATCATGCTTCCAGAGCCTGGATTCATCATAAATTTCGTAATGGAGTTTTGCACATCTTGGATTTGGAATGCTCCTGACGAGTTGAGTACTCCGAACTCCCAGTCAGAAGGCGTTGTAGCCGCAGCGTTTTTAAAGCCAAGTGGGATCTGGTCGCTGGCTGCGGTATTTTCAATCAAAACTTTTGGTGAGCCCCAACTGCTGCCAGTATCAGACAAATGCAATCGTGATGAAGCTGCGGGAGTTGTCGTACCAATTGCTACGTTATTGCCTGCGACACGCATTCGCTCAGCATTATTAGAGTAGAATGCCAGAACACCATTTGCGGAGGTTCCATTTCCCGGAGCAAAAATACCTGTGTCACCATCTGGAGAAAATGCAAAACCATTTGTTGAAGAATCAGCATTGTTCGGAGGTCCTTGCGAGGCCCGAAATCCTACAGCGGACATTAAACCATTTGATACGATATTTCCGGTGGCATTGATGTTTCCACCAACACCGACACCACCGCTAACAACTAGCGCACCTGATGAACTTGAAGTCGAAGTCTGACTGCTTGTGATGGTGATAATGCTGGGTGAAGTAACCACGCCAGTACCCGACGCTTGCAAGGTGACATTCTGATTTGTGCCGCCAGCTGCAACCGTCACCGCACCAGAAGCACTTGTTGTTACGTTAGAGCCGCCTGCCGAAGTTGTTAAGCTAACCCAGGCACCATTTTGATAAACCTCAGCAAAATTTGTGGAGCTATTATAGCGAAGCATTCCATTAGCAGGCGAAGCAGGTTGTTGTGCCGTCGTTCCATTCGGAAGTCGCAGGGCATCTGTTTTTGAACCCATATCCAGGGAAACAGTCGGAGATGACGTTCCAATTCCGATGCTACCATTGAAGAAGTTTTTACTATTGCCTGCTTGGTAAATGGCATAGCGATTGGTAACAGTTCCTCCGCCAGCATCGGGGCCAATGTAAATATCGTAAAAATTGCCAATGGATCCTGTTTTAATATAAGGAGCCATGAATATACCATAGGCATTGGTCGTAATAGGGGTTGCAGTACCATCAACATTGTTGTGGCCATATTGCATATTCTGTCCAATTAAAGTCGTCACTGTTCCAGAGTCACCAGTACCAATGTTGTTTCGAAAAACCCCATTCCAAGTGCCTATCTGCGAACCAGACTCGGTCACTCCGCTTGCGACATTGGGGTATAAAAACTCTTTTCCGGCCACAGCAAAGTTATTTCCATTGGCAGTGGTGGAGTGGCTATTAATGACATTCAAGACACGTGTTCCGTTGGCATCTGACCCGGTTGTCATAAAGCTAGCAAGAAACACCGCAGGAGAATTATTAGAAACAACATCTAAAGCGTAAGAAGGGGTCGTAGTTCCAATACCTGTATTGCCATTTGTATCTAGGGTCATCCGTGCGACATTGTTAGTTTTCAGAGTTAATGTGTTGTTGTCGGACGTCCCCAGGGAGGCAGCGCTAGCAAAAGCATTCCCACCGTTTTTAAAGTAACTCGCATCATAGGCATTGGCAGGAAGATCGCTCGCCGTAAGTGATCTAAATGTCGGCGCACCAGACGAACCATTAGGAGACGCAAAGATCTTATTTGCCGATTGAGTAGCATAAGTTATTTGCGAATCAGAGACAGAAATATTGCTGCAAACCCAAGTCCCCGTAGGAGACGAAAAAGTCAAAGTTTGCCCGGCCGCGCAGTTTGCTGGCATTTGAGTTGCTTTAATTAAGCTCGAAGCATCCGAAAGATTTGCTGTCGACAAGGTTGTGTTAACCCAATTAGTTCCATTGTATTTTAAAAAATCACCAGAAGTAAGTGTGGTAATCAAGAGGGCCACACCCTTCAATTTATCAACACTTGTTGTGGAGCTTGTGCCACTCACATCGCCACTGATTGTAGATCCTGTTCCTAGTTTATTATTGAACGTATTCCAGTCAGTGGAACTTACATAACCATTAGTAGATGTGTTCGCTTGAGAAATTGTCAGTGCAGGGGTTGTGCTTCCGGTAGTTACACTTAGCGGGGCAGATGCCGTAACATTCGTCACAGTCCCACCGCCAGTGGCAATATTAACTCCGTTTACTTTGAAGTTCCCTGTGACGTTCACATCTCCAGTGACATCTAAATTATAAGCCGGCGTGGAATTACCAATGCCTACCTTGCCAGTATTATAATGGATATTAGAACCAACAGTCGTCCATTGTGACGACGTGATCGCGATATTTTGGCAAAGAAAATTACCAGTCGCAGAATTCCAATAAAGAGTTTGGCTAGTGGTGCAATTTGCAGACGCAACAGAAGCATTAAAATCAGCCTGAGTCAGATAAGTATTTAAAGTTGTAGTAAGGCCAGAAACATCGGCCGTGGCAATTGTTGTTGGCGTCCAATTTGTACCGTTGAATTTTAAAAACTGTCCAGAGGTAGGAGTCGCAGAAGCAACACCAACACCGCGAAGGGCGACAACCGAAGGACCTGGATAAGTGCCGCTAAGATCTCCGCTCGCTGTGCCCCCTGACTGCAAAGCATTCACGAGGCGAGGATCATTGCCGGCAGCAACAGTATTTGCCCCAGTGCCGACATTTAAAGTCAGTTGAGGCGTGGAAGTAGGATTTGTAATCGTAATATAAGAGTTGCCAGAAGTAACGTTCGTCACCGTCCCGCCAGAAGCACCGGCTACTCCTGAACAGGTTAAGGCTGTTCCATCCCAAGCCAAGAAAGTTCCAGGGGTGCAAGTGGGAATTATAGATTTCAAAAGAAAATCACTGGCACTGTTAGTTCCTAACTTTTGCGCTGACAAAGCGTAAGCAGAATAGGGAACAGAGCGAATCACAGAATCAGGCGAAATCGTTTTCCATCCAGAGCCATCGTAAAAAGATACACGCAACTTTCGTGCATCACCTGCGGATCCAGAATATGTGCTAGATCCGACAGAGCAAGAGTAAGTACCACCAGAAGAAGAGCACACGCCGCAAGTGAACGATGCAGAGTTATTAAACGCATCTAAAATACTTGAAGGCCCACTTAACGGAAATTGAACGGCGCCGTTACCAATGGGAATATCAAACACACCACCAGAGTTCACCATGCTATAACCAGTGACTTGCTCTTGATAAATGATGCAACTTCCAAAGGGATCGGTAATTTGAAATAGAAATGAAACGTTGGCGTACTCAAGCGGAGCACCATCTGACTTTAAAATGCGACCTTGATAAGTTAACTGCGCCGGTGAGGCATGGACGAATACGCTACTGATCAACAGAACCAAAATTAGAAGAGTATGCTTTAAATATGTACGTACAGTTAATTCAACCAGCATCTTTATCTAATCGGATCTATTCAGCAATTTCTAAAGTCGTGGTCCAGGCTGAAATCTTAGAAAATGAATCAAATTGACAAGAAAAGTGTGATCTAAGAACAGTAATTGAATTGTCTCGCAATAACGTGAGGATCGAATGAAGAATAGATCTGGATAATGTGAATTTAATTCGGCGCTCAGAGTGAAAATGATTTTATAGCTCAGACAAAGCTTAACAAAAGAAAAAAGCCCCGAGTTTCTCGAGGCTTCCTTATAAAATCCTTAGATTTTAAGAACTACATTGAAAGAGCTTTTTTCAAGTTCTCATCAAGTTTGTTCAAGAACGGCTCAGTGTTCATGTATTTATCTGCAGGAACTTTGTCGCCATAGATGCAAACGGCAAGGTCCTTCGTCATGAAACCAGCTTCAACTGTTTCAACGCAAACTTTTTCCAAAGTTTGAGCGAACTTCACTAGATCTGTATTTCCATCCAAGTTTCCACGGTGCTCAAGACCACGAGTCCAAGCAAAGATAGAAGCGATCGGATTAGTAGATGTTGGTTTGCCTTGTTGATGTTGACGGTAGTGACGAGTCACAGTTCCGTGAGCAGCTTCAGACTCCATTGTTTTACCATCTGGAGTGATCAATACAGAAGTCATCAAACCCAAAGAACCGAAACCTTGAGCCACTGTATCTGACTGAACGTCGCCATCGTAGTTCTTACAAGCCCATACGAAGTTACCATTCCATTTCAAAGCGGAAGCAACCATGTCGTCGATCAAACGATGTTCGTAAGTGATGCCAGCAGCATCGAACTTCGCTTTGAATTCTTTTTGGTAGATTTCTTCGAAGATGTCTTTGAAGCGACCATCGTACTTCTTCAAGATTGTGTTTTTAGTCGAAAGGTACAAAGGCCATTTTTTAGTCAATGCTTGATTGAAGCAAGAACGTGCAAAGCCAGAGATAGACTCATCTGTGTTGTACATTGCCAATGCAACGCCATCACCTTTGAAGTTGTAAACTTCGTGAGTGATCGTTTCGCCACCATTTTCAGGTTGGAAAGTGATCGTCAATTTGCCTTTGCCTTTAGTCACGAAATCAGTCGCACGGTATTGGTCACCGAACGCATGACGACCGATACAGATCGGAGCAGTCCAGTTAGGAACCAAACGGGGAACGTTTTTGCAGATGATTGGTTCGCGGAAAACAGTGCCATCCAAAATATTGCGGATAGTGCCGTTCGGAGATTTCCACATTTGTTTCAATTTGAATTCAGTAACACGAGCTTCGTCAGGAGTGATCGTCGCGCATTTGATACCAACATTGTATTTTTTGATAGCCTCTGCAGCATCAACAGTTACTTGGTCGTTAGTAGCATCACGGTGCTCCATTCCCAAGTCGTAATATTTAATATCGATTTCAAGATAAGGAGTGATCAATTTTTCTTTGATGAATTTCCAGATGATTCTTGTCATTTCATCGCCGTCTAGTTCAACGACGGGATTCGCAACTTTGATTTTTTTCATAAGTCAGTCCTTTTGTGTTTTGTAAATGAGCCCTGAAAATATAGAATGAAGCCACTCTCAAGACAAAGGAATTCCATGTCTATACTCGACCATATTTCATTGAATGTGACGGACTTTGCAAAATCCAAAGCCTTCTATGACAAGGCGCTCAAGCCTTTGGGGGCCTCAGCGTTGATGGTGTTTGATCAAGTTGCTGGCTATGGGAAGGGCCATAAGCCTGATTTGTGGATCGGAGCGGGAAGATCTGACTTCCAAACTCCAGAGCAAGTTAAAGTTATTACTCCTACTCATGTGGCTTTTGCGGCGTCGAGTCGTGCTGAGGTTGATGCTTTTTACCGAGCGGCCATGGAAGCGGGAGGCAAAGACAATGGGGCGCCAGGTCTGCGTCCTCATTACCACGCCAACTATTATGGCGCGTTCGTGTTTGATCCCGATGGTCACAATATTGAAGCGGTTTATCACGGAGGCTAAAGGAGCTTAAAAGTTGTCCCGCGAATTTCGATATTCGCGGGGCATTTTTTTATCGTTAGCGCGGAACCAAAACCATGCGATCGGTTCTTCCTGGTTGGAAGAAGATCAAACAGTTGCCATCAAACGTGTAATTCATTTTTGTCGTATTCAAGCTCGCTTCGCAGCTCATCTTGAAATTGGAATTTTCGATATTCTTCACGTCATAAGCAGGTCTCATCGGTTGGAAAGTAGCCATATCGTACGCTGCAGGAGCCGCCACTTGAGCACGAAGAGTCATGCCATTCATGATGCAATCATTGGTCAATTGAACTGCGCCATTAGCAATTTGGAAAGTGCTAATGAACTTGAAAGGACCTTGAGACTGAGTCATATACCATGTTCCTTCAATTGTGCGAGGAGCAGGGCTAACGTGGCAAGCGCTATAGTCTGTTTCGTTAACTAGGGCGTTGTTTGGATTCACAGCGGGCTTTTTCTCTTCAGGTTGTTCGCAAGCAGTGATCGAAAGAGATAACAGGCCAACCATACCCACCAATAAGAACTTCATGAAGCCTCCAGCTTTTGTATAACAAGTTGTTTATGAGTAAGAGCTTTTCGTGGCCAGCATGGGGAGTCAATAAAAACCGTGGACCTTGTTTACAATATCTCAGTGAGGCTCTAGGATTGGGGCATGAAGAATATAAATGCCTTTTATCGAATGCTGATGATTTTCTTTTTGATCTCTTCCGCAGCGCGCTTAGCAGGTTTTCTGCACTCTTGGCGAGACGTTCTTTTGATGACGATGAGCTTGATGTTCTTCTTCGCGGGAGTCAGTCACTTTACGAAAGTGCGCCACGATTTTGAGAAAATGATTCCGCCAGTCATTCCAGCAAAAATGTTGTTTGTCTATTTGACGGGGGTTTTTGAAATTGCTGGCGCCATTGCTTTGCAAATTCCGGCGTGGCAAAAAATCAGTGCGACGGCCTTGATAATTTTTTTGATTGCCGTTTTCCCAGCGAATTATTACGCCGCAAAATCCGGGGCTCTTTTTAGAGGTAAAGCTCACCTCGGAGTTGTACAGCGAGGTCTAATCCAAATTTGTTTTATTTTAGCTTTGTACTTTGGAGCAATAGCTTAACCTGCAATAAAAAAGGGGACCTTGCGATCCCCTTTCCAGAAATTACGCTCTGAAGAATGGATTTCTTAAATTGGTTTCCAGTTGCTGCAGACTCTGTTCAACAGATTCTGTAGCTCTCTCGGGTGTGACGAAGCGTTGAAGTTGCGGTCTTTGAAACATCCATCTTGCGATGGCGAGCAAAACTCCTAGTGTCTTATACACAAGGTAAAGGAGGAAGCTTGTTACTTGACCGGCCTTCTTAACGCTTTCAACAGACACATCCGCAGAGGTTTCAACGAGCCTCAATAAAGTTCGCTCGTTCTGGTATTCCCATATTCTTTTCTTACGCATTAGCGTGTTCATATCTTCCCCCTAGGGTTAGTAATGCTCGCCAAAGCGCAAGATCCAAAGGCCGCGGATCAACGCTTCGACGAGAGTCGTTTGTCTCCGGTGTTTACCGGAGTAAATTTATTAAATGTTGTTTTAAAAACCGATTGCTTCGAGTGAAGACGAGATAAAGCAGATAGCCTGAATTCGAACTTTCAAGAGTCGAATTGCAAACATAGCAATACCTAAATCGGTCGTTAGTTTTTAAAAATGCAAATTACCTGCTAAATTTTTTGGGCGTGATACCTGAGAACCTATACTGAGAACGGCTAGCAAAGAGCCATAGAATTGTCAGAGGCCACGTCGACGGAATGTCCTGTAATTTTCATTTTTGCTGTAATCATCATGATGGCCTCCTTTCATTAGAGTTATTTCTAATATCGGAGATAGTGCTTAAAAAGTAAACTAAAATTTTTGAAATATTTTAGAATTCCGTCTAGAAGCCAGTTCCAAGACGGAACCACATTTATTTTTTCGTGATGGAATCAATCAGATCTTTAAAGTATGTCGGCATTTCTGCGCGCGGATACCATGCGAGGGCGACGGAATCATCTAAGAACATATCTTTATCTAAAGAGATCAAAGTTCCTTTTTTGATGAAGTCCGCAGCGAATTCAGAAGTAAGAACTGAATATCCTACTCCTTGTTGAATCATAGATGTTAAAGCGTCGATGTTATTTGCGAAGTGTCTTTCGCTGCGGGCCTTCTTATATAGTTTATATTTTTTTAGTAAATCAAAAGTCACAGTGTCGTTTGGATCGAAATCAATAATGCATTCTGTTTCCAAAATGTCTGTCAGGGTTCTTTTTTTCCAAGAGGGTGGTCCCACCAAAATATATTTTTCTGGTGCCAACATCTTTGAATCAAGCTCAAGGCCGACTTGATTTGCAGGCAGTGCTGCTATCTGCGCAAAGCCGGTTTTTAGTTTTCCAAGAATGCTACGGGTATCTGTGAGATCCAAA
>CAZPYX010000099.1:0-15740 GCA_964590635.1 uncultured Bdellovibrio sp.
TATGCGGAACTGTCCACGTTGGATTCAAGTTCACGAAAGTAATTTGATCTCTCATAGACGGAGTACGACGGAATGGCTGACCGTTCACGGTGTTGAAATAAAAAACCTGCCCCGACTCGTCTTGCAAGCGGAACTCTGTCGTCGCTAAATTCACGAAGATATGGCGTTGCTCAAGATTCTTTGGCAACCAGCGAAGCTTTTCCATGGTGGCTTCGATTTGTGACATGCGCTGTCCTACAGTATAGTTCAAACTGCGCAAAACTTCTGAGCGCGTTCCGATAATGCCATCTGGCTTTAGACCATTTTTAGACTGATAAAGACGAACAACTGTTTCAAATTCAGAGTCGAAAGTATTTCCACCCGCGTTTGAAACTGGATATCCCAACTGATTCAAACGATTGCGCAACTGCTGAATCACAGGACTGCTCACGCCACGTTTTAAAATAAAACCTGGAGAATTGATCGTCGACCAACCCCCCGCAGCTTTTTGATTTTTCAATTGCGCCAACGCACTTACCAAGTCGGTATAGCGTGAATGAGTCGGAGCAAAGCGATCAAGTCCCGCCATCAAACCTTGAGGGCCTTGAACCACTGCATTTCCAAGTTCATAGTATTCGGTAAATTCTTTTTTCTTAAACTTAATATCCGTATCAACTTGCTCGGGATCAAAGCGACCCGTTGAAAGATGAGAAGCAAAGCGAATCATCGCCTCGCTGGCAGCAAGCTCAAAAGTGATCCAGTTATTTTGATTTGTATTTGCGGCGCTATACAAAGTCTCAACGTCAGCATCCCAATAGTCGGCCGGGTTCAAACCATGACGATCTGCCGCTGCTAAAGCCGCTTTTAAAGATTCCGCCATCGCATTTGGACGACCATCGCTGCCCACCCAGATCGCTTGATAAGAGCGCGTTGAGTAAAGTTTGTTCAAAGAATCTGTGTGAAGAATGAAGTTGCCCCAAGATGGTTTAATCAAAGGCACTAAAGCTTGGCGCCCCACATAGGATTGAATCGTCGAAGCTTCACCGAAGGCATGGGAAAAACTTGGCGTCAGCATGGTGATGCTCATCCCAAAAACGAAGGACTTCTTAATAAAAGACTTGAACATCATATTAAACCTCATCACGGCCTTTATTTTCAATAAAGGTGCCATGGCCTGAGGTGCCTCTCTTGTTTAGGAAACATCAAAGCTTAGACAGAGAGACTTTTTAGGGCATGCAAAAAAGGCTGTCTCATATTGAGACAGCCTTTCACAAATTTTAAATTGAATTGCTTGTTATGGTTGAGAACTCAAGAACTTGATAATGTCTACATTCGGTGGCGCCTCCACTCCAGCTCCTGGCTTCGGTCCCGTCAACTCTTCCAAAGAAAAATCCATACGAACATCATAGCGACGCTCTGTTTGATAGCGCAGCCATCTTTCCTGACTGTGCCATGCTTTTTTATTGGCGTTATCCTGACAGGGCGCCAGCTCTTGGGGATTCGTCGCGCCCCAACGCAACTCAACGCAGTGATAAGGATCGAAACTCATTTCGAAAATTCTTTGACGAGCTTGATCTAAGTCCATGGTCACAGGACGACCACTGGAATTGACATAAGAAAACTGACAGGCACGAGCCTCTGTTTGATAAGTTGCTAAAAGATCTTTCGCCAAATTTTTTCCGCTATAGACAATCGTCGGATCACCAACTTTATAACGTTGAAGCATGTCTTTAGACTGATTCACAAGCTCCACAAAAGAAACTTTTAGACGCGCATCCCTGGCTGGACTTGCATAGTTTTCCCACTCGCCGTCAGAGCCGTAAATATTTAGCGGCAAACGCAAAGGATGCTCTTTGTTTTGCACCCCGGATTTTATCGCAGTACTAACCGCCACCACACGATCTTTCAATCCACTACACAGATCTTTCACGTTCTGGCGCATATCCAAAATAGGATCGATACGCAAAGTTCCACTGGCCATCTTTAAGCGAAGATAGTCGTAATAAGGCATCGGATTGCCATTATATAAAAACTTTCCATTTTGCCAAACTCCTGCGGGGTCAGGATCCGTTCCATAGAACTGCTCCAAACTGTAAGAGCGAAGTTGGGTATTCTTAGCTCCGACAATTTTTCCACCAACGTAAGTGCCATTAGAATCCAATTTAGCACTCACCAAAGCAATGGGACGGAAGTTTTTAAAACCCGCACCTTGGAAAGGATTGCTGCGCTCAAATTTTTGATTGTACATTCCTGAGGTCAAAGTGTTGTCTGGGTGGGAATCAATATAGAAAACATGCCCGTCATCTGTGACTTTATAAATAATAGTCACATGACCATTGGGATCATAAATCACCGTACCAGGACGAATGCCATCACGATCCAATTTCACAGGATAATAATCTGTGAAAAGAGCTCCATCCTCGACACCCATCATACGATAAGATGCCGAATACGTAAGGTCCGTAATTGTTCCATTTAAAAGACTCACGGCATTTGGATATTTTGTTTTTAAAATTCCACCCCAAAAGTCTTCCCAAATACTCGATCTGCCCGCCGAACTGCGCGCCAGAATATCAAAACGACCTGTCACGTAATTGCCGAACGGAGTATAACGCACATCCCCTATATTCCCCTCCACTTTGCGAGCACTGACCGAGCTTTCCACCGACATCGGCAAGCCGTTCTTCCAAGCAAAGTAAGAGCGCAAATAGTAGGGAAGATCCGCGCAGTCCGCATACAGTCTAAGATCTGGAGGATCGCTATAGGCATAAGGATTCGCTCCGCTGCGCAGACAAGTATCAACCATCTCACACTCGCGACGCTCAACGGCCTCACCGAGCCTTGAAATAAAATCACCGAAACTTCGTTCGTCCTGTTCTGTCCATGTAGTCTTCGTAATTTTCCAGTCAGGCGACTGTCCAATATTTTGCTGAGCCAAGACTTGCGAGGACAGTGACAATAATACCAGACTTAAAAGCCATTTCATGCAACCTCCCTGTTGAACTTATATTCATTGCTGAATAACAATTTGACCGTGTTTGATTAATGCCTTCATTCTTCGTAGAACTTTCGTCCCACTCAGTCACGCAACTAGGTAAGAAAGTTTGCATCAATTTCTTACTCTTAATCTAGGTAAAGGATGGAAGAACTATGAAGCTTTTACGATTCACCTTTGTGATGTTAACAGTCACTTTCTCGACGATAAAACTCTACGCTCTTGAGAAAGAGCAAATGCGCGCGGGCCAACGCTATTTTGTTTCGAACTTTTTTTTGAACGTAAGATCTGCACCGACAACGGCAGAAAAAAATATCGTGGGTGTGCTCAACCTCAACGACGTTGTGGAGTTGGTCAGCCCCTTGGGCAAAGAGACGTCCTTCGTGCAAATTCGTATCTTAAGCTCCACGGGCAATTCGTTTGACTCGCAGAAAAGCTTTTACATCGCGAAGGAATACATCAATGATCAACCCATGATTTCCAATGCTTCGAAATATTTTGTCATTCAAAATGTGGCGAGCGAAAAAACTCGCGTGTATGAAAGATGTACGGCTCAGCCTAACTGCCCCCATAAGCTCGTGATGGAAACAGACATGGTGGTCGGGCGAAATGAAGAAGGGACCAAAGAAAACCGCTACGCTTACATGACGTGGTTGGGACATTCAAAAATTGCCGAATGGGTCAAATTTTATAGCGATGGCAATCAGGCTTATCCAAGTTGGTATTCACCCAATCAAGATATGAAAACCATTCCTCCTGCGATCACGGACAGCCCCACCAGCTTACTCGGATCTCGCAAATGGATTGTCAAAGGCGCCGATGGCAAGGACACCATTTACGGAGCCTTCGGGTGGTACGCAGCTAAACTTTCGCCGGCTGACGAAACTAACGGTGTGAATTATCAATGGATGCACGGAACCATTGGCTGGGGCAAAGATGGCAATCAGACCATTGATGTCACCCGTGGGATTCTGATTAATATTTTTTCAAATCCAGGTTCCCATGGCTGTACACGTTTGGAAAATCGCGCCGTGGCTTTCTTAAGATCCTTCCTTGCTCCAGGCACGGACGTCTATCGCATCTATGCTCGAGAATCCACTCGAGAGAAAGAAACGATTTCAGGATTTTTCAAAAAAAAGGTCTCTCCCCTTCCGCGCTATGCTGAAAACTATAACAATCCTGCGAAGTGGAATTTCATTTTACTCACTGATGGAGCGAAACAAAGCAATGGTCTTACTGCCGATGCTCGCGTCGTGATTGCCAATGGCATCCAAGTCATTCCGGGCACGAATCTTTTGGATCAGGGAGTTTACGATGTCGATCAATATCCAAACCCTGCCCAACTGGATTATCGCTATACCGCAGCCACTGGCAAATCAGGAGATCGCTATCGAATCGACTCTGGCCAAGAGAAGGACTTTCCAAAAACTAATTTCAAGGGTTACTTCCTCGTTGATGAAGGACGCTTCATTGACTACCATCATCCGGATGAAGCGACCGTTAAAGGCAAGGTTCACGTCAGTGGGCTGATGGATTTCACTCAGACTGTTCCAGAATATCTGATGACAGCCGGTACCCATAACCCGCCTGAGGTGTTATTCCCTAAAGATTCGTCAGATAGGTAATGCACGAGATCGCTCAAGAAAGATTCAGAAATGATTTATCCAACTGATATATGTCTCGTCGGAGGCTCAGGGCTTGTCGGCCATGAGCTTCTGCTCTTGCTTTCTCATCTAGATCAAGTGCGCACAGTGAAAGCAGTCACCCGCTCTCCACTGGGAAGAATTCCTCCCAAAGCTGACAATCTGATTTTAGATTTCAATAAATTAGAAGAGCATCTGGATGTTTTGAAGGCCCAGGTTTTCATTTGCTGCTTGGGTTCTACGATTAAAAAAGCAGGCAGCAAAGAAGCCTTTAAAAAGGTCGATCTGGATTATGTGCTTCAATTCGCAAAACTTGCGGAGAAAGCAAAAGCGCAAAAGTTTTTAGTCGTGTCAGCCATGGGCGCTGATGCAGATTCCAAGGTTTTCTACAATCAAGTCAAAGGCGAGATGGAAAAAGGTCTGCGCAACTTGCAAATTCCTCAGGTAGAAATTTTCAGGCCATCTTTAATTCTGGGAGAGCGCAAAGAAAAACGCACCGGGGAAGAATGGGCTCAACGTCTTGGTCCCTTAATGACAAAATTATTGGTCGGACCGTTAAAGAAATATCGCCCGATTCAAGCGACTGACATCGCCAAAGCCATGGCCATCGCCGTTCTTAACTTTCATCCCGGACATTTTATTTACGAATCAGATGAGATTCAAAGAATCGCCGACGGAACTTATCACCAACAGTAATAAAAAAGGGAAGTCACTTCCCTTTTTTATTACTCTCTAAGATTTGCTTTCATAACGCAATTGCGCTACCAAAAGTGTGTCCGTACCTTTTAGGCTTGGAAGAGGGAGTCTACGAATTCTTGGGCTGAGAAAGTGCGTAGGTCTTGGATGCGTTCGCCTACGCCGATCAGCTTGATAGGGATTTGTAGTTCTTGGGCGAGGCCTACGGCCACGCCGCCCTTGGCAGTGCCGTCCATTTTTGTTAGGACGGCTCCGGTGAGGCCTAGGGCGCCGTGGAATTCTTTTGCCTGCATCAGTGCATTTTGTCCTGAATTGGCATCGAGGACGATCAAGGTTTCATGTGGAGCTTCGGGGATGACTTTGCTCATCACACGCTTCATTTTTTTGATTTCTTCCATCAAGTTGGCTTGTGTGTGTAAGCGGCCTGCGGTGTCCACAATCACAACATCATAGCCTTGGGCTTTGCCCTTAGCCACGGCTTCAAACGCTACGCCACTTGGATCCGTCACTCCTTCCGGAGAGAATATTTCGACCTTCGCGCGATCCGTCCAAACTTTCAATTGTCCACCTGCGGCTGCGCGGAACGTGTCGCCTGCAGCGACCAAAACTTTTTTGCCTTGTCCCGCCAATTGCGCCGCGATCTTACCGATCGAAGTTGTTTTACCCGCGCCGTTCACACCAACGATCATCAAAACCGTAGGCCCTGATTCTGCGAAATGAATCTTTTTTAGAATGCCATCACCAGTGGCTGCAGAGTGCGAACCGGCGAAGATATTTTTGATCTCTTCTTTCAGGGTCTCGCGCACTAATTCGTAATCAGCGCGTTCTTTTTTAGAAAGCTTGTCTTCCAAGGCCTTCATCAAGCGTTGCACTGTGATCGGACCTAGGTCACTGGTATATAAAATCTCTTCGATTTCATCGAGATGTTTATTGTTTGATTCAGATTTAAAAAGATTGCGAATACGTCCGAAGAGATTCTCTTCGGTTTTTTTCAAAGCTTCACGCAGATCAACGGCCAAGTCGACTTGCTCGATATCAGAGACAATCTGCCCGGTGGAATCAATGTGAGCTAAGGGCTCTTCACCTTTGTCTTCTTCAGAAGGACCCACTGCCGGCTCCAGAACTTTTTCGTCAGCGGAAGTTCCTGGAAGCAAATCACGCTTGGCTGCGTACTCTAATTCCTTTTGACGTTCTTGGCGAATCGTTCTCCAGAAGCTCAAGAAAATCGCAACCATGATAATCGTCAAAAGAAGTGCCGCCGCACCAAAAAGAATTTCAATCTGTGTTTCGTGACCGGGTGACATAAACCCTCCGTTTAAGCTACTTCGCCACGGCTCATTGCAGGCCGCTTCGAAGAGTAAGTATTTAGCTTAAAATCAGAGAGCTGTGAATGCAGAGGTTCTTTTATTCTGCGCGTTAGAACTTAATGTTGCGCCATTCTTCGGCGTTGGACTTCCTCTTTATAGAAATTTCGCTCAAAACGACGATAAGACTCTAGACGCACCTCAGATCCCAGAAGATCCTTCATGCGAGCCAGGGTTTGATTTTCAAAGATATGCATCTTTTCAAGTCCCTCTTTGATGAAATCTGGATGAATCTTAGTTTTTCGATCCAATAGCTCTTTCACCAAAGCATTTGAAGCCGACAACACCTGCAAAGAGCGGTCTTCGTCGATTCTCCATGTCTTTAACAAATAGTTCGCCGTCGCTTTATAAAGCTTTTGCTGGAACTGATTATCCAAATAAATCTCAGGATAATTGCGCGTGTAAATCACCGAGTCGGTATAGCTATCCTTGAGTTCTTCAGCCTGTGGAGGATTGAACTTCCGTCTTTCCAAATCATCCTGGCGTTTCTTCGCTTCCACGGCGGCAATAGTTCTTAAAGGAGATTTATCTTCACTGACTTTTTCAACTGCCACTTGGCTAATAAAGTAAACCAACGCCCCCATGGCCAATCCCGCCGTAGCCCAACGCATTTTTTCGCTTTTGCGTTTCCTCATCAGGTCCACTGGTTTTGCCGAAGCAATGGAAGATTGTGACAATGAGGCCACACGGCCATCGACAGCTTCCTGAATCTGATGTTCAACTTGCGCCGAAATCAAACTCCACTGTTTCGGCTCCATCAACTTCACGATCTCGCGCTCAACCAAAGAGTGAATCTCTTTGACCATGGTCGCTTTTTTGCGAATCACATCGTCGAGAATATCCTGTTCCATCTTTTGCAAGCGCTTGGAAGTCTCTAGACGCATTTCTTCAAGGCGTTCCTCTTCAGATTTCATGATCTGAGATTTTTCTTTTTCTAACTTCTCATTTAAGAAAATCTTCTGACCTTCATACTCTTTAAAGAGATGATCTTTCTTCGAATCCAAGTCATGGATGTCCATGCTAAGGTGAGCTTGTCTTTCCTGAAGCTTCTTATAGTCTTCTTCCAATTTCTTCTGAGTCGTCGCCAACTCTTGATGAGTCTTACTGACAACGGCAAATTGTTCATTTTCTTCAGATAGTTTTTTAGTAGTTTCTGTAGCCTGGTTTTGCACGGCTTCCAAAGACTGACGTGCACTTTCCAGCTCGCCAATCATTTTTTCGCGAGTACTTAAGAGTTCTTCATTCACGTCTTTCATAGCAGTTTCAAGTTGCGCCAAGGTTTCTTTGTCGCCTTTGACCTTGGCTTGAATTTCTATAACCTGAAGTTTTGAAAACTCAACAGTGCGTTCCGCTTCCTCATGAGCTTTCTTCAACAGCACATCGACTTCTTGCTGTCCGTTGACTCTGGCCGTGTCCATGGCTTCAACCTTCAAACGCTCGGCCTGAAGAGTGGCTTCTGAAATCATGTTTTCCACGTCATTGCGTGCTTTTTCTTTTAAGGACTGAACATAGACATCGACTTCTTCGCGAAGTTCCTGGGCCATGGTGCGCGCTTCATAAAGAAGATTGTGACCCTGGCGTTGGAAGTCCGAAAGAATCGCATCGGCCTCTTTGTGGGCCTCTGACATTCTGGTTTGATAGAAAATATCACCCTGTGCTTGGGCATCTCGGGCCTTTTGATAAATAATTTGCACACGCTTTTCTGCTTGGGTTTCACCTTCTAGGATAATTTGCGCGGCCTTACGTTTTGCTTCATGCAGAATTTTTTCGGCCTGGAAGGGAGCCATTGAAGGAGGAGGCTTGACGATGGTGGCGTCAAGACTGGGCTCTTCCATCACCGGCTCATTTTCGAGCGGCAGTTCTGGCAATGCGGGCTCTGGTTGGATTTCTTCTGTCTGTAAGTCAATGAAGAGAATGTATTCTGATTTCCCAAGTTGAATCTTATCCGAAGTGATCACATTCACCGGTGTACTTTGTACGATCTTGGTTCCATTGATGAAAGTTCCATTGGAGGAATTTTTATCCTCAACCCAAATTTGATTCCAGCGACGGCTCACCACAAGGTGCACGCGACTGACCAGGGTTTCATTCAAGGAAATGTCACAATCCAACGAACGACCAATCGTGAACGAATCCTTGCTCACGACTTTCGTAAGAATTTGGTCTTTGCGATGAATTGTAACCGTAAACGTATTCAAGTTATGCTCCTCGAACCACTGCAACTGTTGTTGCCTTGCCGATTTCTTTATTTAAAGAATCTTCGGCCAAGGCCTCGACCGCATCACGATGTTCATCAAAAGGTCTTTCATGCTCAGGATATTTATTGTTATCACTTCTGTACCACAAAAGATCCAAGGCACTTTCAAAACGATCGACCATTGATACATAGGAACGCTCTGGACTTAGAACCACATTCGCCACATGGGCCATCAACGAAAAGATAATACCCGCAATGGAAGTTCCCATGGCGTAAGAGATCTCATGAAGGAAACGATCCATCACGTTTTTGGTGTTTTCTAGATTTTGTAAATCCATTGATCCCAATTCAGACAATCCTCCGGCAATACCGATGAAGGTACCCAGGATGCCGGCCACAACGAACAGACCCGGCAAAATAGAAATCAAATCATTCAATCCTGTCATGGGTAAAACACCAAACACACGGTTGAAACAAGGATTGTGTTGAAGAGTGGCTTTGGTGATATTCAAAAGCTTGGGATTTTCTTCTCTCCACTTTAGGAACTTCACCTGCTTTAAGATATCCTTCACCAGCCAAGCACAACCTTGGCGTACCAAAAAGACCCTATCACTCACAGCCATAACGGCATCTGGACGTCGTCGTTTCATACGATCGCGAATCTCAAACACCTCATAATAGGTGCGCTCTAGGGTCTTTTTCGCCAAAACATAAAATGAAACATCAGAAACCTTGCCCGGCACCTCGGATTCGATAAAACGATTCACGCGTTTTTCGAATTCTTTTGCGAAGAACTCATGACGTCGAACTGTATAGTAAATCATCGCGCGGAAAAACACCCCAGCGACAAATACCGAAGCCATCACGTAAGGCAAAATTAAAATGAAATACTCTGCGGCAATCTTCTTATTCACGACCCACCACCTTTATTTCTTAGCATCCATACTGAAACGAATAATAACTCTTTGCGCTTTTTTACAATCGTTCTGCTTACAGAACTCTGCTGCGGTTGCCACGTTGCGATTTGGAACTTTCATGACTTCCAAGAACGAACGTCCAGAGACCTTCATTCTTGCTAACAATTCTCTTTGGTGATCGAACTTCATGTTTTGTTCATCAAGCATATAGCTGAAGATCGAATTGGCTCTGCGATAACTCAAATCCATGTTGTACTTCAAAGCTTGCTTGTCCTCAGGCTTCGCACTTTGAGGATCCACAAAGCGGCCCTGATAAGTTGGCGAAGCAAAGCCGATGATTTCCACTGCGGAAATTTTCTCTGACACTTTAGGATTACCAAATAGTGAACGCGAGTAAATCGGCATCGCTCTTTCAAGCACGCCTTTCATCTCTGTTTTCAAACGGTCCGAGTCGCTTTCAAAATAGGCCTGACCGAAATCCAAAACCACGTCTCCTGTTTGCAAATCGATATCGGCTTTCACACCCGCCTTGGCGAAGCCTTTTTGAATTTCTCCGGCAACAGATTTACGCGCTTCAATTTCAGCCTTGGCCTTGGCCAACTGACCTTGAGTGGCGTTCAATTGACCTTCAGTAGAGTTCAACTTACCCATGGTGGCATTTAATTGCCCCTTGGTCGCATCCAAAGCCCCGCGAGTTGAATTCAGCTGTCCTTCCGTAGACGCCAGTCTTCCTTGAGTCGCTGCCAGTTGACCTTTTGCATTCGCCAATTGTCCTTGGGCCGCCCCCAACTGACCTTTTGCTTCGCCAAGTTTTCCTTCAAGACCACGCGCCTCGCCCTCTTTCTGAGCAAGCATTCCCTGCGTTTTTTGCAACTCTCCTTGAGTTTGTCCTAACTGAGCATTGGTCTGTTGAAGTTGCGCTTGGTACTGAGCATTTGTATTCGACAACGCCACCACTTTCTGGTGAGCATCGTTTCTGACTTGCGCCATTTTTTGCTCGAACAGTCCCTTATTGATTTTGTTCTGCTTGTAAGCAGCCCGAATCTCATTAAGACGTTTTTGCAAAGCCTGACGAGTTTCAAGAATTTGCTTTTCGCCTTGAGCAATCAGCTGCTTCTTCGAATCAACATCCTTCTGCAAAGTCGTAATCTGACCTTCTTTGCTTTCGATCTCGACGTCTTGCTCTTTAATAAGATCATCACGATTGATGAGTTTTGATTTCGCCATTTTATTGGAATTCAAAACATTACGCACCATCTGTTGGTACTTATTAAGTGCTTTTACTTTTTTCTCATTCTCAAGAGCCTCTTGCACAAGACGGTCTTTTTCCGTCTTCGTGTCCTCTTGAAGTAGAGTGAGCTTATCCATAAGCTCTTGATACTCCTGCACTTCATCCTTGGGAGCCTGGTTAGCTAAATATTCATTCTTCACCGACTCATACATTTTGAGTTGATGTTCAAGCTCATCGACTTGCATCGTAAGCTTTTGATTCTCTATCTGACTTCGCAAAGCGTCCGTTCCCGTTCTGAGACTTGAGACCACATACAACAGAAGAAAGATCGTGCTGAGACCTAGGAAAAGATCTGAGTACGAGGTCCAAAAGCTGTCCTGAGAATGACTTTCTTTGTGTTTTTCATAGTTAAACGCCATAACAAACACACCCCACCACTGGACCAAAGGATAGCAGGATTATGCCAAAACTGGCTGACTCAATAACAGATTATGGGGAATTTGTTTTCTTAGAAATGTCGAAAGTTTTTACGCTTTGTAAAGGAGCTGAAAAGATCAGATTTATTCTTCGTTAGATTGGCTATCTTCTTCACACTTCAGCAAATCCGAGGTCGATGAACGCCAAGGACAATGACGACAACCGGAATTGCAACAATAGCCTCTCTTCAAATGGAAGAGTTTTGTGAATACCAAATAGCCAGTTGCAGGGTCGATGTATGACTCTTCGCCTTTTTCACAGGCTTTGTCGTGAAGCTCTTGAATGTGACTATCAAGCTTCGGCTTTGTGGAGTCGTTCATATTTAAAAGATTTAAACTTTCGCGGTGAGGTCGGAAAGTTTGATTTTAGCAAGATAAGACATGGAGCTGTTTTCAATGCCCTGAGCAACTTCACTGAAGATATTTTTCATTGAGCAGCTGACAACACACTGTTTGGGCGGTTCATTATCACGGCAGTTGATCAAGGCTTTATTCGAAACGGCCTTATAGATGTCCTTTAAAGAAATTTCCTTTGGAGACTTCGCCATGCGAACTCCGCCAGCCTTACCTTTAAAGGATTCAAGCAAGCCTGCCTCGACCATCTTCGCCAACAAACGACGAACCACCGTTGGATTCGTACGAATACTGTTGGCCAGATATTCGGACGTCATCAACTCTCCTGCATTGTAAGCAAGGATGGTCATTATATGGACTGAGGCTGCAAACCTTTGATCTAACATGGAACAAGTATAGCCCAAGATTCAAAAAGACACAATCTTAAGCACAATATGTCCTCTTTAGGTCCCCAAAATAAGAAAAACCCTTAAATGTAACTTTAACTGTTGCATTTAAAAGAAACCTCCTACATATTGTGTTCATGTTAGGCACATTTAGTTATCTGACTGCCAGTCCTTATAAAACACACGGGAGAATCTCAATGACGCACGCAAAGATCCAAGAAGCCCTCGAATGGCGCTACGCTACGAAGAAGTTCGATGCCTCTAAAAAAATCGCAGCCCAAGATTGGAAGACTTTAACAGAGTCCCTCACTTTGGCTCCTTCTTCATACGGCATCCAACCTTGGAAATTCTTGGTCATTGAGAACCCCGAAGTTCGCGAACAATTGAAGCCCGTCTCTTGGGGACAAACCCAAGTAACAGATGCGAGTCACTACGTTGTGTTCCTTTATAAAGATTCCGTGGACGAAGCCTTTGTACAAAAATACATCGAGCGCATTGCTGAAGTTCGCGGAGCCCCTCTTGAGGCCCTGGCTGGATACAAGGAAATGATGGTTAACAATTTAGTGAAAGGTCCTGAAGAAAAGATCCGCGTGTGGTCTCAACGTCAGACCTACATCGCTATGGGCTTCCTGTTAGAAACCGCAGCACTTTTGAAAATCGATGCGACTCCAATGGAGGGCTTCGATCCAGCTGCTTATGATAAAATCCTCGGCCTTGAGGGCACAGGATGGAAATCAGTTGCCACTGTCGCTTTGGGATATCGACATCCTGAAGATTCATTCCAATCTCTTAAAAAAGTCCGCTTCGCAAATGAGTCACTCATTGAGTACGTGAAGTAGATCCCTCCTCCAGCAAAGCCTCACGCGAGATTCCTCCCGCGTGGGGCTTTTTTCTAACTAATTTTGATCTTTCAATTTAAGTCGTCGAATTTGTTTTTCCCGCCAGCGGTCAAATTCAGAAATAAACTTTCCAGAGGCCACCGACGATAAATAATAATCACCATTGCTGAACGGAGCTAATTTTGAGTACTCAAAATCTGCGCCCCGGCCTTCTCTTGCCTGATTTAAAATCTCAATATTGCCATAGACCGCATCAACTCTTTTCGAAATCAAGAGCTGCAGCAATGACTTGTAGTCACGAACAAAAGACATTTCATATTTTTCAGTATGAGGAGTGGTAAAGCCAAGAATTGTGCCCACTTTATGGATCTGGGATTTCTCGCTCTTGCGACGAATAAATCCTTCTGTGACGACGAACAATGGCTTTTTCGAAAACCGAGGTCTTACCTCACGCTGCTCTTTTTTCCATGCAGGATTGTCGGGATATTTAAAGTCAATCTTACCAGAGTTCAGTTCTTTAAATAAGCGTTCTACTGGAAGAATTCGATATTCAACTTGAAGACCATTATCAGCAGCAAAATGATTTAATGTACTCAAACCACAATCTAAATTCCAGGGAATGGACTCTTCAACTCCGACAACAATAACCTCTGAAGCTTTGATCCGCTCAGAAAAGAAAAGCAACAAAATGACTACCAATAATTGCAGTCTGGCCATGTTTTGATTTTAAACCCGTAGTTCCACAAACCAAAGCGAAGAAGAGCTGTCAATCGACTACCCTTACCTACGAAGGTCTTCCCAGTACATTTGTTTTCAACTTAATTCATATTTTCATCATAAAGAAACCTTTATAGGGCATCCGTTTATATTCTTTAAATACTTGCGAGTTGATCTTCGTCTAATAGCCCGAGAAGTGTAAAGTAGCTGTCCTTTTCATACTTCACAGTCCAGGGAGCAAATCCCACCCCAGCCGGCCTCTGACAGGCTTCCTCCCTCATGGGTCTTGTTTCGCTCTTCATTTCAAAAAGACCATACAAAAAGACATCTTTCTTGTAGGTTTGTAGAAAAAGTTATAAATTATAACTTTTAAATAGTGACAAAATCAGGTTTGCTATACAAGAGGCGCAACAACTAAAACTTAGGAGTAATTATGAAAATATTCTCTATAACTCTTGTCGCTTCTCTTTTCATGTCACTTGCAGCCCATGCCTCTAACTACGTATGCTTCAACAAAAACAACTACAACCCAGCGGGCACGGAAGAATCTGCAAGTCTTAAAGCTGTACTTTCTCTTGAGGGCGACAAAGCCGTTCTTAAAGTCTTAATGAATACGGACACGGCACCAGCAAACTGGAAGCTCAATGCAAATAAAACTTATTCATTGAATTTGAAATCAATCTACAACCCTGACTATGCTTACTTTGTTTCTTCTGATGGGCGCCTCGACATCAGCATTAGAAAATTGGATTTAGGAAGTTCTAGCTTTCAAGTGAATTGGGACATTACTGCTATTCCCGCGACTCGCGATGAAGTCGCATACGGCACAAACAGTCGTCTTATGTGTTGGGAGCAATAATTGGCGATCACCAAGGGACAAAGAACAAAAGAGAATATTCTGATCGAAGCACTTGATCTGTATTCCCAAAAGGGCGTACAGAACACGTCCTTCCAGGAAGTTGCTTCATCCCTTGGGATCACCCAGGCCGCTCTTTACAAATATTTTAAAAATAGTGATGAACTTCTGACTGAAGGAATTTTGCTTGGAGCCCAGCGAGGTCGGGAGTTTTTTGAGACCCGTGAACTTCCCGATCAGAACTCCCGCAAACAACTTTTGCATCATTTGGCAAACAACCTCGAGTGGTGCTTCAGAAACAAAGGCTTTAGTTTTGCCTTTCTAGCTTTGCACTTTTACGTCACCCAAGTCCCCCAGATTAAGAAAATCCACAGTGCAATTTCTGAATTAAGAATTCAAAGATTTGAAGCCATTCTAAAACGCGGCAACAAAGATGGCTCTTGGAGCATTTCATCGCCAGCGACGGCCGCTGTCAGCTTACATAACTATCTACTTGGGGAAATGCTCGAGGCGATCAACACCCCTCGAAAAGAAACTAACAAGCAGCGCATACTTCGAGTGCAAAGATTCGCCTGCGCGCTTTTGAATATATAGACTCAATATATGCACTCTTAGTTAGTTTATAAAAAAAGCCCGGATGTTATCCATCCAGGCTTTTTTTATGCGATCTCTAAAGACAATTCAGTCGTCAAATTAGAAGCAGTGATATTCGTCTTGAGAATTCAAGATCACAGCACCGTTGTGACCTGTTTCAAGGACTGTCCAATCGATATCCAAAGTTTGGTTATCTGCAAGAACAACTTGAAGACCCGCCATAGGATTAACTACTCCCACTGCTTTAGTTACTTTGAAGGTACCGTCTCCAGTTTGGCCCCAGTCTTGGTTGTACAGACCTGCGCCTAAAACTTGTCCTGTTGCCGTGTCTACTTTGATATCCATCATCAGGTCTGAATTGCTATTGTATGCACAAGTGATTGTTTCAGTTGCTGCAAATGCAGAAGTCGCAAATAAAGTCGCGGCGATAGCCAAAAGAGCTTTCATAAGATCTCCGATTTATGGGTTATTTGTACGGCGTGGAACTTAACAGAGT
>CAZPYX010000100.1:0-9177 GCA_964590635.1 uncultured Bdellovibrio sp.
GTCGGCGTGTTGACCGGGGGGAATTGAAGCGTCTCTTTCATATTAAACCCATGGTTGAATTCGGGGGTTTGCTGTGGTATTTCAATGTCATGGCCATCGAGATCGAAAGCTTGGTCAATCGTGTGCGTGAGACAGAGAGTGCTCGAAGTAATTTACTAAGTGAACTGGGACATGACCTGCGCACACCATTGACCAGTCTAACGACTTCATTTGAAACTTTGAAGTTTCATTTCAATAAGATGACTGTGTCTGATCGCAACGAGATCTTCACGATGATCACAGCGGAAGTGGAATATTTCAAAGAGTTGCTAGAAAAGCTTATGACGATCGCAGAGTTGGATGAGCCTCACTATAAGAAGTCGACGGACTTTATTGACCTGTCAAATTTGGTTCAACAGGAACTTCGCTTCAGACAAAGTTCAAATCAGTTGGGCAAAGAGTGGAATTTTTCCGCGGAGGGTATGAACGGAAAGACAGCGACGGTCCTGGGTGATTCCTACTTACTTCTAAGACTGTTGAAGAATGCCCTCGACAATGCTTCAAGATATGCAAAAAATAAAATCACTGTGTCGATTTCTGATAGTCCCAATCACATCGAGATCGCAGTGGTTGATGATGGCCCCGGAATGGACACAGCGGGCTTAACAAACTTTGGCAAGCGCCAAGAGCGCAGAAAACGCAGAGAAGAAAGTAAAGGCCTCAATTTCTCGTTAGGCCTGGGGTCCGTCATTATGAAGACCATCGCCGAACTGCATGGTGGTTCCATTGAGGTTTCAAACGTCGAAAACGCAGATGGAGTCCAAGGAGTCATCCTCAAAGTCTTAATTCCAAAAGTCGAAAGCTAAAGGTACGGCCTTACTTTTGGTAGCGCAGGTGCGCCACCAAAAGTAAGGCCGTACCTTTTTTACCTTTTTTTAATGACACTTTACACGAATGGCTTCGTTGGCTTCAGCCAGGGCTTTGTTGAGGTCTTTGATTGCGATGATGGCTTCGGGATCTTTTTCTGTACAGTTATTCTGCACAAGACTTAGTCCGTGCTGGTAAACATCTTTATAAACTTTAGCAGCCTCGCAAGGAGAGAAGCAGATCGGCTGAGCATCAATGTATTCCTGGAGCGCACCCGAAATCGCTTCGGAGGTGCATGGAATCGCAAATGACGATGATGTTGCTAAAGATAGAACTAAGAACGCAATGATTTTTTTCATAAAGCCCCTCTGGATAGAATGAGGTCACTTATCTACAGACTTAGTCCAGAGGTATCAAATGACAATGCTGTCATGGCGTTAAGAAAGTGTGGCAAAAATAAAAAGGCCTTCGGAAGAAGGCCTTTTTAAATTCTTATATTAATGTGTCGTAATTCTTAGAAGTTCATTGTGTAACCGATAAGGCCTTGAACACCTGACATCGTTGTTCGTAAGTCGGTGTTGTTAAGTTCAACCTCTGTGTTTCCTCCGCACTGAGAAATTCCAGGAATGCTGCCGCCTGTGCAATTGCCTCCGTCAGAAATATTTCTTTCGATCGGAAGATAGCGAATGTTGCCTTCGATCGTTAAACAGTGAGCATCGGTGAAACAGAAATCCACACCGATACCACCCATCGCACCAAAAGCACTGCCTTTGAACTTAACATCGTTACTTCCCGCTGTGATATCACCGTTCAGCATTCCATAACCTACGCCCGCTTGCATATAGAAGTGGATGAATGAGTTTTCAAGTGGATACATACGTACGATGGGGAAAACAGTGAAGCCACTTAATTTGTAGTCATAGCTGCCACCCGTACCCGAGCCTGTTTCAGACTGAGTGAAGTAAGATGGACGAAGAACAAAGGCATAAGGAGAAGAAGCAAAGCGATAGATCCAGTTCGCATAGAATTCATAAGCGGAGCCGAGATTTTTTGTGCTGGCGCCGTCCTGCGTGCGGGCAAGGTCAATCGCCGAGTTCAAATCGTTCTGGCCCGCAGAAACAACAGAAAAACCAAAACCTAAAGAGCTGTCACCGCCAACGGCAGCACGACTCAAGCCACCGCCAGCGCGGGCAGCATTTGCATCTTGAAGTGACAACGTGGAAACAGCCAAAAGAGTGACGGCAAACAAAGCTGCTCTTCCTAGCATTCTCATAAATCCTCCTGAATTTTGCACTTCGACTCCGCCGAAGCTCCCGTATAATAACAAGTATTAGGTTCTTTTAATTCGCGAGTGCTCGCAACTGTCATTCTACTTCTTTTGGACAAAGGCCGAGACCATCTTTTGTCCAGTTAGTAAAAATGAGACAAAATTGTGTCTGTGTGAGACGCTGTTGTTATGAAGCATCTGTATGAAAAAATCCTCTCTTCGCGACAAATATTTAAAGGTCGCTTTTTAAAAATTGAACAAGACGAAGTGGAAGCTCCAGATGGTCGGACCTATGTGCGGGAGTACATTAAGCATCCCGGCGCGGCTTTGATCATTCCACTTTTACCAAATGGGAAGGTGGTGATGGTGCATCAGTATCGTCATGCTTTGAAGCAAGTCTTCTTAGAATTCCCCGCAGGTAAGCGAGATCGGGGCGAAGACAGTCTTGTGACTGCGCGCAGAGAAATGATGGAAGAGACTGGTTATGAAGCCAAGGATTGGAAGTTCCTGACCACGATTCATCCTGTCATCGGCTATTCTGATGAGCATATCGATTTGTATCTGGCGAAAGACCTAACGCATGTCGAGCAAAAACTTGATCATGGCGAATTTCTTGAGGTCACCGAAGTGGATCCAAAGGAACTTATGCAACTTGTTCAAGAAGGCAAAGTGACTGATGTGAAAACCCAGATCGCCGCCTTTTGGCTTGATAAATTTCTTCGTGGGGAGTGGAATTGAGAGGGGAGGACCCTCTCATGTTGGTTCAGTCAAAAAATAGTTTTAAAACAAAAGAAAATATTCAAATTGGTTCGCAAGAGTACACGATCTTTAATCAAACAAAGATCTCGCATCCTAATCTAAAAAAATTGCCGATTTCGTTGCGCGTACTTCTTGAGAATCTTCTTCGCCATGAAGATGGCGTTCATGTGACAAAAGAAGATATCGATTCGTTGCTGAGTTTAAGCAAAGAGTCTTTGTCGCGAGAAATTTCGTTCTTTCCTGCCCGCGTATTAATGCAAGACTTTACCGGGGTTCCCGCTGTTGTCGATTTAGCAGCGATGCGTGACGCGATGAAATCTTTGGGCGGAGACCCCACAAAGATCAATCCTCTAGTTCCAGTAGATCTGGTGATTGATCACTCGGTGATGGTGGACTCTTTTGCGTCTCCTTCTTCTTTCGACGAAAACGTCAAAATGGAGTTCGAAAGAAATCACGAACGTTATGTGTTTTTGAAATGGGGGCAAAGTGCCTTTCGTAATTTCAAAGTGGTGCCTCCAGGAACGGGGATCTGCCATCAAGTGAATTTAGAATATCTTGGTAAAACGGTCTGGCATGCGAAGGGCCATCATGGTCAATATGCTTTCCCAGACACGTTGGTTGGCACTGATAGCCATACAACAATGATCAATGGCCTGTCCGTATTAGGTTGGGGAGTTGGCGGCATCGAAGCGGAGGCCGTGATGCTAGGGCAACCTCTGAGCATGTTGATTCCTGAAGTTATTGGTTTCCGTCTTGAAGGAAAACTGAATGAAGGAGCGACAGCTACGGACTTGGTTTTAACGGTCACACAAATGCTTCGCAAGAAGGGCGTGGTCGGAAAATTTGTGGAGTTCTATGGGCCGGGCCTTAAAGGTTTGTCTTTAGCAGATCGTGCGACGATTGCGAATATGGCACCTGAATATGGAGCAACATGTGGTTTCTTCCCCGTCGATGAAGAAACAATGAAATATTTAAAACTCTCAGGTCGTGATGCTGAAACATTGGCGATTGTAGAAACCTATGCGAAAGCCACGGGTTTATGGCGCACTGACGATGACGAACATTTTGCTTTCCAAGACACATTGAAACTCAATCTGTCTGAAGTTGTTCCGTCTTTGGCGGGACCGAAGCGTCCTCAAGATCGTGTGATTTTGAATGATGCGAAACATGATTTTCAAAAACAACTTGTTGCTGGTTTTCAAGTTGCAGCGGAAAAAGCGTCAAAGGAAGCTTCCTCCCATGTGGTGGAAGGTGAGTCTTATAAAGTAGGTCATGGAGATGTCGTGATTGCCGCGATCACCAGCTGTACGAACACCTCAAATCCTTCGGTGATGATTGGTGCGGGCTTGGTGGCGAAGAAGGCCGTTGAAAAAGGTTTGAAAGTAAAGCCATGGGTGAAAACATCCTTGGCTCCAGGATCCCAAGTCGTGACTGATTATCTTGAAAAATCCGGAGTGCAAAAGTATCTGGATCATTTGGGCTTTAACCTTGTCGGTTATGGTTGCACAACTTGTATCGGAAATTCCGGTCCATTGCCACAGCCTATTGCCGATGCGGTGGAAAAGGGAAATTTAGTAGTGGCCTCTGTTTTATCAGGCAATAGAAATTTTGAAGGACGTATCAATCCAAGTGTGAAGGCAAATTACTTGGCATCACCGATGCTAGTCGTGGCTCATGCCATTGCGGGCAGCATGTTAGTGGATATCAGCAAAGATTCCTTGGGTGAAGATCACAATGGGAAACCTGTTTACTTGAACGACATCTGGCCAAGCAATCAAGAAATTCAAGATGCGGTTAACCACGCGGTGGAAGTTCGCCAATTCCAGAATCGTTATGGGAATGTTTTTGCTGGAACTGAAGATTGGAAGAAGATCAACACGCCGTCATCGCAAACCTATACTTGGGACGATAGCACTTATATCAAGAATCCTCCTTACTTTGAGGGGATGCAAAAAGTTCCAAAGGATTTGAAGGGCATCAAAGGTGCTCACGTACTAGCTATCCTTGGCGATTCAATCACGACAGATCATATTTCTCCTGCAGGCAGTATCAAAAAAGATTCTCCAGCGGGTAAGTATTTGATGAGCAGGGACGTGCAGCCGAATGACTTTAACTCCTATGGCTCACGCCGTGGAAATGATGAAGTCATGGTGCGCGGAACTTTTGCGAACATTCGCATTAAGAATGAAATGCTTCAAGGTATCGAAGGTGGAATGACGAAGTACATTCCAACGGGCGAGACCATGGCGATCTATGATGCGGCGATGATGTATAAAGATTCTGCAACTCCGTTAGTTGTTGTTGCAGGAAAAGAATACGGCACAGGTTCATCCCGTGACTGGGCAGCTAAAGGAACAACACTCTTAGGCGTGAAGGCGGTTATCGCGGAAAGCTTCGAGCGTATTCACAGATCTAATTTGATCGGCATGGGCGTCTTGCCGTTGCAGTTCATCGGCGGAACAGATCGCAAGTCATTGCATTTGGACGGAAGCGAAACCTTCGACATTCAAGGCGTCGAAACCATGAAGGCCCAAGAAGAACTCACCGTAACAATCACCAGAAGCAACGGCCAAAAAGAATCCATCAAGGCCCGCTCCCGCATCGACACCATCGTAGAACTGGAATACTACAAAAACGGCGGAATCCTACCCTACGTTCTAAGAAAGCTCATGTAGGTACCTGCTTCCCTTCGGGAAGTTTCGGTACATGGTAAGTCAAAGTTTAAACAAGAAAGGGAGCGTGACAGCTCCCTTTCTTGTTTGATTTAGATTGAAGTAGGTACTTTTTTGAACCAAAGGGAAGCAGGTACCTTTCGGGGCTAGCGGAGGATTTCGAGCATGAGGATGAAGGTGTATTCGGTGGCTGATTCTTTGAGTTGATCGAAGCGGCCGGAGGCTCCGCCGTGACCTGAGTCCATGTCGGTCTTTAAGAGGATGATGGACTTGGATTTATTGTGGGCGCGCAGTTTTGGGACCCATTTGGCTGGTTCCCAGTATTGAACTTGCGAGTCATGCAGGCCCGTTGTGACTAACATATTTGGATACTTGGCATTTACGATATTGTCGTAAGGGGAGTAAGTTCGAATGTAGTCATAGTACTGTCTTTCGTTGGGATTGCCCCATTCATCATATTCTCCTGTGGTCAGAGGAATGGATTCATCCAACATCGTGGTGATCACATCGACGAAGGGAACCTGAGCTACGACGCCATGATAAAGATCAGGGCGTAAATTAATCACAGCTCCCATCAAAAGACCACCGGCACTGCCGCCCATGGCATAGAGTTTTTTTGAATCGACAAACTTTTCTTTAGCCAAGGCATCAGTGCAGTCAATGAAGTCGAAGAATGTATTCTTCTTGTGAAGAGTTCGACCATTGTCGTACCAGTCACGACCCATCTCAGATCCTCCACGGATATGAGCCTTGGCATAAACAAAACCACGATCCACCAAACTAAAGACATCTGAGCTAAACCATGGATCCATGTTCGCACCATAGGAGCCATATCCATAAATCAACAGAGGAGCTTTACCATCTTGCTTGAAATCTTTTTTCATCACCATAGAAACAGGAACTTTGGTGCCATCCCTAGCTGTGATAAAGATACGCTCTGTCTTATAAAGTTCAGGGTTGAAGTTAGGAACTTCATGGGTCTTCTTAAGCTCCTGTTTATGCGTGATCATATTAATATCGTAAACAGAGGGCGGTAAGCGCATAGATTCATATTCAAAACGCAAAACATCGGAACTGTACTCGCGATTGTCACCCACTGCGGCCATGAAACTTTGATCAGCAAAGGGAATGTAATAAGAATTTCCACCATCGCGGTCAGTGATATGAATTTGCGTGAGACCGTTCTTTCTTTCATCCATAACAAGATGATTTTTAAAAACTGCAACATCTTGTAAATAAGTATCCGCACGATGAGGAATCAGCTCTTTCCAATGTTTAAAGTCATTTTTGCTCAGTCCCGCAGTCATCAGCCGGAAATTTTTCGCATTCTTATTCGAGACAATATAGAACTTGTCGAGGCCATCCGTGACCGAATACTCATGGCCTCGTTCACGTTTCGCAAAAACTTTGAATTTATCAAAGGGCTTGTTGGCAGGCAGAAATTGAATCTCGGTGGTCAGGGTGCTGTAAGATCCAATGTAGATGAATTTTTCCGAAAGTGATTTGTAAACACTGACAGAGAAGGTTTCGTCCTTTTCAAAATAAATAAGATCCTTCTGATGTGTTTTCAGATTGTAACGATAAACTTTATCGGTTCTTAAAGTTTCGGGATGTTGTTCTGAATAGAAAACTGTTTCATTGTCATCGGCCCAAACCAGATTGGCGCTGACATCTTTGATCGTATCAGGAAGAAGTTTTCCTGTTTTAAGATCTTTAAATCTCAAAGTGAAAAAGCGTCGGCCCACAGTGTCTTCCGCGTAGGCCATGATGTCTTGATTGGGACTCATGATCGGCCCTGAGGATTGATAGAAAGTATGACCTTTAGCTAGTTCCGGGACGTTAAGTAAGACTTCTTCTTTGTTCGCCAAAGAATCTTTCTTGCGCGCATAGAGTGGATACTGTTGTCCTTTTTCGTAGCGACCATAGTAAAAAAATCCTGCGTGTTGAACTGGCACGGAAGATTCATCTTCTTTCACTCGGGATTTTAATTCTTGGAAAATTCTGTCTTGAAGATCTTTGACTGGCGCCATGACTTTGGCGGTGTAGTCATTTTCTTTTTTAAGATAATCAATAACTTTTGCATTTTCACGTTCGCGCAACCAAAAGTAGTCGTCTTCTCGAACATCTCCAAACTTCTCCATCCTGTGTGGATTTTTTTCGGGATGGGGATAATCTTGAGGGAAATTGTGCATGCAAGAGACTCCAAGAAGGCAGATGGGCAACAATAGACATTTTTTCATTCACTTAGGTTAAGTTCTTCGATCCTTTGAAACAAGATGCTTCGTGTATTTAGGAAGCTGCATGGCAGATTTCGTTTTGATGGTGGGCAAGGGTCTTAAACTGAACTAGGATACCAACAAAGCGGAGTTCAGTTTATGACTGATGTGTTAGCAGCGCGTTCTACAATGGCTTTCTCGTTGGGATTTCATATCATTTTCGCGGCAATTGGCATGATCATGCCTTTCTTCATGGCGACCGCGCATCTTCTGTATTTAAAATATAAAAGACCCGAGGATCTGGAATTGACAAAGATGTGGATGAAAGGTGTCGCCATATTCTTTGCAGTTGGCGCAGTTTCGGGAACAGTTCTGTCATTTGAACTGGGATTGTTATGGCCAGGTTTTATGAAACATGCAGGACCCATCATTGGAATGCCATTTTCATGGGAGGGCACAGCTTTCTTCTTAGAGGCGGTGGCCATTGGTCTTTTCCTTTATGGCTGGAAGAGAATGAAACCCTGGGTGCATTGGTGTTCGGGCCTTGCTGTGGGAGTTTGTGGTTTTGCATCAGGCATTTTCATTGTGGCCGCCAACAGTTGGATGAATGCGCCTCAAGGTTTTGATTGGGTTAACGGTGAAGCACTGAATATTGATCCAGTAAAAGCTATGTTCAACCAAGCGTGGCCTCATCAAACTTTGCACATGCAAGTTGCAGCTATCCAAGCTGTTGGCTTTGCAGTAGCAGGGATTCATGCGTATCTCTTAGTTAAAAAAGGTCCTTCGCGGCTGCATGCCCGTGCCTTGAAGATTGCGATGTGTTTCGCGGCGGTGGCCTCTTTGATTCAACCATTGATTGGACATTTCTCTGCACAAAGAGTGGCGGTTTTGCAACCGGCGAAGTTAGCTGCGATGGAAGCGCATTTTGAAACCAGTTCCTATGCGCCTTTGTACATTGGTGGCATTCCCAATATGCAGACCAAAGATGTTGATTATGGAATTAAGATTCCAGGTCTTTTAAGCTTCTTGGCCTTCGATGATGTGAAAGCTCCAGTGAAGGGGTTGAATGAGTTTCCACAGGATGAGTGGCCTAACGTTTTAATCACGCATTTTTCATTTCAAGTGATGGTGGGGCTTGGCACTTTAATGGCTTTAATTGGTTTGGCATATTTATACTTTCTTAGAAAGAGGCACGAATTGCCGCCGATATTTTTAAAAGGTTTGATTCTTCTGACTCCATTGGGCTTTGTGGCCTTGGAAGCGGGATGGATGGTGACAGAGCTAGGACGTCAACCCTGGATCATCTATGGTTTCGTGAAAACCCGTGATGCCGTGACGCCGATGCCGGGAGTTCAGTTTCACTTCTATCTTTTCTTAGTTTTATACCTTCTGCTGGCTTTCGTGACAGCTTTGCTGT
>CAZPYX010000100.1:9187-15504 GCA_964590635.1 uncultured Bdellovibrio sp.
CTTCGCCGTGGAAAGGCAGTTCAGTCCGCTTCCTTTTGTTTTTTTCTTGTTTTTTTACTTTCTGCGTGGTTTCGTGACAGCTTGGCTGTTCCGTCGCCAAATCGAAGTGGCACAAAATAATTTGAACAAAGGAAGTTTGTCATGATTGAGATTCTTCTTTTCTTTATCGCTGCAGCTTTGCTTCTTTATGTTATTTTGGGAGGCGCTGATTACGGTGCCGGAATTTTAGAGTTATTTCCCAGTGGAAAGCTCAAAGAAAAAGAGCGGGAAGTAATCAACTATGCCATGGGGCCGGTGTGGGAAGCCAATCACATGTGGCTGGTGTTAGTGATCGTGATTCTTTTTATGGGCTTTCCCCAGATCTTCAATCTGGTGATGACCTATTTGCATCTTCCAGTGGTGGCCCTGTTGGTAGGAATTGTCGTTCGTGGCACCGCTTTCACTTTTAGACATTACGATGCGATCCATGAACCGAAATCTCAGAACGTGTACTCTTGGCTTTTTAGTCTTTCCAGTCTGTGGAGCGCCCTGTGGATTGGAGTGATCGCGGGAAGTCTGGGGCGCGGAAGTATAAATACGGAAACCCGGGATTTTGTCGAAGCCTATGTGAATTCCTGGTGGGGACTTCTGCCCTTAGCGACCGGAGTGATGACGGTATTTATTTTTGCTTTCTTAGCTAGTATTTATTTGATCGGTGAAACAGAAGATCCGGCTTTAAAGAAGATGTTCTGGCGTCGAGGTTTTATCTTCAATATTGGTGTCGTTGCTTCCGGAGCCCTGGTCTTCGCCGCGGCCTATATCGAAAAAGTCGATTTCTTTATGAAGTTCGTCACAAATCCAGTCACCGTGGTTTTAATGTTGTGTGCGACGGGTTTGTTCTTTGTATTGTGGTATTTTGCCCGACGCAATCAGCCTGTGATCGTGCGTATCATCGGAGCGGGACAGGTGTGTTTGATTCTTTTTGGATGGTATATCGTGACAGCGCCGACGGCAGTGTTGACGTCTACGGGGCCTGTCACTTTCTTTGCAGCGGCGGCACCTCCGGCTACATTGACTCAGTTGACCATTGCTTTATTGGTGGGAAGTGCACTGATTTTCCCAAGTCTTATTTTCTTACTTAAAGTATTTAAAAGAAATCCATAAGGAACTCAGGGGAGCAAACGTCCCCAAGAGTCCCATGAAAGAATATTAGATGCGGGCTTCGCTTGAAGAGGCTGGACGAGAACGTTTGATTTTCTCTGACTCCATGGCCGCTAAGTAAGCTTCTTTAAAAGTCGTGCGAGCAAATTCTTCGATGGATGTGGCAGTTGTATTCAACTTGTCGCGAGTGACTGTCGCGCTCAAGGTGCCGTTGCCAATACCTCGAGAAAGTTCGTTTATCGACTCTGCGACGTTTCGAGACATTCCCGCGCCAATCATATAATTGAGCATCTCTTTATCTGGAACCTGAACATATTCTAAATCAGGTTTTTCAATGGCCATTCCGATAGCTCGAATGGCTTCATCGAAGGTCAGAGTTCTTTGACCCAGGAGATATTCAACATTGCGCCCTTTGAAGTTTGGATTCATCAAAAGGAAAGCCGCGCGAGCCGCGATATCCGCAGTCGCAATCATATCCAGAGGCACTTCGCCAGGAGCCGTTCCAAAGTATTTATTCATGGAAATGATTGATGGAATTCCAGCTAAAAGATTTTCCATAAAGAAGGTGGGACGCAAGTGAATAATATCAGGATGAGTGATTTCATTCAGTCGTTCTTCTTGATCATGCAATCCTAAGACGGGACCGGTGCCCTTTTTAAGATCAGCGCCGATGCTGCTTAGATTGACGATTTTTTTAATGCCACTTTCTTCGATGGCTTCGGCAATGACTTCGCCAATTTTATTTTGATAGAAACGCAGCTCATCGGTTTTCATTGATACGGGTATCATGACAAACGCCGCAGAACAGTTACGAAGTGACTCAGTCACAGTAGAGACGTCATTGACATCACCTTCAATAAGCTCGGCACCTTCAAAGGCTTCTTTGTCAGGAAAGTGGCGAGCCATGCAGCGGACTTGCTGATTATTTTCAAGCAGGTGAGACGTGATTTTGGAACCAATGTGGCCCGTAGCCCCCATTACGAAGATCATAAAAAAGCCTCCTAGTTGTATGACCCATTTTAAGGTCAGAACGAGGAGGCTTCGTACTTACAATTATTTAACGGCTAGCCAGACTAGCGAAAAGCTATTTGGCTTCCACCAAAAGCTGTTCAGCATGGGCCAAGGAAGTCTTCGAGATCTTTTCTCCGCTGATCAGACGGGCGATCTCTTGAACTCTGTCTTTTTGTTTGAGTTCTGACACGATCATAGCCACGGAATCCTTTTGCGGGGACTTTTGAATAAAGAAGTGAGCATCACCAAAGGCCGCAACTTGTGGCAGATGTGTGACACAGATCACTTGTTGTCCTTTGCCAATAGTCTTCAATTTTCTTCCAACTTTTTCCGCCGTTTCGCCAGAAACTCCCGTATCCACCTCGTCGAAGAGATAAGTGCGCGGCTGGTTGCTAGAGCCCACAACACGCTTCAAAGAAAGAAGGATACGACTGAGCTCACCACCAGAGGCGAACTTCGCCAAAGGGCGTTTGACATCTTTCGATGATGTTTGGCTGAGGAACTCAACGTCGCTCATGCCGGTTGAAGCCAACTCCGAAGTTTTTTCGATATTCACATGGAAGGTCACGCCCTTCATGTTCAAATCTAAAAGTTCAGCGCCTACGCTGTCCGCCAAAAGATCCGCACCTTTCAAACGACGCTTATGAAGGTCTGTTCCCAAAGCTTCCAATTCTTTCAAAAGAACGGTGGCTTCTTTTTTCAAAGACTCCACTTTCACATCCGAGTTTTGAAGATTTGAAATTTCGATTTCCATTTCCATCAAAGCTTTAAGAATGTCGTTCACATTGGTGCCGTACTTTTTCTGAAGCTTACGCAGTTCACTCAAGCGACCTTCAACCTCTTCAAGGCGTTGTGGGTCGGCATCAATCTTCGCAGCGTACTGACGAAGCTCGTAAACGCTTTCATCAATCAAAGCTTTGGCTTGTTCCAAGTTCTCAAGTTTCGCGGCGATTTGAGGATCAAGGCTGGCTAACTCTGCACCTCTTTTGAGCACGACGTTCAAACGGCTGATAGCTGAGTCATCGTCCGTATACAAAGCGGCCTCTGCGGAATCCGCGAAAGAACCGATGCGTGAAGAGTTTTTAAGTTTTTTAACTTCGATTTCCAATTCTTGATCTTCACCTGGGGAAAGATCTAAGTTTGCGATCTCATCCCGTTGATAGATTAAGAAGTCCAAGCGCTGTGCTTTTTGTTTGGCATCGCTTTCAAGCTTTTTGATTTCTTCAAAGATCGCATGGTAGCGATTGTGTTTTTCAGTGAAGAGCAAACGCTTGTCCCAGGTCCCTGCATATTGATCCAAAAGATCCATATGATAAGCCTTCGACATCAAGTTGCGATTTTCATGTTGTCCGGTCATTTCAATCAGCGGAGCCGAATGACCCGCTAGCTCTACAAGGGGAGCTACAACATCACGCAGACTGCTTAAAGTACTTAAGCTGCCATTAAGATAAATCTTTGATTTATCCCCGGCGCTAAGAACTCTGCGAACAATCAGAACGTCTTCATCTGTTTCGATGCCCATGTCTTTTAAGGCACTCAAAACGTCAGGACGCTTGCTGAGGTCAAAAGATCCCTCAATTGTCGCTTGCGATGAGCCAGTACGAATAGTGTCGCTAGAGCCTTTGCCGCCCATAAGCAATGAAAGGCTTTTCAAAAGAACGGATTTACCTGCGCCTGTTTCACCCGAAAGAATATTCAAGCCATCTTTGAAAGAGATATGAAGATTTTCGATAATGGCAAAATTTGAAACTTTAAGCTCTAGCAACATGATTAACTCCGATCGCCGAATTTTAATTTTTCACGCAAAAGAGTGAAGTAGTTATGATCTGTTTGGCGAACCATCCAGTGATCATAGCAAGAACGAGTCAGAACAACTTCATCGTCTGCTGATAACTCTGTCACCTTCATCCCGTCGACAATGAAATGTGCCTTGGCGGTTTTACCGTCTAATTTGAACGATAAAGTGCTGTAGTCAGGAACAATCAAAGGCCGAGAAGTTAAACTGTGAGGCGCCACCGGAGTCACCACAAAGACAGGAGATTCTGGATGGAGAATGGGGCCACCGGCCGCGAGGTTGTAAGCCGTCGATCCGGAAGGACTGGCAACAATAAAACCATCGGCTTTAACTTCACTCACTAAAAACTTATCTGAATAGATCGCGGTATTGATCAATTGAGACATCGAGCCTCTTTCGATCACGATGTCATTCAAGGCATGATATTCGCCGCGGGTTTTACCCTTACGCAAAACCTTGGCCACGATCATAGAACGAGGACGAAGCTCCATCTTACCATCAAGAGCCTTTTCGATAATCTCAAAAGCACTATCAGCACTGTGGGCTGTCAAAAAACCCAGAGAGCCCATATTGAAGCCAATGATGGGAACACTGCGACCTTCCAGGATGCGCACGGCACGCAAATAAGTGCCATCACCGCCCAGAACAATCACCAGTTTCAAACTGTCCAACTGCTTTTTGGTTTTCGCAGCTTTTGTGCCGGGAACTAATTTTTGATCAGGACCCGTGAAGACTTGATGGCCTTTTGCCTTTAAGAAATCAGCAACCTTTTTTGCAAGGCTGACCGCTTTGGCCGTTTCAATACGATAAACCAAAGCGATGGCGCTATTTTCAGGCAGTTGTAGAAGACTCTGATTCGCGGAAATCTTTTTTTGCATCACTTCCGCTTTCGCTTCTGATTTTTTTCCTAGCTTGGCTCCAGACATCTTCGTCGCTTTAGTCATTAAATCAATCCGTCTCTTCTTAGCAAAGCTTGAGGGTCTGGTTCGCGACCGCGGAACTTCTTGTAAAGTTCCATGGGATGTTCTGTGCCGCCACGACTTAAGATGTTCTCTTTAAATTTTTGTGCGACTTCTGGATCGAACAAGCCTTTTTCTTTGAAATACTCAAACGCATCGGCATCCAAAACTTCCGCCCATTTGTAAGAGTAGTATCCTGCAGAGTAGCCTCCAGCAAAAATGTGGCTGAAGCTAACTGAAGAATTGGCACCGTCCACTTTAGGGAAGAGACGGGTGTCGGCCGTAGCTTGTTCTTCGAAGGCATCTACATCTTTGATCAAAGAAGGATCCGCCGTGTGCCATGCCATATCCATCAAGCCGAATTGAATTTGACGGCAAGACATGTAACCCGCTTGGAATCTTTGCGATGCTTTAAGTTTTTGAATCAACTCAGCAGGCATGGGTTGGTTTGTTTCATAATGACGTGCAAACAAATCCAAACCTTCTTTTTCACCCACCCAGTTTTCCATGATCTGAGATGGAAGCTCAACGAAGTCCCAGTAAACATTCGGTCCACTCAAAGATTGGTAAGTGCAATCAGAAAGCATTCCATGCAAAGCATGACCGAACTCATGGAACAAGGTGCGCACTTCATCGTAAGTTAAAAGAGAAGGCTTCGTCGGAGTTGGTTGCGTAAAGTTGCACACGATGCTGACGTGGGGACGTTTCAAAACGCCTTCGCTCAATCCTTGACTGCGGAATTGAGTCATCCATGCGCCACCTTTTTTAGTTTCACGAGGGAAGAAGTCTGTATAGAACAAACCCATGTACTTGCCGGATTTCTCCTCGAAGATTTCGTAAGCTTTAACTTCCGGGTGATAAACCGGGATGTCTTTGTTTTCTTTGAAGGTCAGACCGTAAAGCTTTTTAGCGTGGGCGAAAACACCGTCGACAACATTTTCAAGTTTGAAGTACGGGCGAAGGTCTTCTTCGTTGAAAGCGTATTTATCTTCTTTCAATTTTTCAGAGAAATAGTTGAAGTCCCAAGGCTTGATATCCGTCACGCCTTCAAGTTGTTTTGCAAAAGTTTGAACTTCGGCAACATCGCGTTTTCCAGCTTCGCGGGAAGCCGTTAAAAGTTTTTGCAAGAAATCAAAAACTGTCAAAGGGTTCTGGGCCATGCGCTCAGCAAGAACGAAGTCTGCATGAGTCTTGAAACCCAAAAGCTTCGCGCGCTCGGCACGCAAGGTTACAATTTTCTTTACCAGTTCTTGGTTGTCAAATTCGCCTTTGAAGGCACGTGAAGAATAAGCTCTCCACATTTTTTCACGAAGTGGGCGAGACTTCGCATAAGTCACGAACGGAAGGTAAGAAGGGATTTGCAAATTGAAAAGCCATTGGTACTTTCTCGCCTAACAATCTCTCTTACGTTC
>CAZPYX010000101.1:0-15462 GCA_964590635.1 uncultured Bdellovibrio sp.
CTTTTGTTCCCTACGTTTCTCTTTGTTGGACTTTGAAAGATGTTGTTCGTAGGTGACTTGTAGGTTCTTGTTGAAAACGATCTCTTACACCCGTGGCAATTGTTCCTAGGAATATATGTTCTAGTGCTTCGTTTATAGAAGTGACCTTGTTTGGAGAAGGATTTTTCTCCACAATGTATGTGGCGCAGTTTCAAAGGGAGTCTTATTGATTCCCTTATTTATAGAAACTGCGCCATTAGTATGTAGATAAAATCAATCTGGCGGCATCTTCAGAAATTTCATGCACTAGAGAGCCCGTGTTTTTAAAATCAGCGCCTTTTTTATTCTCGACAGTGGCTGACGTTCATTTGCGTCGATTTCGAAGGAACCCCTACTTACTCTAAAGGTACCAAACCACTTGCTCTCTGCTCCCTTTAAAAAGCTTTGGGAGCAGATTCAGCAACCGTAACCCCGGACGCATCCTTAGGACCTAAAAAAATATTGTACAAAACAACCCGTTGCATTAAAAATTTTGCGATAGAGGTTCAAATGAAAACCAAACTTATGAGATTTTTTTCCATCGCTATCTTGTTATTAATATCCAGCAAATCTTACGCTTGTAATTTCGTCAGTACTTCTAAGGGCATTGTGGGTTATCTCAATAACGATTACATCGTTAGTACTTCTGATGGCATTGTGGGCTATCTCAATGGCGATTACATCGTTAGCACTTCTGATGGCATCGTCGGTTATCTCAATGGCGATTACATCGTCAGCACCTCTAAGGGCATTGTGGGTTATCTCAACGGCAATTATATCGTTAGCAATTCTAATGGCATTCTAGCCTATGGAAATGGCAAAGACTGCACTCCAGCTAATTTGGGAGCGGCCTATTTACTGCTCTTTTAATCCCTTAATTCTGTACCGTGTTTTGCCTGCCAAAACACGGTATCAAATGACCAGGCCATTTTCGTCAAAATCAACAAGGCCTGCATTCCTGATTATCTGATTATTTAAATATCTTGGAGACCCCCAAGTTGAAGTCTGTGGCGACTTTACTTTCAATGTCGCCAAGCGAACCTGCCACTTCGAAAGGCAATCACAGTGGTCCGAGCTACGCGATTAGTACTTTACCCTATCACCACGCAAGTGGTGCAGTTTCTTATTTATACACTTTTAAGAATTTAAAAAATTGACCTTTGATGTCGTCAATTTCCATCAGGTTTCCATAGGCGTCGCGAACCTCTGCCGCTTTGATCACACACTCTCCATGGACCACTTCATAATCAATGTCGCGCACAAAAAGTTTTTCGATCTCTGCGCCAGTGGCTTCTGAAAAGTAGGTCACATAAAAGCTGCGAATTTCCGACCGCGATGGCAAAAAACCATGAACCATATTCAACTGATGTACAAAATTTCGCGGACAACGAAGAAAAATGATTCGCTTAGATTGCACCTTATTGATCCAGTTTTGGAAGTTTCGTATTCCTATGGAATTGATCGCCGTTAAATATCTAAGGTCTAAACTCAAATCATAGGCATGATGAACTTCAACTTCATGCAGTTCTGATGAATATTCATTCAGACTTCCCTGCAAAGTCAGCAATACGGTTTCATCAATAAGGTCGGTGGTGATTTTTAAAGGCATATGAGTAGATAAAAGGTAGCACGGTGATTTGTCTTTGCCTATAGAACTCGACCTTTCGAAAAACCTCGAGGATCTCTCCTCATCAACGAATTTCACGGAATCTCAGCGGTCAGTATGATTGTTCCATAAACATTTTATGATGGTACTTTAAAGACTGGACTACCCGATGTCCTCTAATTAACGAAATATATCTTCTATGAACAGTAAGATCGAATTCAGCCTTCAAGAACTTCCAGAACACACTGTCCTCTCGGTCTCAGGCATCCTTGATGAATACGCGGATCTACCTGCACTGCAATCCTCAGAATATCGTGATCTTGTGATTGATTTGGAGAACCTTCAAAGCATCAATTCCATTGGAATTCGCATCTGGATTGACTGGCATCAAACCTTTCACTTCCGTCGCGTCAGCTTCAGAAAATGTCCAAAGGTTTTCGTCGATCAAGTCAACAACGTGGAAAGCTTCATCCCAACAAATGCCGCCGTCTTATCGTTTTATGTTCCCTACTATTCAGAACCCAGCGATGAGGATGCTCAGATCTTATTTGTACGCGGCGAGCACTTCATGGATGGCAAGATTGTTCAATTGCCTTACGTCCTCGACTCGCAAAATGTACAGATGGATGTGGATGTCGTGCTGGAGAAGTACTTGCGCTTCCTTCCCCGCTTTCCGAAGTAAAACTTCAACGAGCTAGACCAGCTCTAAAGAGACTTCAGCTTTTGCCACTCATGGCTAGTCATCAAAGTAACCGATTCCGTACTAAAATCGAACACAATGCGAATTTCTTTTTTATCAATCAGCTTACGGATTTGCTCTTTCTTTTTTTCTAAAGAGATCTCTTGCACACCATAATCAGTTCCTTCACGTAAGATGAAGGACTCGATAATTCCATCCAGCGCATCGGCACTAAGATTATCCTTCAGAATTTCAATGGGAGTGAGAGACTCATTTGGTTGCCCTGCATTCTCGTTGTAGCCATCGTCTGTATTCATTGGTTTCCTACTTTGCCGGTTTACATATACCTAAAACAAGGAGCCTTCCCTTGTCTAGCTCAAATGAATCTCTACAAATTGAAATAGCAACACTTGCACTCTGCGAAAGCCCCTTTACCCTAGAATAGATCCTAACAGGAGGAAAAGTCATGGCCGATGAAAAACTCTCGTTCGGAATAAATGACAGTCAACTGGAGTATGCCAATTCCGTCCTTCAAGAATGCATCGACAACTGCACCGAGTGTTCTCGCATGTGCCTGCAATTGATCCCCTATTGCCTGGACATGGGAGGAGAACACGCCAGTTCTGAGCATATTGGCACCTTGCAAGTCTGCTCCATTATGTGCGAAGCCTGCGCCAAATTGATGACCTTAGAATCAGAATTTCACCATGACCTATGCCGCTTGTGCGCGCAAATTTGCATTACCTGCGCCATTGATTGCGAACGACTTGCCGACGACAATCCCTTAATGATCGACTGCGCTGAAATCTGTCGCAAAGCTGCCGAAAGCTGCGAAAGAATGTCCGCCCATTGATAGGTGACAAGTTAGCTATTTACAAAGCCCTGCATTAGTGGGATGAAAGGGCCATGGATGACAAACGCTTTATTGATATTGAAACTAAAATTCTTCAGCAAGAAGTTCTACTCGAAGAACTTAACCAAGTGATTTACCGCCAACAACAACAGATTGATCAATTAGAATCCTTATTATCATCTTTGGTAAAACGCATTCGCGATGGAAATTTGACCGTTGAAGAAATTGGCCCTGCTGACGAAAAGCCACCTCACTACTAAGTCCAGCTGCCTTCCCTAATGCCTCTGATATGATAAAATATCTACATGCAAATCGGTACTGTTATGACTGATTGTATCTAACTAATTGTATCAACAGGAGGCTTTATGAAAAACAAAAGCGCTCAACACATCAAAGATACCGACGCCAAACACAAAAAAAATAGCTACCAATCCATTCGTCAAGGCCTCAGACAAAGTGATAAGGCCGACAACGAGGGATTTAAGCGTGAAGACCTGGGCTTTACTGGACGGGACACTCGAGGCTATGACAAACAGCACAAAGGCAAATATTAAAAGACCTTTGATGGAACTAACACAGTTTTAACTTAGCTCTCTGGGAAGTAATTTGGCTATCTTCCGAGCTTCGAAAATACTTGATGGCTAATGAACTTCCATCAAGGAGAAGCTCTTGTCACCACTGTGTTCAAACTCTGATCTGATCGTTTTTTCGCACATTCGCTGGGATGAGTCCCACCAACGCATTCACCATCTCATGACCAGATACGCAACTCACCGACGTATCTATTTTGTGGAAAGACCACAAACTGTCGATCATCTTCAGCCCTTCATGGATTTTCAAAATCGCACCAACATCCGGCTGCTCACTCCCCATGTCCCTTTGCATTTTTCAAGCACACAAAGAACTCAGATCTGTCGCAACTTCATGGATGACTTGATCAAGGAGGAAGACATCCAAAACTTCAGCCTGTGGTATAACGATCCGTTAGCTTTAAAATTCACGGACCATCTCATTCCAAGTTTGACCATCTATGATGGATTTCATCACAAATCAACGGACCATTCTGAATATGAACGCCGTTTGGTGAACAAGGCGGACTTGGTTCTGGCTGAAAATAATCCGCCGAAAAGATACTCCTCTGTTTCGAAAAGAAATCTGGTGCAGTATCTTTTAGATGCAGAGGAAAAAGAGCGCGCCCACAATATTTCCTGGGATCAATCTTGGGCCTGTGTTGCCGAGCTAGAGCAAAATGCTCTCACTAGCAAAGCCAAAAAAGCAAAAATTCATTTAAGTCGAAACTCCTAAGAAGGAGTTTCTCTTATTGAGAACTTACCAAACTAATATGGAATTTTATTATACTCACAATAAAAGAGGTTAAGTCCGCCGTTGCAAGACCGAAATGTTAGCTACGAGGTCAGAATGAGCACCTACACGCTCTCACTCATAGCTGCATTCTTTTGCTCAACCGCTCTGGCTCTTTCTCCAGCGGTTGAGCCGCTCACTCCCGATGAAATATCGCCAGCGGGTCTTGAAGAGGTTCCTTTCCAAGTCGCAGCTCTTATTCAAAATGTTTCCGCCCTTCCCGCGAAAGTTGCAGCCACAGGTGGAGGTAGCGTTTTAACAATTCCAGAGCTTCAACTTTTACAAGGTGGACTTACAGAATATAAAGCCAACCGTCAGACCTGCATCTCCGATCAAATACGAGCAGCTAATTTCTGCAGAGAAGAAACTAGCCCTGATTTGCAAAAAACTCTTTCCGGAATAAATCTCATTCTTGCTGCTGCCAACACAGTGGCCGTTAAAGATGCCTGCAGTTCTTTTTCTAAAGCTATCAGTCTAGCGCAACTGGGCCTTACCGGCTATACGGCCACCTGTGGAATCTTAAGAAAGAAATGTAACTTGTCGTGCGCTTCGGCAGCCGATGGATTGAAGAAAATCATCCAAGGCCTGACATCAGGGAAGGCAACTTGCACTCCTGGAACAAATCCCACGGCTTGTCCTGAAGGAATCACGCAATTGAAAGCCCTGAAAGAACAAATTTATGTAGAGCTAAAAAAAGAAATCAGCCTTACTGATAAAAGATCCATTCACTCAAAAGAAAAACTTTGCCAGCACACTTATGGCCTTTTACTGATTTCTGCGGGAGCTTCGATTTTTTCTTTGGCTAACTCGCTAAAGGAGGGGCAACAATGCGAAGATCAGTCTAGTGGAGAAAAATCTTCGCCTGCAACGACCTCCGCAACAGCGACATCTTCACCTGCAACTCCCGTGGTCGCTAACACTTCTTCGGCTTCTGAAACAAAGCCTGCCGCAACTTCAACCATGACTGTGGTTGCACCGGCTGAAGTTATCACTCCCATCACAACAACAACGGCACCCGCTATTGAGACAAAACATGCTTTAAACGCAAATTCAGAGCTTCGTGAATATCTGCCAGGCGGAAGCAAAGCCGTGCCCCCAGAGACGCCCGCCCATCCCGATATTACGGCTCCCGATGGCAAATCAAACTTTCAAAAAATGAGAATTCGTTTTCAGGAATTGGGTTTGGATCGTGATTAACTAAAAATCTTGAAGGCCCAGCAGCTCTTTGCAAATCTCCATCTGACGATCTATTTCAGCGATGGCCTTGTAAAGACGAAGCTCTTCTCGTTCATCAAGCTCCGCTTCGTGGGAAGCTAAAACAATGGGATGCTTCTTAAGCCACTGTCCTTGCTTTGAAGCATAGCTTTCTGGAACTCCAGAACGCAAAGCCGCCAAACGCGCATCGCCGTCTTTGCGAAACTCGGCAATGAACTTCAAGGTTTCCAACGTCAAAATTTTACGATGTGCTTTTAAACGGGAAGAAAATCCCACTTGTCGAATTCGCATAGGCTCAGCCTTTTCTTTCATGGGCCGCAAGAACTTTTTCAATACGACGATCCGGAATAAGCCACATCACTGCGACGCCTAAATAGATGGTATAAGAAATCCAAGAATTAACGAAAGCCATGCCAATGGCAATGCTGTATAAGACCACGGAAATTTTACCTTTGAAGTCACCCTGAACAGCAATAGCTAAATCAGAGTTTGGTCCATGAAAAGCAATCAGCCTGAGGGTCAGAATATAATAAGCGATTCCACACATCATCAAGTTCAAACCATAAAGGGCAACAGGCCAAGTTGGAAAATGATTTTCCCCCATCCAGGATGTTGTAAATGGAATCAATGACAACCAAAAAAGCAAATGCAGATTTGCCCATAGAATAGATCCATTCACCTTTTGAACTGAGTGCAAAAGGTGATGGTGGTTACTCCAATAAATGCCGACATAGATAAAACTAATAACATAACTTATAAATACTGGAATAAGCGGAATAAGACCGGAAATGTGTTCGGTGTGGGGAACCTTGAGCTCCAAAACCATAATGGTTATGATAATCGCCAAAACTCCATCACTGAATGCTTCCAAGCGGCCCTTATGCATACTGCTCCCCCAATAAATTGCGATTGCAGTATATTGGATCATTCCAGATTTATTGTGTCACCCTAAAGTATTATCGCAGCACTCAAATTGGCACTATCTATAACTATCCAATTGTCTATTTGCCTTTTTTAAAATCAGAGCTGGAATGCCTTGATTCCTTTGTCGCAGGGACCTCTTCCTCTCTTCGTGCCACCGCCGAATGATCTACTTGCTTGTTGCGGCTTTGCTGTTGATGGGCTTTTATTTCGCCGTCATATTGCTTACTCGTTTGACTAAAGCCTTTATTTTTATGATGACCAGACATAATTGCCTCCTAAAGGAAGCATATCAAATATTGACTCACGAAGAAACGGACTGACGGCCGCTTGAAAAAGAGGATTTTGCAATCAAAAGGACTCAAAGTCGGGCTCTTTGTTATTTGCGGGACAAGAACCACTGTTTATTTTGTTCAATTTTTTCTGCAGGAAGCTTTTTCATCAACTGTGATGCGAGACGACCAATTGAAAAAGAACGCAGCTCTTCACGCCAAGCCTCATCAGCTTGATACATGACCTGGGCTACATCACAAACGCCTTTGTATTTTTCAGTCTTCTTAAGACAAGGATTATTGTTGATTATGGAAGTACATTGAAAAGTATTTCGCTTTCCTTCAATCGCTTCAACGACATCAAGGAATGAAATATCATCAGCATCGCGGCTTAATCGATAACCACCCGTGGGACCTAATGTCGCCACGACCAAGCCTGCTTGAGCCAGAGCTTGGAGTGCCTTTGATAAATACTCTTTAGGCACGCCATGAAACTCAGCAAGGTCCTTCGTTGAAAGATACTGATCTGGCTCTATGGTAGCCAGAACAGTACAACAATGAAGGGCCCACTCAACTTGATTTCTTAAAATCATTAATTCAAACCTGCTTTATCTAAACCAAAAAGTTTATCTAACGTTCCTGGAGTGCTATGGAATGCAACACCAAACCGATTCCAAGCATTGATCACAACGATTGCAAATGTCAAATCCGACACTTCCTTTTCGCTAAAATGTTCCCGAACCTTGGCAAAGTCTTCTTTTTTGACGCCACCAGTGATTCTGGTAACCTGCTCTGTCCAAGCCAGGGCTGCTCTTTCTTTTTCAGTGAAAAGAGGCGACTCATGCCAGGCGACCAAGTGATGCAAGCGCAGTTCTCGCTCACCATGAAGACGCGCTTCTTTAATATGCATGTCGATGCAAAACATACAGCCATTGATTTGCGAAGCACGGATTTTAACAAGATCCGCCAAGCTTTGCTCAAGGCTGCTGCTCTTCAAAGAGTTCTCTAGGGCCAATAGTACTTTGTAGGATTCTGAAGATAACTGACTGTAATTCACTAGACTCATAATTTCCTCACCATTTCTTAATTAAGGATATTATATATCCTTAATTAAGAAATGGCAAATGAATTTATAATTACTGTCAAATCAAACACTTAACAGGGAAATTTCAGCCTAAGGACACTGATCACCCCAAGCTGCCTTAAAGGTACAGCGAGGATTGATTGCTGTACCACCAGCTCCATTGCTGTTCACTTTGCACTTAATGGCCATTGCTTGTTCATAAACATGCCCAGCCGCCCCGTCAGGTAAAACTCCCATCTCTGACATTGCGTCGAACAAGGCTTTTGCAGTGATAGGTCCAATTCCTGAAGGTGTCGTACAGGCATAGACGGGCATCAAATCAGGAAGAACTCCGCGATTCGTCTGACGACAGGTCAATGCGGAAAGAGACCAAGTCACGGTATTACCTGAAGTTGACTTTGAAGCCACCGAAGAGTTTTTAAAGATATAGGTCAGAGTGACCGCTTCATCACCGTTGAAAGTTCTACTGGTGATGTCTCCGCAGGCCGCCTGAGCTTGTGAATACAATCCACTCATCAGAATCATTGTAAGAACTAGTTTCATAACCATGCTCCTTTGCTTGAAGATCCTCTAGCCACATAGGCTGAGCCCAAAAAACTAAGGTCGCAATAATTATTAGAAAGCTCTGCCGAGCCTCACTCGACTAGCTCGCCATACGAGTAGACATAGAGACAGTCTTCACTGTCTCTATTGGCTCTTCGCAGGATTCCCAGGTCTTGTTGTTATGACCTTCAACAATGGCATACAAACTCGCAAGATTGACATTCAGCGATTTGGATTGAGCTGACAATCTCACCAAGCGCACGCCCCTTATCACCAAAACTTCATCGCGAAAATTTCTCGGACTCTTTCTTCAAATCAAAAAGCCATCTCTGTAAAGAAGAAGAAAGGATCATTCGCACAATGGGTTTAAACAGTCGAATCAGCCAGCCTGACATAGATTCCTCGGTAATCACTCTGACACCGCTGCTGGTTTCTTCAAGATACCATGCGTGACTAGCAAAGGCTCCCATCGCTCCCCCAGTCCATCCTATTGCATGATTCAATTCGAACAGACGTACGGTCGAGGTGATTCGCAACCCGCCGGATTTCCATTTGAATATGGAACCCACACGCAAAGGCCCTGCTGAATTAACCCAAGAAACGGTGCTATTCCAATCGGGCCACTGATTGACCGCCGCCATCACTTCCCAAACTCTTTCCGGAGACGCTGAGATCTCAATGACCTTCCGGGAAATTAAAGGCGCACTTTGATCTATTCCAAAATTGCCCCTGGCGACGTGACGAGGTAAAGCTGCCTGAGGAAGCGAAGATTTCCCTTTGGCTCTTACCATGTGTCGATCACTCGAATTCATTGGTCCCATGGGCTCTCCTTTACTGATCTTTAAGAGACAACAAAGCTTGCGGAGGTTTATCTTTGTCTGCTTTTGCACCAGCCAACAGATACAATCGTTCCGCGCTGACCTTGTTAGCGACTAATGCCGCCATTACAACATTGCCCCTTGCAAGCCCTAGAGCTTTCAACTCGTCATCAGAAATCACCACGGTACTTGCAAGTTTATTTTCTATCTCATCAGCTAAGCCCACTGCATTCTTTCCATGGGCAGACTCATAGGACGAAACCACACTGTCCATCTCTTTACCCTTGAAAAAAGTTTTGGCTAACGCGCGGACGGCTTCCGCGCGATCACCTTTATATTTTTTAAGAAGAGGCTCTAACTTTTTATTGATATTGTTATGCTGCAAAACCGCAACATCTTGGTCCTGATATTGACCTGTAATTTCCATCGCAAGATTAGGACGCTCATCCAAAGCTTTTCCCAATTTTTCGATTTTTACGGATTCATCGGGTTTTAAAGTGGCAGTGCCTGGCTCAAACAGAACAGATTGCAAGTTATCACCTCCACCGATAAGACTTGCTAAAAAGTCAAACGGTGCGGCTACGATATTGATCACCATGTTCTTAATTGCAGTCCAAATCAAATTGCCCCAAGAAAATTCGGGTGAATTGATATCACCTTCCACAGGAAGTTTAAATTTAATTTGCCCCTTGCGGTCCTTCATCAATGCCAAAGCCAGTTTCAAAGGCCAGCCTGGGGCTTTTTCACTTTCAACTTTATTTCCCAACGTAAATTGATCTAACAAAACCTGATTGGAACCCTTGATGCGATTGTTCACCAATGTATAGTTAAGGTCTAAAAACAACTTACCCTTGCTAATCTCATATCCGGCAAAATGTCCCGAGTAAGGGGTGAAAGTCGTCATTTCGATATTGTGAAAGTTCACGGCCAAATTCAACGAAGGACGTTTCTCTCCGGGAATCACATATCCTTTACCTTTAAATTTACCATAGGCCTCTACAAGACCTGACAGATCCACATTGATCTTCTGATTAACATTCGGAGAAATGGGACTGATTGTGCCTTCCAGGCCGTGCACATGGGCTGCAAAATGAGGTTTGATCTGTTGATCGGCGTAATCCAAAGAACCATTTGATAGTGTGAGCTTTGAAATCAGAAAGTCGAAGCTCGAAGATTTTTTCGAGTTCTCCGCCGCAGAGCCCACAACTGGAGCGGACGGAGCTGTCACACTCGATACTGGTTTTGATTTTTCTGGCTTTGTATTTTCTGATTTTGTATTCGGCGCATTTCTTATAAAATCTCTGAAATTCAAAGTTCCATCTTTACGCAAAATTATTTCCGTGCGCAATTGGTCCAGAGCCACTTCAACAACTCGAACGCTCATAGGAACTGTTTGAACTTTAATGTCCTTAAGCTTCATCTTTCCCCAGGCTATAACAGGGTCTTCAATACCTTCTTGAATTAAAACGATGTCATGAACCTCGGAATCACCTGAAAACAGAACATTTCCTTTTTCATATTTCACGTTGCCCAGAACATCCAGATTGCCTTTTTTCAAACTCAAAAGGGTCTTATCGGAAAGATATGCCGTCAGAAAATCCAAAGGCAGCTCTGCCACATCCAAGTTGATATCCGCAGACACTGGCTTCAAATGAAGAGAGCCGCTCAGTTTAATATGCCCTGCTTCCCCGACAGCCAAAGCTAAACTGTTGATAGAAGTTTTAGAACCCAATGAGGTGCTCAAGTTAGAGGCGCGTAGATTGACCGGTCCCATGGGAATTTCCATCGGGCTGACGTGGGTATAATCTAAAAAATCCAAACCACTGTTGTCGATTTGGATATGCTCCAAGGTCAGAATCCAATCTGCAGAAGGCTCTTCCTTTTCAGGTTTCGTTTTATCTTCTTTCATCTCCCAATTGATAGATCCATCTTTATAAACGATGAACTGTCCATGGGCAGATTTTAGATTGACGTCGACTAAATGGATTTCTTTTTTCAACAACGGGAAAATAGACAAATTGACATAAAATCTTTCGAAAGCCAGACGACTTTTAGAGCTTCCTGACTTCTTATCCGCCGGCAAATTAAATCCCGACACTGTCATTTCAAATGTGAAGGGATTGAATGTGATTTCGCGAATATCCGGCCTTACACCAAATCGAGCCTCGATATTTTTTTGCGCTTGTTGTTTGGCAATATAGGGAACAAGAAAAAAACCAAGAATACTATAAAGTCCAAGACAGATCAGACAGACCAGAACGATCTTCCCAATCAAAGAAGAAAAGAAATGAAAAATTTTGCCCATTCCACTATTGGAAGCGGATCTTAAAGAAAGTTCAAGTAAATCAAAATGACTTCATCATAAGTCAATTTTAGGAAGGACTGTAACAGAACAGCTTCTAATTAGTAGATGACACTGTCGGGGACTTCAAACACCTGCTTCTCTGTACTAGAGGAAACGACTTTGCGATCTTCCTTAGCAATCTCCAGCACACGACCTGTTCCAGCATCGACAATCACTTCCAGCAGATTTTTCCCGTTATCTACAAAAACGGAATATACCAAATAGCCACGTTCATTTTCTAACGCCGAAGACATGACTTTCCCAGGGGCTACCTTTTGCGAAGCCATGATGGCCTCTTCCAACGAAAGCAGCGCCAACTTCGAATAACTATCCGGAGAATATTTACCCACGCGAATGCTTCCTTGCAATGCCGCCTGACTGACTCCAGCAAAACCAAGAATTATCGCGCAAATTAAAATTAAGGGTGTCAATGTAAGCTTCATGGAAAACCTCAACTGTCTTAGTCAACCAGCTTACCTACCCAGGATTACCTGAGCCTTACATGAAGATTAACTATGGCTTAAGAGGCAAAATAATACTGAAGACAGAGCCATTGCCGTTCTCTGACTGCACTTCAACCCGTCCACCATGGGCTTCCACAATGGCTTTCACCAAGCTCAATCCCAAGCCTAGGCCTGGTTCATGACGACTTTTGTCCCCACGATAGAGTCTTTCCCAAATGCGAGATAAATCTTCGGAAGAAATTCCTATTCCATTATCCGCAACTTCTATAACAATTTGCTCAAGTTCCTTAAATAAGCGAACTTCCACACTGGTCTGTGGCATTGAGTACTTTAAAGCATTATCAAGAATATTGGCGATGGCCTGCTTCAGAAGAACTCGGTCTCCTTCAAAAACGACTTCCTCTGTCGCAGCAAAATGCACTTTCACTGACTTATCTTCAGCAACAAAGAAATACAGCTCAATAACCTCATCAATGACGGCATTTACCACAAAACTGTCATGGCTTAATTTTCCCACCTTCGAACTCAATTCAGAGACAGCCATGATTGCATTGATCAAGCTCTGAATCTGATCTGAATTCTCAATGGATTCTGACAAAGCTAAACGAATCTGCTCATCATCATTACTTCTTAAAGCCAGCTCTCCGCCCGCTTTCAATCTTGTGATCGGAGTTTTGAGATCATGGGCAACATTATCAAGGGTGTCTCTCATTGCAGAGACAAGGGCCTCTACCCTTTCAATCATTTCATTGAATAACGAGCTCAATTCAAAGAGCTCATCCCTTGAATCATGCATCGGCACACGGGATGACAAGTCCCCGTTTTTAATATTTGATACGGTCTCAATCACTTTTCTGATGGGCTTTAAAGACCTTTTGGCAATGACAAAGGATCCCACCACGGAAATCACAAGAAGGGGCAACAACAAGAATAAAAAGAAATCCTCAATCTTCCCAAGAAGTTCATCTCGGCTGTCCGTTCTTGATCCCACATGAAGAACGTATCCGTTTTCAATCGGGGCTGAGCGAACCTCAAGGGCATCTTCATCCCCATCTTTAGAGGCAACAAAGTACCAACTGGCTTTATCGGGAGACTTTAGCTTGTTCAAATACCGTTGCAAATCTTCAAGATCAAAATTTTCTAGCTCTTCGGGAAGATGAAAAAAAATGGCTTTATTATTCGGATCTTTCAGATAAATCAAGAAGTGCGCTGATTGGCCACGCAATTTGGGACTGGTGATAGTCTGTTTAAGTCCTTCAATACCTTCTCGTTCAAAGAGCTGTTGATACTGCTGGAATCGCGCTTCAATGACGTCATGATCTTTTTGCTCCATGAACTGCGCCACAGAGTAAAAAAGAACCCCAAACATCAAGCAGACACTGAGTAGAAAGAAAACAAAATACGAAATTGCTAAGCGACTGCTTAGACTTTTAGCAAGAGGGCTAACCCTTTTTAAGAACATAGCCCATGCCTCGAATTGTATGGATGGTCTTATCCTCAAATTCTTTATCCACTTTATTTCTTAGACGACAAACCAACACGTCGACGACGTTGGTTTGCGGATCAAAATCATAACTCCAGATTTTTTCCAGAATTTGCGTTTTCGAAAGAACGCGTCCTGGATTTCTTAAAAAATACTCGAGCAAAGAAAACTCTTTAGCATGAAGATCAATGCGGCGACTATGACGGAAAACTTCTTTCGTTTTTAAATCCAACGTGAGATCTTCGAATTGCAACTTTGAACCCTCTGTGGATTGCGGAGATCTTCGCATCAACGCTTCCACGCGAGCCAACAACTCGGTAAAGGCAAACGGCTTCACCATATAATCATCGCCGCCTTTTTGCAGACCAGATACACGATCATCAACACTGTGCTTGGCACTGAGAATAAGAACAGGGGTCATCACTTTTTGTGTGCGAATTTTTTGCAGAACTTCCAGGCCATCAATCTTTGGAAGCATGAGATCCAAAATCATCAGATCAAAAGGTAAGGAGCTGGCTTTAGCGAAGCCTTCTTCACCATCGGCAGCATGTTCCACCAGGTAACCCGCTTCACTCAGTCCCTTGATCAGAAATTCTGAAATTTTTTTGTCATCTTCGACAATTAAAATTTTCAAGAGGCCCCCTCTATTGCCCGGAAGAAATACCACAGCGACAAGGGCAAAAGCACCCAAATTTCACAGGCTTAAGAAAATATATATTATTTTAATCCCAGGGCAATGCTCCTGCAATAGTCACCCTCTATGATGCCCCCACCCCAAGAGGGCTGAGGTGGTATGAAGTTCGTATTCGTCCTAATTCTATCAATGTTCACATTGCAGACAGTACATGCCGAATCCACGGTGCTCACCAATCTTCACTCCTTCGGGACAGGCCTTTACCGTGGCGCCCGCCCAGGCTCCTTGGCCGCCCTGACCGATCTTCAAAAAATGGGCGTTAAAACGGTGATCGACCTTCAAGGTGGAGATCTACTCAACCCGAATTACAGCTGGATTGTATCTCGCATCGAACCCGGCGAGTCTGCTCAAGCCATTGCTGCTGAGAACGATGCCGTCACGAAACTTGGCATGAACTTCATCAATATTCCGCTGGACTCCCTGGACCCTGTAACTCCCCAAGAAGGTCAGCAGATTGCAGCCCTTTTAAAGGTAATCAATGATCCTCAAAATCAACCGGTCTTTGTGCACTGCGAACACGGCAAAGATCGCACTGGCTTGGTCGTAGCCCTTTACAGAGTCTTTTATCAAAACTGGTCTGCGCAGAAAGCCCACGATGAAATGGTAGCCTTAGGACATGGCACGTTGAATATGATCTTCACAGATGATATGGATGACTTTTTCTGGGCAACAACAAAAGGCAAATAGCCACTGGAGTTCTTATGTTACGCGTTTCTTTAGTCACATTGGCATTGCTACTTTCTCTTCAAACTCAAGCAGCCTCGCCTAATGGATCTCATTTCAAAAAGGTTCTCTTCATTATTTTTGAGAATACTGATTATGCGGCGGCCCTCAAGCAGCCTTATTTTCAACAGCTAACGACTCAAGGAGCTTTATTGCAAAATATGACGGGCATGGTTCATCCGTCCCAAGGAAATTACATTTCTCTGTTAGCGTGAAATATATTACAACTAAAGAACGACAGTCCCGTTAATCTTTCACAAAATAATCTGATTAACCTGATAGAGAAGCAAGGCTTGAGCTGGAGGGGATACATGGAAATTTGCCCTGGAAACTGTTCAAGTGGTGTTAACAACGGCCGGTAAGTACGCAAACACAATCCGTCC
>CAZPYX010000102.1:0-15375 GCA_964590635.1 uncultured Bdellovibrio sp.
GCTCACCGGAATCCGTATCTATGTGGACTTTGATGCAACGGTGATCCCTGGCAAGCGCGATCTCAATAAATCAAATTATAGTGGCGCTGAAGGCCGCGTTGTAGACGGAGTGCCTTTCGATTTATCTCACAAACATTTCACCTATGACTTAGGTTCTTACTACCATTCTAAACCCGCCATGACTCCTTGCTTAGTTCCAAATGCCGCTTACTTGGCACCCATTTCAAGCAGTCCTGTTGATTTATATGATCCCTATGCAGTTCTACCTTCGGTAAACAATGGTCGTTATATCTTTGTTCACACCGCACCTGCCTCTGATTATCGCAACATTGGATCCATCGTAGGCGTCGACCAACCGGTTATTGAGACAAGGAACACCAACAAATGAATAACCGAGGCATGACTCTTATCGAAGTGATGTTAGCAATTGGGATCTCCGTTATTGGGGTTTCTGTTTTCCTATTTTTCGTTTTATCATCTCGAAAAAACGTCACCCATTTTGATCCATCCATCGTTTTGAAAGAAATTTTAACTGACAACGTGATTGAACTAAAAGGCCTGCAAATTACTGACCTAACTCCGATGGGAAAATGTCTGATCCGCATTTACAAAGGCGATAAGACTTTCATATCAGAGTCCCAGGTTGATCTTGTAGACGACAAATGTCCCAGCCCCTCCATCACCAATAATCAAATTTATATCGGTTGGCAGATGGAGCCTGCATCAACAATTGAGGCGAACTTCAGCGTTTCCAATCTCAAACTACCAAAATATTCCGACACTCTTAGAAAAGTAACTCTGCAAGTTTGGGGTTGGAACGATAGTGAGGGTAAGACCCAACTCAATAGCCAAGTGGTGATTTTCAAAAGATGAAAAAGAATCTTCGTGGTTACACTTTAATTGAACTACTTTTGGCCGTTGGCTTAGCCACCTTGGTCATCGGCGGGACAATCAATGTCATCTATTACTTCTTCTCCGAAAAGCAGAATCTAGATGGCTGGAGTTCAACCCAAGTTGAAATGTCTTTAGCGATCAAAAATATTGAAAACGATGTTCGCAATGTCACTCGTTTCGATCCCACGGAAGATCTTTTGGTTGCAAATGACGGTGGTTATTTCGGTTTAACATCTATCTCCACCGGAGACGAGCCCAAGGAATGTCTCAACGATGCAACTCACACAGTTTTTCGATATACCACTTTAGATCGCTTTCTTCGTTCAGAAAGACTGCAAAGATCCTGGTCTGAACTTAATAATGCCGACAAAGGAGCCGCCGCCGATGAACTTCGGGTGAGCGCAGACTCTACTTCGGCTTCTTTATTTTCAAATACTAAATATCCATCGGAGATCACAGTCGTTGATGCAGATCGCAGATACATACGACGTTTTGAAGTTGGTACTGTGACTATGAACTTGAACTCGCCCATAGATCCCTATGACAATCAACCCAAGAAAGACGCTAACGGAAATCAGATTATTTACAATTACGCGAGTGTGCTTTTAAAAAGCCCCAAAAATGCAAAGGGGGCTGCCATTTCTAAAACACCATCCGTCTTCATTACCGGCAGCGAAATTTACTCTTCTGCAACTTACTTTGTTTGTTTAAGGAAGTCCGACCTTAGCTTAATTAAAATAGATCCGTTATTAAGCAAGACGACAGTTCTTCTGCAGAACAACCCCCGTGAGTTCAATGTTCAGTCATTTGTTTCGAAATATTTGGGCACCAAAAAAGGAATTCGAGTTGATCCGGTGAATTTCTTCACTGATACAATCACTAATCCCCAAGGTCCTTGCGTCAACTCAGTCTATCTTGAATTGAAGTCGGTGTTGACTCTGAAAAATCAGACTGGCGCAGCTACAAGCAGCAACGTTGTCAAAAATGTCGTGACTCGAGCTCGGACAATCTTTGCTACGAACTTAAATGCAAAAAGAGCCCTTGCCTGCGTTCAGTAGTTTGACCTACTGGCGGGAAAGAGCTCTGTTTTGGTACTTACGGGTGGGTTCGGGACTGTACTCACTCCAACTTCGTTGGAGTAGTTTAAAACTAAAACTTAGAACTTTTACTGTTTAAAACCTTTTAAGCGATCATTTTCAGATTCAAGAACTCTGACTAGAGTTTTCAAATCCGCCACTTCGTCACGAAGTTGAAGGATGTGCTCCTCTTTTTCCTGAAGGATTAAAGTGTAAGCCTTCTTCAACTCGTTCAAAAGTTTGTTCGCTGCGGTTAGAATTGGCTCATCCTTGTTAACCTTAACGGTTTTATCTGCCAGGTCCTGAGCTTTCAATTCATCCTTTGAAGAAGCCATGTCACTACCTTTCATCATTCCTTGATGAGCACCCACCAAAGCCAGGTCGCTTTCTTGGGAGGGGCGATATACTCTTTGATGGGTACTCACCGGTTCGTCCATGATGAAGTACTTGCCTTCTTCAAAACGGAATTTGATGTCGTTGGCCTTGATTCTACGGCGGAGGGTACTCACACTAATTTTGTGTTTAGTGGAATAGTCCGTTAGCGGTAACCAAGAATCGGTAGCTTCAACGTTCATCTAATTCCTCATTTCAAGCATTTCGGGTTAGGTGGTCAGCCCTACTCAGCTTGCGTAATCAAACTTATCACAGGACTTCAGTCTGTCAAATTTAGTGTGAATACTTATCCGAATTCAAGAAAAAACAGGACCTTGATCTGGCTATTCAACTCTTGGTTACTGGACCTAGGTCTGAGTATGCATGCTTTTGTCTGTGGTTTTGCATGGTCAAAAAAAGAATTATTTGCTCGCGGCCAAAGGAAATCAGATACTTAAGTCATCACTATGCGTATTAAAGATAAAAAGAAGGTAGCACTAGTATTAAGTGGAGGAGGCATTAAAGCCGCCGCCTTCCATATTGGTGTTTGCTTGGCCTTACAAGAAAAGGGTTTTAAGTTCGCCGGCGGCACCAAAGAGATGGTGCGTCAAAATACGAACGAAGACGACCCAATGACCATTCGCTGTTACGTGGGTTCTAGTGCGGGAGCTTTCGTCGCTTCCATTTTAGGCGCTGGTTATCCAGTGGAATCTTTGATTAATGCCTTTCAAATCGGATCTGGAACCAATCCATCTTTTGATAAATCAGATCTTCGTTATTTGAAGCCGATTTCTTATCGCGATATTTTCAATTTGAATTCTAGTGGTCTGTTGAAATTTATTCCTCGCACTCTTTTAGATAAAACATTAGTGAGCGGTGGGATTGAGTCTTTGTTGAAAAATGGATTGAAGCTCAATGGCTTATTTTCAACTCGTGGGATTGAAAACTATCTGCGCAAAGAGGTTCTAATCGATAACGACTTTGCTCGTTTAGGCGTGGAACTGTTCATCGTAGGTACACAACTGAACCACTCAAGGAAAGCTATCTTCGGGAATTTCCCCGAGTCTTTCAAAACAAGTAATACAAAGTACATCAATTATTCTACGATCAGCGACGCTGTCGCGGCCTCTACTTCTTTGCCTCCTGTATTTGCTCCTTACGGAATCAAACGCCCCGATGGAAAAGAGATCTTTTATTATGACGGCGAGATCAGGGATACCCTTTCAACTCACGTAGCTGCTGATAATGGAGCTGACCTGATCATCTCTTCTTATTCAATTCAGCCTTACCACTACACCGAGGAGATGGGTTCTTTGCACAAGTACGGAATCCCTTTGATATTGAATCAGGCTTTGTATCAAGTGGTTCAGCAGAAGATCGCAAAGCATATCCAAAACCAAACCGACATCAAAAACATCTACAACGCCGTCGATGGTTACCTAAAACAGGCCGAAGTCCCAAGCGACCATCGCGAGAAGCTCTTACAAATCATCCGCGAAAAAGTAAACCACCGCCCCGAAGTGGATTACATCTACATCGCCCCACGCCCCCAAAACTACGAAATGTTCTTCGTCGACCATTTCAGCCTCAACCCAGAAATCCTAGCCCGCATCGTCCGCATAGGATTCAAATCAGCCCTAAACATCCTCCGCCAACACGACATCTAAGGGTGCCTGCCATTTTCGCGGAAAAGGTGCCTGCCATCTTTTCGTAACCATCCAGCGTCAGTCCGGAATCATTTCGATTAGCGAATCAATAGATCTCTCATTGAAGGTTTAACCTTTGTTTACAATAAGAGTTTGCCAATTGCTTTCTAGCCCAGAAATATTCTTTGACGATTGACGCATTATAGACCCAAAAAGATGACAGGCACCTTTTCCGCGAAAATGGCAGGCACTCCTAAGGAAAAACCCCGGTTTTTGGCCGGGGTTTTTGGGTGTTTTGAATTTGGCGTTCTGATTAGAGAAGGCTTTTTTCTACGGCTGCGAAGAGTGGGCCTGACATGAAGCCCATTAGTACGATCGCTAGAGCCATCACAACTACTGTTACTGTTGTTGCGTTTAATGAACGAGGAGCGATTTCTGCCTCGCCGTCTTTCATGTACATAACTACGATTGGGCGTAGGTAGTAGTAAACTGCGATAACTGAATTCAGCATACCCCAGATTGCCAACCACAGAAGACCCTCACCGATTGCAGCATTGAACATGTAGAACTTACCGAAGAAACCCAAAGTTGGCGGGATACCTGCTAGTGATAACAAGAACACCGTCAAGCAAAGAGCCAACATCGGTCTTTGTTTCGCAAAACCTGCAAGATCATCGATATTTACGATGTGGCTTTCAGATTTTTCCATCATACTCGCGATAGCGAAAGCACCCAAAGTCATCAATGAGTAACTTAGAAGATAGAAGATAACTCCAGAAGCACCGAATGCTCCGTTGTCACTTACACCCGCTGTAATCACACCCACTAGAACGTAACCAGAGTGCGCAATTGAAGAGTAAGCGATCATACGTTTGAAGTTATTTTGTAAGATCGCCGCTGTGTTACCCACAACCATTGTGATCACTGCCAACCATTGAAGCATATCAAACAAATGATCTGATCCCACCAAAGACTTCGTTGCAATCACGCGCAAGAAGGCTGCGAATGAAACGGCTTTTACCGCAGTCGCCATGAAAGCTGTGTGCGGAGTCGGAGCACCTTGGTAAACGTCAGGAGTCCAAGCATGGAATGGCGCAATCGAAACCTTGAAGCAGAAACCTAAGATCACGAAAGAGATACCGAACAAGAACAAACGAGACGTTTGCACAAGTTCAGAAGCATTTTCCATGAAGCTCAAAATGTTTGTTCCACCTGTAGAACCGAAAATGAAAGCCACGCCGTACAAGAAGATCGCTGAAGCGAACGAACCAAGTACGAAGTATTTCAAAGCCGCTTCTTTAGAAAGCTTCTCTTCGTGGCTCATCGCGATCATGAGGTACAATGCCAAAGACATCATCTCTAGACCGATGAAGACCATCAAAAGATCTACTGCCGCAACCAGGATCAACATACCAACCGCAGAAGACATCGCTAAGAAAATCAATTCAGAGAATTGTTTTCCGGTCGTCGCTGGATTTTCGTACATCATGATCATTGAAGCACCGGCCGCGATCAAAGCGATCACACTCATCCACTGAGTCACACCATCAAAGATCAAACCATTATTAAACGCAGTCTTACCCGCGCCGCCGAATACCATCAACAAAGCGATCGCGATTACGATACCGATCAAACCTTGAGTCAAAGTCGCAATTGGATTTTGCTCACGGTTGCCGCGCAACACTTTCAAAGTCAAAGGGATCAAACTAGCAAGGAACAATGCGATCATTGGAGAGATCAACAGAACATCACTAAGTCCAACAGTCGAATTCATTAGTTACCTCCCTGTGCTTGAGTTGTTGTAGTAGCAGCACCAGGTGTAGCAATAGTAAGGTTGTAGTTATTCTTGTTATTAACCAAGAAGTCGATACTTGCCTTAGAGTAGTTCAAGAAGTTGTTCGGGAAGAGACCCATCCAGAAGACCATAATAACCATCGGAACAAGAACCACGATTTCACGAGTATTTAGATCAATAAGAGGATGATGCTCGTCTTTAACAAGCACGCCTTTTTGACCAAAGAATACGCGTTTGAACATCCAAAGCATGTAAACCGCGCCAAGTACCACGCCAAGAACAGCGAAGTAAGCAAAAGCCGGAGCCGCTTTGAAAGTACCAAGCAAGATCATAAACTCACCCACGAAACCGTTCGTCATCGGAACCGCAATCGAAGAAAGAGTAATAATAAAGAAGAAGATCGTGAAGATCGGCAATACGCCAGCCAAGCCGCCGTATTTAGAAATTTCACGAGAATGCGTCCTCTCATAAATCATACCGATCAAGATAAACAGAGCACCCGTTGAGATACCGTGATTCAACATTTGGTACAAACCACCGCCAATACCGTAAGCATTGAATGCGAAAAGACCAAGAAGGATATAACCCATGTGAGAAACTGAAGAGTAAGCTACCAGTTTTTTCACATCCGGTTGAACCATCGCTACCAAAGCACCGTAGATGATTCCCACTGTACCGATAAGCATGAACAACCAAGCCCAGTACTCAGAGGCCTCTGGGAACAAAGGAATCACCCAACGAAGGAATCCGTAAGTACCCATCTTCAACATCACACCGGCCAAAATAACTGAACCAGGAGTTGGCGCTTCAACGTGGGCATCAGGCAACCAAGTATGAACCGGGAATGCCGGAACCTTGATCGCGAAAGCCAAAGCAAAAGCAAAGAACAACAATGTTTGAAGGCTGAAGAAAGTTCCGCCTACAAATGGAATTTTCAATTTGTAGAAATCAAGAAGACTTGCACTCATGTGACCAGTCGCCTCTTGTGTCAGATACATCATATAGATGATCGCCACAAGCATCAGAACCGAACCCGCCATCGTGAAGATAAAGAACTTAACAGTCGCATAGATTCTGCGAGCGCCGCCCCAGATACCCACCATGAAGTACATCGGAACCAAAGACAATTCCCAGAACGTATAGAAGAAAACCGCATCCATCGCCAAGAAAGTTCCAAGCATCGCAGTTTGTAGAATGAACATACAAACGTGAAAGCCTTTGATTTTCTCTGAAATAGACGTCCAGCTAGCCAAGATAATAATCGGAGTAAGGAACGTTGTCAGAAGAACCAACCACAAAGAGATTCCATCGATCCCCATGAAGTATTGAATTCCAAAACGATCGATCCACATAAACTTCTCAACCATTTGCAAGCTTGCAGAGTTCGCGTCGAACTGTTGCAAGATCACAAGGCTCAAAAGAAATTCGATCACTGAAAGACCCAAAGCTAGATGGCGAAGCGTTTTAGCATTCGGCCACACAGCAACGATCAGAGCGAACAAAAGAGGTAGAAAAACAATTGCACTCAGGATCATACCATTACCTCATGATCACAAATGAAAGAACGACTACAACACCGATACCGATGTACATCGCATATTGCTGGAAATTTCCGGTCTGAAGAGAGCGAGACAATGAGCCCATTCCCTTCATCAAATCACCAATCCAGAAAGTACATTTATCAATCAAGTTCACGTCAACGTAGTACCAAAGGTTCTTGCTGCCGTTTACTAAAGGATTAATGATTCCACCGAAGTACGCTTCATCTACAAAGTACTTGTTATAAACAAGGTTGTAGACTGGCTTAATGCTTTCAGCGAATTTCTTCGGAGCTTCCGGAGATTTCACATAGAACTGATAAGCTACGATTGCTGAGATAGTTGCTAGGCCAACAGAAACGCCCATCAACATCCACTCAGTTGAAGCTTCCATGTGATGCATGTTCGGAACTTCGCGAATCATTGGGTGCAACCAGTGCTCCCAAACATTCGGAATTTCACCCAAATGCTCACCGATAACATGTGGAATACCGATCCAACCACCGATCACAGACAACACTGCAAGAACAATCAAAGGAATCGTCATCAGAGCCGGAGATTCATGTGGATGAACTTCTTTAGGAACTCTTGATTTGCCCCAGAAAGTTAAAGCCATCAAACGAGTCATATAGAATGCAGTCAATGTCGCGCCCAAAGCACCCGCAGCCCACAACCAAGGAGAACCCAGTGGTGAGTTGAATGCATAAGCCAAGATCTCATCCTTAGAAAAGAAACCAGCAAAAGGAGGAACACCGATGATTGCCAACCAACCAAGAAGGAACGTGATATGCGTGATCGGCATGTATTTTTTCAACGCGCCCATCTTACGAATATCTTGTTCTTCGTGCATAGCATGGATCACTGAACCAGAGCCCAAGAACATCAAAGCTTTGAAAAATGCGTGAGTCATCAAATGGAACATCGCTGCTCCGAATGCACCCACACCGCAAGCCAAGAACATATAACCAAGTTGAGAAACAGTAGAGTAAGCAAGAACCTTCTTGATATCCCATTGGGTCATACCAATTGTCGCTGCCAAAACCGCCGTCGCCGCACCGATGATCGCAATCACCATCATAGTATTAGGAGCCATGATGAAAAGAGGATTCAAACGCACGATCATGTAAACGCCCGCAGTAACCATCGTCGCCGCATGGATCAGCGCTGAAACTGGAGTAGGACCCGCCATCGCGTCAGGAAGCCAAACATACAATGGAATCTGAGCAGATTTACCAGTAGCTCCGATGAACAAGAACATTGTTCCCAAAGTCACCGCTCCCATCCAAGAAGCATCTGCAACTGTTGGTGCCAAAGCGTTCAACTCATGGAAGTTCAAAGTACCGAAGGTGATGAAAAGAATAAACATGCCAAGAAGGAAAGCGGCATCACCAACACGATTCGTGATAAAAGCTTTCATACCAGCAGCTGCTTTTTCTGAATCCGTGAACCAGAAACCGATCAAGAGGTAAGAACAAAGTCCCACACCTTCCCAACCAACGAACATCACTAGCAAGCTGTCGCCAAGAACTAGCAACAACATATTAAAGATGAACAGATTCAAGTATGCGAAGTACTTCGCAACACCTTTATCGTGGTGCATGTAACCAATCGAGAACAAGTGGATCAAAGTACCAACGCCCGTGATGATCAAAATCATAATAGCGCTGATTTGATCGACCACGAAACCAGCATTGATTTTAAGCTTATCCATCGCCATCCACTCAAAGAAGCTTACCGCGATACGACGGCCTTCTTCAGGCATCGCAATCAGGTCAACTACAAGAAGGACTGATGAAATAAAAGAGATCGCAACGGCCAAGGTTGCGATCGTTCCGGCTACGTTGCCAGAATGTTTTTTGTATCTAGCGCCGTTGATTAGGAATCCAACAAGCGGGCTAAGAATCACAATGGCCATCAAAAGAGAATGATTCATTGTCTACTTACCCTTTCAAGTGTTCGAAGAAGCGAATATTCACTTCGTTGAAACGTTTAAAGATTGAAACCGCAAGGGCCAAACCAACAGCCGCTTCCGCCGCTGCGATTGTCATTACGAAGAACACCATGATGTGCCCATCAAGGTTACCAAGGTACTTACTGAACGCTACGAAAGTTAAATTCACAGAGTTCAACATAAGTTCAATCGACATCAAAAGAACGATGATGTTACGGCGAAGAAGAACTCCCGCCATACCAATCACGAACAGAATTGCTGCCAAAACCAAGTAGTGTGTAAGACCAATTTCATTGATGAAACTAGTGTTCATGTGTTCCGCCTTTACTGCGAGAAAGAGCTACCGCGCCCACAGCGATTACTAGAAGCAAAACGCCAAGAGCTTCAAATCCGAACAAATATTTCGTGTAAAGGATATGACCTAGAGCCTTTGTAGACTCCATGCCCGTTCCTTGAAGAACCGGATTGTCAGTTGTTTTTTCAGTTAACAAACCTACTGACATCGCGATGGCGCCAACAATAAGTCCCGCCAACAAACCCACGGAAGCGATCTTCACAAGACCTGAAAGTTTTCCGCGAGTGAAAGCTGCTACGTCGTGTTTCAAGTCGAAGAGCATGATAACCATCGTGAAAAGAACCATCACGGCGCCCGCGTAAACGATCAACTGAACACCCGCAATAAAAAAGGCATTCAAAGTTACGAAAAGACACGAAATCCCCACCATCGTCATCGCCAAAGAAAGCGCCGAATAGATAGGGTTATTCAACAACACAACGCTAAGGCCAGAGCCTAAAGTTACGATTGCTAAGAACCAAAATAGAAAAGAATCTGCTGTCACTTTAGTCTCCTTACAATGACGCTATGTAAATCACGACTGCTGTCAGAATCGTGTTAGCCAAAGCCCAAGGAAGCATTGTCTTCCAACCCAAATCCATCAACTGATCGTAACGGAAACGAGGCAAAGTCCAACGAACCCAGATGAACAACCATACAAAGAAGAAGAACTTCACGTTGAACACCAAGAAGTGAATCAAAGCGACCAAAGCACTTGCCCAGTTCGCAGAAGAAGTCACAGTTGCTGCCCATTGGTGAACTTGATCAACAGTCACATAAGGAATGCTGTAGCCACCGAAGAAGAAGATCGTCATCAAACCGGCAGCAACCATCATATGGCCGTACTCGCCGATGAAGAACATGTTGAATTTGAAACCGCCGTATTCAGTATGGAAACCCGCTACCAGTTCGGCTTCACCCTCTGCCAAGTCGAATGGCAAACGATTTGATTCTGCGAAAGTCGCCGTGAAGAAAATTAAAGCTCCCAATGGTTGGAAGAAAATACCCCAGTTAGGCAACCAGTTTGCAGCAATCGAATAGCCGAAGAATGAGAAGTGCAATCCGCCTTGTTGCATGTTGATCATTTCAGTCAAATTGAATGTGCCATACATCATGATCACACCAACGATTGAAAGGCCCAATGCCAACTCGTAAGAGATCGTTTGAGCAGAAGCACGCAAAGCACCCATCAAAGAGTACTTATTTCCTGATCCCCAACCCGCCATCAACAATGTGTAAGCAGCCAAAGAGGAAACGCCCAAGATGAAAACGATACCAATACCGATATCGTAACCTTGAACTAGGAAAGTGTAAGGCCCCCAAGTTTGTCCGAACAATTCAAACGTGCCCACCGTGAAGGGCGTCGACATTGGAATGGCCGCGAACGCAACCGCACCAGGGATCAAAGCGAAGATCGGAGCTGCATAGTACAACAACGGTTTCGCCGTATCTGGAACGAAGGCTTCTTTCGTTAAGAATTTTACCGCGTCGGCCAACAATTGCATCAAACCCAACGGTCCTACGCGATTTGGTCCCAAACGATTTTGAATGAAAGCAGAACCACGACGCTCAACCCAAACAAGGATTGGCACAAGTTGCACGATCATCAAAAAGATAATAACGAGCTTAAGCCCGTTAACAATAATTTCGAATGCGTCTCTACCCATATTCATTGATTAATCCCATTCCAATGCTTTTGATTTTACTTCCCAGAACAAGCCGAAGATGAACACGGCCAAGAAGAAAATCATTGATCCAAAGACCACGGCTCCCTGTCCAGAGGCAATAAACTCACGGAAAGTGGTCGCCCATGGATACATGAAGATGATCTCAATATCGAAAAGGATGAAAAGAATCGCCGTAAGATAGTATTTTACCGATACTTTCGTATCTTTCTTATCAAGCGACGGCAGACCGCACTCGTAGGGTTCATACTTAACCGGGTGATAATGAACTTTTCCGCCTGTCTTAATAGAAAGCCAGATCAAAAAAGCTCCAAACAGAGCAATAAAAATGACGATGAAAATGACTCCACCGAGTGGCACAAACCCTCCAAAGTTGTCGTTATTATTTGGATTTCAATTAGTTATATATGTGTCGTCTGCGAAATCCAAGAAATTAGAATGCAAACAGAGTGATAAGCATGGCAAGATAAGCCCACAAAATGAAAGCAGAAATGACTCATACAAGGCTCGAGTCGATTCTTGAGCGGGCCTTCGAAACATCGCGCGGAAAAATTCAAGTCACGGGAGCGTCTTCACCGCTCGCGCTCGCTTTCTTTTTGTCTCAAACTTACTCTAAAAAAATCAACATCTTGCCGCACTTAGTTGTTGTTGGCAGTCACGGCGAAGCCATTGAGCTGCAACAGTTGATTGAGTTCTTTGACCCGCTTCGTCAGAGCACCATTCTATCTGCCTTCGATGTTTCGGCTTACTCAGGTCTCTATCCGAACACTCAAAGCGTGTCCGATCGCTTGAATTTTCTCACCAGAGCCCAAGCCGCGAAACCCGGAGAAATCTTCATATCTTCTTCTGACGCGTTGATGCAAAAAACTTTGCCTCCGAAAATTTTAAAGGAGTTCTCACGATCTTTAAAATCGGGAGACGAATTTCCTGAAGATATTGCGGGATATTTGAACGCTCTTGGTTACACATCAGCACCAATGGTTGAAGACAAAGGACAGTATGCTTTGCGTGGGGGCATCGTCGATATTTTTCCTCCGACCGAGAAAATGCCCGTTCGTTTGGATCTTTTCGGAGATCAAATCGAGTCGATTCGTTATTTCAGCGTTGAGGACCAAAGAAGTGCCGATGAAATTCAATCGTTCCAACTTTGCCCAGCTCGAGAGATTCTTTTCCGCGATGAGCTGCATGAAAAATTATTAAAAAGAGTTCGCGCTAGTATTGAAGGACGTTCTGTTGATAAGGCGGAAGCTGATGAGATGCTTCGTTCATTGGTATTAAAGAATACCTTCCCTGGCGTTGAGTTCCTACTTCCTTATTTCTATGGAGACCTCGCTTCACCGCTCGATCACTTCTCGACGGCGTTGAATGTTTTCTTCTTAGATCCAATCGAAATTTCTCGATGTGCGGATGAATTCTGGGCTGAACTGAAGGCTGACTATGCTGGCAGTGATGCACATATCATTCGCCCTGAGTTAGATGAACTCTATAGCCAGTTCGACAAACTTCCTTATCCGGAAAATTCCAGACAGCTTTATTTCTCTTCTTTGGAATACTTTGAAACCGAGAGCTCTGACGACGTTCGTGTCGAATATAAAACCGCTCTCACTCAAGACTTTACAAACTTGAGTCTATCAAATGCCGTCGGATCTGAATTGTGGTTGCAAGCGGCCACCAACAAGTTGCACAGATGGCGCGATGAGGGCTACCGGGTTTTTGTAGGAACTAAAAGTCAGTCGCACATCGATCGCTTGGCTCTGATTTTCGAAAAGCTGGAGTTAAAAGCCGTTCGCACAACTGCCGATGAGTATAAATGGGACAGCTGGCTTCAAGAACAAGATGTCAACAAACAACTCATCCATATTATTCCTCGCTATCTTGCTGACAGCCTTCGCTTTGATGAAGAGCAAATTATTTTCCTACGTGATGAAGACTTCTATGGAAAGAAGACCCGAGCACGTGATTCCTCTGCCGCGCAAGACTTCCAAAAGCAAGCAAAGCGTCTGGCTTTCGGTGATTTAAAACTCGGCGATCATGTTGTTCATATTAAACACGGTATTGGGATTTACGAAGGCTTAAAGATCATGAATATCGGAGGCGTAGACTCTGAGTTCATTCAATTAAGTTATAAAGACAAAGATAAACTTTATCTTCCCGTTTATCGCGTCGGACAGTTGCAAAAATTTTCGGGCTCTGGAGCAACCAGTGTTCTGGATAAATTGGGAGGCACGGCTTGGGAAAAAACCAAAGCTAAAGTTAAATCCCATGTTAAAGACATTGCCTCTGAACTTTTGGCACTATACGCAAAACGTGCAGAGATGCACAGGCCTCCTTTTGTCTTTAAAGAAAATGAAATCGCTATGTTTGAGAACGGCTTCCCTTACGAGGAAACCAACGATCAACTTCGCGCTATCAATGATATCCTTAAAGACCTTAAATCCACCAAGCCCATGGATCGCTTGGTTTGTGGTGACGTTGGCTTCGGAAAAACTGAAGTCGCAATGCGTGCGGCATTCTTTGCGATTCAAGCAAGAAAACAAGTCGCTGTCCTTGCACCAACGACCGTACTGACTTTCCAACATTTCGAGACCTTTAAAAAACGCTTCGAAGGCTGGCCTGTTGATATTCGAGTATTAAATCGTTTCGTCACACCGGCGGAAGCAAAGAAGACAATTCAGGATCTTAAAGACGGCAAAGTGGACCTCGTGGTGGGAACTCATAAATTATTGGGTTCCACTTTAGGGTATAAAGACCTTGGCCTTCTCATCATTGATGAAGAACAAAAATTCGGCGTCACTCATAAAGAGAAAATTAAGAAAATCAAAACCAGTGTTGATACGCTGACTTTGTCTGCGACGCCGATTCCTCGTACTTTGAACATGGCTCTGGTAGGAATTCGTGATCTCAGTCTGATTAATACAGCTCCCGTGGATCGTCTTCCAACCAGAACATTCGTAACGAAATTCGACGAAGAGACCATTCGCAAAGCTATCACCGCAGAGATCTCTCGTGGTGGACAAGTTTACTTCATTCACAATCGTATTGAATCTATCTATGGACTGGTCGACGAAATTCGTCAGATTGTTCCCGAAGCCCGCATTCGCGTTGCCCATGGACAAATGGAGGAACATGAACTTGAAAAAGCCATGCTTGCCTTCTTCCACCATGAAATTGACGTTCTTATCTGTACGGCGATTGTTGAATCGGGAATGGATGTACCACGTGCCAACACCATGTTCATTGATTCCGCGCACATGTTTGGATTGTCGCAGCTCTATCAACTGCGCGGTCGTGTCGGCAGAAGTAAAACCCGTGCCTATTGCTATTTGATGATGCCAAGAAATCGCAAGCTCGATAAAGATCAACAGGAACGTCTAAAGATCATTCAAGAAAACACGGCTCTTGGCAGCGGCATCAAAATCGCTCAATACGACCTTGAACTACGTGGTTCAGGAAATATTTTAGGTGAAGAGCAATCAGGCCACGTCAATACCGTGGGCTATGAACTCTACATGGATCTTCTGAACGAAGCCTTGGCAGAAGCAAAAGGCGAAGTAATCGAAGACATGGAATTGGATCCAGAGATCAACTTGAAAATTCCAGCTCTGATCCCTGACAGCTACATCAAAGATATCCGCATCCGTCTTGGTTACTATAAAGCCTTGGCCGATATCACCTCAAATGAAGACTTGGATCGTATTGAAGAAGAACTACGCGATCAGTTCGGACCAATCCCAGATCAAACATTAAACTTGATGGGCCTCATGCTCATCCGTCGTCAGTGTAAAGAGCTTGGCGTGCGCGACATCAGCGCCGGCGTAAAATCCATCTCCCTGATCTTCACCGAAAAAACAAAACTACGCCCTGAAACAGTCATCCAACTAGCTGTACGCGAAAACAAAAAATACTCTCTAACCCCAGACAACCGTCTCAACATAAAGCTCTCAACAATCAGCTGGTCCGCAGTCCACGCCGAACTAGAACAACTCCTAAAACAAATCTAAAAGGTGCCTGCCATCTTTTTGGGTCTACAACGCGTTACTATTTATTCAATAGTCAGGACAATTACAAAATTAAATCTCTGTCT
>CAZPYX010000103.1:0-15364 GCA_964590635.1 uncultured Bdellovibrio sp.
ACCGTGTGGCTCCATCGCAAGCTAACATCTTGGTACTTGGTGAATCGGGTACAGGTAAAGAGTTGATCGCTCGTTCAATCCACGATCGTTCAGGTCGCAGAAATAAACCGTTCATCGCAATCAACTGCGGCGCTCTTCGTGAAACGCTTCTTGAGTCAGAACTTTTCGGTCATGAAAAAGGATCTTTTACTGGCGCTTACAACCGCAAGATCGGTTTGGCTGAAGCAGCTAACGGTGGAACATTGTTCTTGGACGAAATCGGTGAGTTGGATCCTACAATCCAATCTAAACTTCTTCGCTTCATTCAAGAAGGCGAGATGTACCGTGTAGGTGGAAAAGACCCTATCAAAGTGGATATCCGTTTAATCTGTGCGACAAACAGAGAATTGGACCAAGAAGTAACACGCGGTAATTTCCGTGAGGACCTTTTCTATCGTATCAACACAATCGTAGTGAGTGCTCCACCTTTACGTCGTCGTAAAGAGGACATTCCTTCTCTTGTAAACCATTTCTTGAATAACTCTCAGCATGCTTACTTGAATCGTGGTCGTTCAGTTTCTGAAGACGCGATGAAGGCTTTGATGAAGTACGAGTGGCCAGGAAATATCCGTGAACTTCAAAACGTCTGCGAAAGACTGCAAATTTTGTCTGACGGTCACATGATCATGTTGAACGACGTCCCAGAGAACATCAGAAATCCTGAGACTCAAAAGGACGCCATCGACTACGATCCTGCAATGACTTTGCACGATTTGGAAAAGCGCTACATCTTGAAAGCATTGGCGCACTTTGGTGGTAACAAAACTCAAGCGGCAAACAACTTGGGTATTACGATCAAGACTCTTTATAACAAACTTCACGAGTACGGCGAGTTCGAAAAATTCGCGGTTCATTCTAAACCGATGAAGTAATTCTCCGAAATAAGTTACTAGCTAGCTCAGCGGGGTTTTCTCTCTTCCCCCCGCTGGGCTTTTTTTTTGCCCCGCCTGGTTTTAAACATTGGAGCATTTATGAAAAAAACAATTCTGCTTGGATTGATGCTTGTTATGGCAGGGTGTTCTTTTTCAAAAAAGTCTTCTGAAGAAGCGCAAATTAGTCAGAAAAATCGTGTCGACGAGGTTATGCGGGATGAACGCTATTCGAATCTTCGTAAGGTCGAAGTATCGATAAAAAAAGGATTATGGGATGTCTTCCAGGAAGCATTGCCGAAATTATCGGTAACTGAACTTAATTCTATTACGACTGATGGGGAAACTTTAGGTGCTGTAGCTTTAAGAACGGAGCGAATAGATTTTTTAGAGGCTTTGTTAAAGGCAGGAATGTCCCCGTTCAGAGAATCATTTAATACATATGGTGAGCGCAATTACCCAGGCGAATTGTATCGTCAGGCATTGAGGATGCAAAACAATGCTGCTATTGAGCTTGTTAAAAATTACAGAAACAAATATCTAACAGAGTCTGCCAGATTGTGTGCGACCTCGATAACGTCTCTTGTTGCATACCTGGAAAGAAACTATATTTCACCGTCGAGTTGGGTGTGTGGTCAGGGAATGAATTTATTTAAGGCGGTTATGGGGAGAATGACTCTTAATCAACGAGAGATTAATGAGATTCTAAAAGTTTATTTAGATGTAAACCGCACGGATAGCTCTCGAAACCTAAGTGAGATTTTAGAGTTGAGTCTATATTATTCAAATGAGGAAGCCTTAACGAGATTTGATATTTACTGTAGTGCAGGAACGATCTGTAAGATTTCAGATAGTTTCGATTTGGGACGAAGTTTTCTAAATATTGAAGAAGCCATTAAAAAACTTATTCTCTTGAAAAGGAACTTCCGCAACCATACGTCGTTTGTTTTAGAAACAGAGAAAGCTCTATTTGCTAGGATTAAATACTCTTTGGACGAAGACAGGCTTAATTCAATTTCGATACTGGAGCGATTTGGCCTGAAGGTCGAATATGAGCGGTTGGAACCTGATCTTATAAAACCGTGGGAGCCGGGGAAACCAGGTGACCCCTTGCCACCTCCTCCCGTCAGAGAAGATGTTCTCAGGGATGAGTATGGACAGTCGTATTCAGAATAGAGTCAATTATCCTTGGAGAGTTATTGGATAGTTTTTCTTACTATCATAATCAATCTAAATAGTTGGACATAAATCTACCTCCATTTTTTGTCGCTGTATCATTACTAGACAGTTCAATTGTAATTGGTTCGATTTCCAGTAGGCATGGACAGTGCTTATAGAGTTACGGATAGATTTCATGTGAGGTTTTGATTATGAAAAAGTGCTTTTTGATTGCATTTACAACACTAGCCATTGGGGTTCAGGCGTCTGCCTATATTGTGCCTGCTCAGCTTATTAATAATACTCAAAAATCTCTAAGTTCAGGTCAAGTGGCTTGCTCTGATTATATTTATCAAAAAACAAATGCTCTTTCTTCAAACACTGACGCCGCTTGTTCTCGACGCAATGATAAAGCCTTTGCAGATTGTACCATCGATGTTGCGAAGCAATTTGATTTGGGAGCCCTTCAGGCTGGAAGAGAACAAGACGTATTTATTGCGATCGCTTCAATTGCTTGTAACAATGGAACTGAACGTAATTTATTTACATGCGCAGATCAGTTAACTCCGTTTTTTGGTCGAGACTACTATTTGAATGCCGCGGAATACTGTGCTGGCGGAAGATCAAATAATTTCGCTCAGTGCGTGGGTACCTTATACAAAAAAGGCGGAATGAAGCCAGAAGAATCCACCGAGTTTTGTAATTTGGGATTAACCGATCAGATGATTCAATGTGCTGTTGATCAATATCAAAAAAGTAGAATTTCTGGTACTGGCGTACTCAATCGTTGCAAAGAAACTTACGATCCAATTGCAATCGCTCGTAGAGAAGCAGAGCAACGCCGCCTTGAGCAAGAGCGTATCCGCAAAGAAGCTGCGGCGAAAGAAGCCGCTCAAAAAGCAGCAGACGAAGCGAAACGCAAAGCTGATGAACAAAAACGTAAAGACGATAAGGCGAAGAAAAACAACGGAGGTGTTGGAACCACTCCAGTGCCTGCTAATCCGGCTCCGCAACCAGGCGGGGTAGGAACAACTCCGACTCCGAAGCCAGCTCCGCAACCGTCGAACCCAAATCCGGCGCCAGCGCCGAAGCCAACGACTCCGCCTCCGGCACCACAGCCGGCTCCGCAAGATCCCGCACAAAGTGGCGGTGGAGTGATCGTAGATCTTCCTAATTTCTAAAAAGCAAAGGGCCGGAAATCCGGCCCTTTTTTTATTCTAAAATCGGTGAATCTCAAAACAGCATCAGCTGCTTCATTCACTTTAGAAAATCAGCCTATGCTGCTTTTCTGTCGGAATACTTTTTCCAAGATGGTTGCATTTTGTTGTAGTGCTTTTCATCTTGCTTCCAAGCCTTCGCGTACTCTTTGTTGTATTTCGCGAACTTCTTGTCTAGCCAAGCATAGTATTCAGTGTACATGTAGTTCGTGAAGAACTTCGCCATGTATTGAGTTGGGCCGTTGAACGGGAATTCGTATTTACCAAAGAAATAAGGAATTTCTTGGTTGAATGACTTCCACCACTCCAAAGCTTCTTTCTTGTGAACGAAGTTACCTACGAACAAAGGTTTGCCTTCGAAAGAAAATCCTACTTCGTAACCATGACCAACTGGTTTGTAGTAAGCTTTGAATGAGTGACCGTAGAAGCTATAGTTTTTTGTCTTATTCATCTGAAAAGTACCCCTTTTATGGATTGATGAGTTGAACCCATCACTTTTCGGATTTCCTTCTGGGAAATTAACAGTCCCCGAAAAATAAAAAGCGCATCACTATGAGAATGACACGCTGTAGACGTAAAAAAGAAGCAGGCACCCTTAAAGGATTGCTAGGGCTTTTTGGATTTGTTGGTGGTCTTGGTAGAGGCCAAAGCCGAAGCGGAGTCTTGTTCCACGGGAGTCTGTTTGTAGACCTTTTGACTTCATTTCGGTGACCATGCTTTGTGTGGTTTCGGTCGATGGAAGATCGAAGGTTAAAAAATGACCGTGATTGTCAAGGTCTGCGTGGATCAAAGATTTTTTGTTCAGCAAGGGGTGATTCTTTTTTTCTAGTTCATCAAGGAAGTATTTTTGGTTTTGTTGCACCCACGCGTGAATTTTTGAAACCGCAAGGCCTTCTTTTTTAAATAATTCCAAGGTAGCGATCAGACGATACAAAGCGGTGAAATCCATCGTACTGCCGGAGTACTGCATGCCATCGTCAGGATATGGGACTTGATTCCCGACAGTTGCCAAATGCGCAAGCTCAGCAAACCAACCCGTATAAAAAGGACGATGTCTGGCAGAAGGCGGGACATGCAGGAAACACGCTCCTTCTCCACCTTGAGCGTATTTGTACGAGCCGGCAAGATAGAACAAACGATCTTCCACGGAGCTAAGGTCGGTGGGGACCGCCATGAAGCTGTGATAGGCATCCACGACAAACAAAGAATTTGCAGGTACACTTTTCATAAGACGATGGAAATCACAAACCAGGGCCGAGTTAAAGAACACGTGGCTAAGAAAAACCATGTTCCACTCGCGAGACTTTAATTCTTTTTCGAAGCGTTCGTGAAAAGTATTAAAAGGAGAGACGGGAACTTTTACGACGTCAAACTGGGTAAACTCCTTCAATCGATTCACCTGACGATCAAAGCTATAGAACTCAGAATCCGTGGTGAGGATGGAAACTTTCTTGGTCCAATCCAATGAGCTCATCAAGCGGAACACAAACTCATGGGTGTTCGGAGCAAAAGTAATTTGCGAAGGCTTGGAAAGATTTAAGTTATCGGCGATAAGTTTTTGCGCGATTGGAATCTTGGTGCCAAAGAGATAGCCCCATTTATTATCAACATTCTCTGCAGAGTCGTCCCAGTATTGAAGCTGAGCTTCGCGAGTCACGTCGGGCCAATAGTGATGGCTGTGACTTGCAAAATGAAGTTTCGTAGGGTTCGCCTCGAGGAAACGTTTGTAGAGATGCTTATACATAGAGCGATGATAATAAAAAAGGGAGTCGATGACTCCCTTTTTTATTTGCTCTGTGCAGAGCGACTAAAAATTTAGACTGAGATTAGAAGTAACCTTCGTCATCACCGAAGTCGTCATCTTCATCATCTTCGTCGTCTTCATCATCATCAGAAGATTTATTGCTAGTTTTAGCGCTTCCGATTTTGTTGTCTTCTTCTTCGTCGTCTTCATCAAGATCGTCCAAAGCAGAATCATCTTCTTCTTCATCTAGGTCGCTGTCTTCTTCTTCATCAGCTTCCCAATCAGTTTCAACTTCTTCTTCTTCGATATCAACCATGCTGTCTAGATCGTTTTCTTCGTCGAAATCAGAAGAGATATCTTCGATAGCTGGTTTGATAACTTCAGCAGCGATTGCACCACCGGCAACAGCAGCAGCTACTTTAGCAGCTTTTTTAGGAGCGGCTTTCTTCGGAGCTGCCTTTTTTGCAGCGGCTTTTTTAGGAGCAGCTTTCTTAGCAGGTTTAGCAGCTTTTTTAGGAGCGGCTTTTTTAACAGCTTTTACTGCTTTTTTAGGAGCAGCCTTTTTCGCTGGTTTAGCAGCTTTCTTAGGTGCTGCCTTTTTAGCAGGCTTAGCTGCTTTTTTTACAGATTTTTTTGCTGCTTTTGGTGCAGCTTTCTTAGCAGGTTTAGCTGCCTTTTTTACTGCTTTTTTTGCTGGTTTAGCTTTTTTCTTTGCCATGATGTGCTCCTGAATAAGTCGTTTCAAAGTAAATGCCCTCTTAGACTAGCGAGATCTAAGAGGACTGGCAAATCAAAATCTAGTCTGGTTTTTACTCGGGGCCTTCTATGGAACTAGTGAATGATGCCACTCAAGTGGTCATCGATAATTTTGGCAATATCGTTAGGAATTGGAAATGAAGTGAAAAGACCACCGTTGAAGTTGCCTGATTTCGGGACAATTGTGAAATAGCCCAAAATTTTAGTCTGCGCCTTGTTCTTGATGGGCATAGTTATCCCTATATATTGTGGGATGTAGGAATTTTCGATGTAAAGGCCGACCGCATTGACTCCAATATAGAGGTAAACCTTGTTTTCAGAGTTTGCGTTAAGACTGAAGGCTAGTGAGGGCGCTTCGCCACTGGGCATAGCTGGCAGGGCGTTGCCATTCGGAAGTTTCGAAGCTGGCAGAGTGGTAACTCCGCGCAGCACATACTTCAAGGGAACACTCAATGCCACTTGAGGTCTGTTGCTGCTGTCATAGTACGTTTTGATTTTCACACCTTTTAAATCAGGGACGTCCACATAGAGGTTGCTGAATGGTCCCGCTGGAATCGGAAGATTCACAATCAAGGCATTGTTGGCGTTGTCCAATTTAACTGCGAAGTTATTGTCATAGGAGCCGCCCGAAACATAGCCTTCCATATCGAGTTTGTCATAGGCACTGGGAGTTGTCGGAGTCGTTGGATTGCTTTGGCCATTATTAGAGCCTCCACCTGTGGACTGGCTGGAGTTATCGGCTACGGAAGACAAAGATTGGAAACCACCACCGCTACAAGCTGTTAAAACAGAGAGTGCGCTAAAAGTTGCAATCATTTGAGTCACTCGTACCAGAGCCATTCGAAACCTCCACCAACGTCCAAACATTTCGGTGGAAAACACTCCATACTTTAGCTAAATATTTGAAATTATTGGTAAATAAGTTCTGCACTTTTTTGGCGGATTTTTCCGCGCAGACGGGGAGTGAAAAAAGATTGAACAGAAAAATAAAAAAACCCGGAGAGTTTCCTCTCCGGGTCTGTTTGCACTCTGGCTTCGCCAGAGTAGTCTAACTTATAATTAACCGATTAACTTAAGAGCCAACTGTGTAGATTGGTTCGCTTGCGCCAAAGTTGATGTACCAGCTTGAAGCAAGATGTTGTTGCGAGTCATCTCAGAAGATGCTGCAGCAACGTCAGTGTCACGAATACGGCTGTTAGCAGCAGACATATTCTCAGTAGCAACACCCAAGTTGTCTACAGTTGAAGTCAATCTGTTTTGAAGAGCACCAAGGTTTGCACGAGTGCCAGATACTGAAGTTTGTGCAGCATCTAGTTTTGCCAATGCGTCTTGAGCACCTTCTTTAGAAGAGAAATCAATTCCACCGATACCAAGAGCGTCCAATGTAGCAACGTTCTCAGAAGCATTGAAAGAGATACGATCTTCTTCAGCGTTATTACGGATACCTACTTGGAAGTCGAATTTTGGTGAAGAACCATCCAACAACTTAGTAGTGCCCCATGTAGTAACGTTCGCGATACGTTGAACTTCTGACTTCAATTGAGTCACCTCTTTGTTCAACATGCCACGCTCTGTTTCGCCAACAGTATCAGATGAAGCTTGGATGCCCAATTCTCTCAAACGAACAACGATGTTACCGATTTCATTCAAGCCGCCCTCAGCAGTTTGAACCATCGAGATACCGTCGTTAGCATTTCTTTGAGCTTGTGTCGCAGAACGAATCTGTGCTTTGAAGCTTTCAGAAATTGCCAAACCTGCAGCATCGTCCGCAGCTTTATTGATACGGCTGCCAGATGCTAGTTTCGCCATTGAATCGTTGATTGCTCTTTGTGAACCAACCAAGTTTCTTTGTGCATTAAGTGCGCTGATATTTGTTGATACTCTCATTCCCATTTGAAATTCCTCCGTTAATATTTATTTTTCATTTTCAATATCCTTCCCTGATTTGTTTTTTTGGCTTTGCGAAACCTACTTTCGCTAGCCGAGCACTGACATCCGAGTCTGCGCTTAGTTTTTTTTTAAAGAGCCTTGTCGTCTTTCAACAACGTCTTGGTTTCAATTCTTAGAGGCTGATCCTCTTTCCGCTTTACCAAGCACTGAACAATCTATTGTTCGTTTTAAGTCATCCTTGAAGGCCCTCCCTTCGGTGTTAGTCGAAGAGAGTGGTCTCTCTCTTCGATTCATAATCTGAGTAATCTTGATATGAAATAGATCGGGATTTAGGGCTTACTCTTGACAGGACGTCAGACGGGTTTTGTTTGATTTTGACAATACTGGCCCAAGGCCGGATCGAGTTTTCAGGACGTAAGATTGTCCTGAACCATTAAAATACAATACTTTCAGAGGGGAAAATCGAGATTTTCGAGGGGAATTGGTTGTCAAAGCCTAGGAGTATCAGAAAACTGCTCTGCCAAAAACAGCGAGCAGAAGTATCTAATCAATTTCTATGAAACGACAAAAGGCCATGTTTCCAGAGAGGAAATACTGGTGAGTTTGTTCGGCCTTCAAATGAAGAGTGGGATTGTACCCAATAGTACAAACTACTTTTTCAGAGTTGAAATGACTGCAATCCTCACACGAAGAACGCATGTCATACTTTAAGTAATCAGAAGCTTTCACCGTGTCCTTGCGCATGGACGCGTGCAGACGAGGCTGAGATTTGCCTTTAGATTTTGGATTGACGATGCCTTTTGGGATCTGGGGCATTTGTTTAGTTCCTCAGGTTGACAATGCCGAATTAAGACTCATCCTTTAATAAGAATTAAGCAGTCCAAAATCGACTTTTTGTCGGGGTTGGCCTGATGTAATCGGCTGGAGGAATTATGGCAAATGATATTGAAAAAATGACGCGAAAAAGCCAGGAGGCCATGCAAGCGGCCGCCAAATTGGCTGAGCGCAAAGGCAATCCCTCCGTCGAGCCTGAGCATCTTCTTTTGGAACTAGTCCAACAATCAGAAGGAATCGTTCCCCGCCTATTAGATAAATTAGCGGTTCCTCAAGCAGACTTTCTGGGCGAACTTCGCAAGAAGGTTGACCGTTTCCCGCAAATGAGCGGTGGTGGGCAAAAGCAATTCGCCAGCCCTCGTTTGGAAAAGGTCTTTACCGCAGCTGAAAAAGAAGCCGCCGAATGGGGAGACGCTTATATCTCCACAGAGCATTTCTTTTTAGGGATGCTTAAGTCTGGTGACTCTGAAGTTTCGGCATTGTTTAAAAAGTTCAACATCAATGTAGATAAAGTAAAAGTGGCTTTGACGGAAATGCGTGGCAATCAAAAGGTCACAGATGATGACCCGGAAAATAAATATGAAGTTCTGCGCAAATACGCCAAAGACCTTACGGCATTGGCTGCCGAGGGTAAGCTTGATCCCGTGATTGGACGTGACGAAGAAATTCGCCGTGTGGTGCAGGTCTTGTCTCGTCGCACGAAAAACAATCCCGTTTTAATTGGTGAGCCGGGCGTTGGTAAAACTGCCATTGCAGAAGGCTTGGCTTTAAGAATTCTAAAACACGATGTTCCAGATAATTTGGTTGGCAAAAAACTGATGGCCCTCGATATGGGAGCCTTGGTTGCCGGAGCCAAGTATCGCGGTGAGTTTGAAGATCGCTTGAAGGCTGTTATTAAAGAGGTCACTTCAAGTGATGGGCAAATTATTTTGTTCATCGACGAACTTCATACTTTAGTCGGAGCAGGTAAAACGGAAGGGGCCATGGATGCCGGGCAGCTGTTAAAACCAGCTCTGGCTCGCGGTGAATTGCGTTGTATCGGTGCGACGACTTTAGATGAATATCGTAAATATATAGAGAAAGACGCGGCCCTTGAGCGTCGTTTCCAAACTGTGATGGTCGAAGAGCCTAGCGAAGAGGATGCGATCACGATTTTGCGTGGTCTTAAAGAAAAGTATGAAGTCCATCATGGCATTCGTATCACTGATGCGGCGTTGGTGGCGGCCGTGAAGCTATCACGTCGTTATATTACCAATCGCTTCTTGCCGGATAAGGCCATCGACCTGGTGGATGAAGCTGCAAGTAAACTAGGAATCGAAACAAGATCTGTTCCTGAAGAGATTGATAAGATCGAACGCGAATTGATGCAACTTCGCATTGAAAAAGAAGCGATGAAAAAAGAAAAAGACGAAGCCTCTAAAGATCGTCTTGCGGTGATTGATAAAGAAATTGCGGAATTGACAGCGAAAAATCAACTCGTCCGTGAAAAGTGGGAGTTTGAAAAAGGCGGCATTTCGCAAATTAAGAAATTGAAAGCAGATATTGAAGATCTGAAAGTGGCTATTGCTAAGGCAGAGCGCGAAGGGGATCTGGGGAAAGCTGCCGAATTGAAATACGGCAAGTTGCCAGAGACTGAGCGCAAGCTGAAAGCCATGGAAGATCGCAGTAAGGAGCAAAAAACGTCTTCAGAAAGCCGCATGCTTAAAGAAGAAGTGGGCCCAGAAGATATTGCCGAAGTTGTTGCGAAGTGGACACGCATTCCAGTCAGTAAGATGTTGGAAAGTGACACGCAAAAACTTTTAAAAATGGAAGAGCAATTGCAAAAACGTGTGGTGGGTCAAAATCATGCGTTGGAGATTGTTGCCGATGCCATTCGCAGAGCCCGTGCCGAGATCTCAGATCCGAATCGTCCCATCGGAAGTTTTATCTTCTTGGGGCCAACCGGTGTCGGTAAAACCGAAACCGTCAAGGCCTTGGCGGAATTCTTATTCGATGACGAGCAGGCGGTCGTCCGTATCGATATGAGTGAGTACATGGAAAAGCATGCTGTGTCTCGCTTGGTCGGAGCACCTCCGGGGTACGTTGGCTATGAAGAAGGTGGTCAGTTGACGGAATCAGTTCGTCGCAGACCTTATAGTGTTGTGTTGTTAGATGAGATTGAGAAGGCTCATCCGGATGTATTTAACATTTTGTTGCAGGTTCTAGATGATGGAAGATTGACTGACGGTCAAGGTCGCACCGTGGATTTCAAAAACACAGTGTTGATCATGACGTCAAATGTCGGTTCTCAAGCTATCTTGGATTTGAATATGACCGAGCAACAAAAGCGTGATGCGGTGATGGATGCTTTAAGAAGTCATTTCCGCCCGGAATTTTTAAATCGCATTGATGAAACTGTGATCTTTAACTCTTTAGGCGAGAATCAAATCGCAGGAATTGTGAAAGTGCAGTTGGATCTTGTTGCGCAAAGATTAAGAGCGAAGAAGATCACCATCGACTTTGATAATAAAGCGATCGAGTTCTTGGCGAAGAAAGGCTATGACCCAATTTATGGAGCGCGTCCTTTAAAACGAGTGATTCAAACAGAATTGCTAAATCCACTCTCCAAAGAGTTGATTGCTGGCAAAGTGAAGTCAGGTGACACTGTTAAAGTCAGTGCTGCCGACAACCATTTAACATTCTGAATTGAGGTGATTGTTCCCTGACTAGAGTCCAAGTTGTTGGCAGGCCTTTTGCTTAGCTGAACAGGTATAAGCAAAGACGCTTATACCAATGAGGGCTCGAGGGAGCCACCAACAAGGAGGAAATAGTGGGAACAGAAAGAACAAATAGACCAAGCTCTTCGGATTCGTCTTCTAAAACCCAAAGACCAGAAGACAAGAGAAACGAGCAACGATCTGGTGGCAACATGGGGCGTTCTGAAAGAGACAGTCAAAGGCCTCAGACTCCAGAACGTGGAAGCAGCAGTAATAAACCGGGCTCTCACTCAAGTTCGGGCAGATAAGAAGTTAATTTAAAAAGGGCTTTTCATAACTGGAAAGCCCTTTTTCTTTTTTCTAGTGACGAGTGGAACTTTTTTTGGATGAAGACGTCTGCTTGTTTTTAGCTCCTCCGGTTTCTTTATTCACTGTGGCCCAGGCAATACGTTCGGCCTTCTTTACCGAAGCACCTTTTTCTTCATAAGCATGTTCTATGTGTTGTGCCATTCTTTTTTGTTTTGAAGAATAGCTTTCTTTGCTTCTTCTAGGCATGGGACCTCCTCTTACTTTTTTAGATCAACGTCGCAAAAAGGGAGAAGCTGTCCGTGGAAAATCTCCCTGAGTGTGGCAAATTTGGACTGTTGCTTATTTTTGTCCTTTGCGTCCCATCATGTTGATGAAGAAGCTGATGACAGCTAAAACCAAGAATACGATCAGTAACAAACGACCGATTTCCATCGAAAGACCAGCGATGCCATTGGCTCCCAACACAAACGCGACGATGGCGAGTATAAAGAAAGTAATTGCGGCTCGTAACATGTGGGCCTCCTTGTTGATATATGCAATTCCAAAATAATTCTAAATAGTAGAGAAGCAATAACTGCGCCGAGTCTGATATGTGTTGAAGCACGAAGTGGGATTTTCCATTGGGGAAAATTGGTACTTACGCTAGTTTTGGGAGGAGAATCACTGGGAGGAGCTCATGCTGAATCACAGAGGAATTATTGCCAAGAGCCCTTCGTTCATTGAAGCCGTCGAGATGGCAAAACAAGTCGCGGCAAGCTCTGCAAATGTTTTAATCGTTGGAGAGAGTGGCTCCGGCAAAGAAGTGATTGCCCAATTGATCCATGATTTGAGCCAACGTCGCGGACGTTCATTTGTTCCTTTGAATTGTTCTGCCATTCCGGACAATCTTTTAGAGTCAGAATTATTCGGCTATGCGAAAGGTGCCTTTACTGGGGCAGGTCTTTCGCGCATGGGTCTTTTTGAAGAAGCAGAAGGCGGCACTTTATTTTTAGATGAGATCGCCGATTTAGATATCAATCTGCAAGCTAAACTTTTGCGAGTCATTCAGGAGCGCAAGATAAAACGTGTCGGAGAAAATGCATATCGCCCCATCAATATTCGAATCATCTGTGCGACCCATGAAAATTTGCACGAGGCCATTCAGCGAAAAGCTTTCCGCGAAGATCTTTTCTTTCGTTTGAATGTCATCTCCATTGAAGTTCCGCCCTTACGTTGTCGCCATGAGGATGTCATGCCGTTGGCTCATCATTTCCTCAATCGTTATTCCCACGCAAATGGAAAAGTTTTAAATGGATTTAGTTCCTGTGCTATTGAAACTTTGATGAATTATTCTTGGCCTGGCAATGTACGAGAACTCGAGAACCTGATTGAACGAGCAGTGGTTTTAAGTTCAAGGGCGGAAATTCACAGTGAAGATTTGCGACTTATAAGATCACAAAGCGAGTTGAAACGAAGTAATATGCAAGGAAGCTTGCAACAGTTTCTTATGGAAAAGCTGCCGCAAAAAAAGATCATGTCAATTGAAGAGATCACTCGTTTGTATATCCAATATGCCTTGGAAGTGAATCGGGGAGCTAAAGATAAAACCGCCAGAGATCTGGGGATTGACCGAAAAACTTTATACCGGCGTTTGCGCTCTAGCGAAGATAGATCATAAGAACAGCTTTTGATTTGTTCACCCGAGTGAATATAAGTTCGTTGTTCATGCCATTGCCTGTTTAACCCACCATTTTTTGTAAAGGGTTGGGTTGTTCACTCATGTTGTAGCTGTTGACGTTATTAAGTGCGAGATCTTTGGTTAGATAATTTTCCATGGCTTGGGCTCTGCTTTGACTGAGTTTGATGTCGCTAGATCGGGGTTGTGAAGATTCTGTGGGGTATTCCTTGTCCGCCCAAACCGCGACTTTAACCTCTATGATTTGTCCCTTTGCGCTAGCGTCCTTGATAAAAGATCTAATTTCGGCGCGGGCTTCTTCGCTGAGAGTTGTTTTTCCCTCGTCAAAGGTGACTTCGTCTACAAGATTTGCGCCCAGAATTTTTGAAGCAGCTTCGATTTCAGAAGAAACCATCGCTTCTGCGAAAAGCCCATTGAAAATTGTTGAAGACGCGAGGGCTGCAAGAAGTTTGATCCTGTGGAATGCCATGGATTCTCCTTAGGCAAAGCAATAAGAAGTCTTGTAATTTTGGTCTGCAGTTTCGGCGCCACCTAAGAAGCAATTTCGCTGCAACCAATCAGTATCTTAGTCCAAGAGTGCCTCACCAGCGAAGGCTTCGAGGCAACAAGCCCCATCCTGAAAAGCGCAAGTCTTTGAGCAAAACGTTGACTGCTTAGGAACTAGTTTTGAAAATGAATTTATGAAAAATATCATTGCAGTTCTTTTTTGTGTATTGTCTTTTTCCTCAATCGTTCATGCCCAGGGGCGTTCTAACCTTACTTATGATTTGAGTGGTGGCGTGGGTTCTTATAACGGGAATTCTTATACCGAGATCGATGTGGGGCTGAACTGGTGGATGAAGGATTGGTTGAATTGGAGAAACTCTGTCTTTACTCAATTCGGTTCTACAATCAACACTGTCTACGGACTTGATACTGCTTTGATGGTGCAAGGATCTTTGTTCACTGAGGGGCGTGGTTTCGGTGTGGATGTTTTCGCAGGACCGGGGTTGCGTTTTGCCAGTGAAGATTCTAATGGTGCTTTTGGTAAAGCGGGTTTGGTACTAAACTTAGGCGGTCTTCGCATTGGTGGTGGTGCGCAGGTCACGCATTACTATAGTGCTCGTAAAGACAAAAATGATGTGAAGCTTCCGGATGATGAAGTGCAATACTTCATAATACTATCAGGCGGCGGTTCCTTCTAAGTCGGCTGATGAAAAAGGCCCGTCTGACTGCGTTGTCGGGCCTTTCACTTCACTCCGACGTGCTTGGAGCACGCCTGCGTTTCGCGAAAGGCCCTCCGCCTTGCATAGGGGCCTTTTTGATCAGCCTTGGTTTGTGGTGGTTGGGGTGTGGTACATAATTGTTGTCGGAGATTTTTTCTTCTTGGATCTTTTGCAAAAGTTTTGGTCGATTAGAATTTGGGCTCTAGAGAGTGTCGGGTTTCTTTTCATTGAAACAGTCGAATGTTTCGACAAGGTAATTATTTTTTAAAACTCCTTATTTTTTGACTCCTAAATCATTTTCAATACTTAGCGTGTCTCAGGGTGAAACCAGTTTTTCTTTTCTCAGTTTTTCTGGTTAGTTAGCTGCACTTTAAGTTCCTAGACCAAAATCCGTATACTGACTGTGAACCGCACTAACAGTTTGTTCTCAAAGTAAGGTTACTCTCGCAAGGTTGCAGAGAAAGCCGACGCTGAAGGGAAAGGGATACGCACAATGAAGACCTATGGAAAGATCGCAGTACTCGTAGCGGGGGCTGCAATGACGATGGGAAACCAGAAGTGTCAGCAAACTGCGCAGCCTCCGGCTCGTGCACTTAAAAAAATTGTCGACATGGGTGCCATTCGATCCAGTGCGATTAACTTCCCAGGTGGAAGCGCTTTTGACTTCCAGTTTGTTGCGAATCAACAAATCTATGGAGTGCTTCAAGAAAGTAAAGAGTTTGCATTTAAATATGCTCCACCTATTGCAACAGCTCCAGCGACTTCGACAACAACGGCAAGTGGTGACACCAATCTTTTCAATCTTTCTAAATCAGATAAAGCGATGATGAAAGCTTCTGCTTTAGAAGCAGGTAAGAGCAATTACGAAGTGCAGTATGCGCAGACTGCTTGGTGTATGGTGAATCTTCCACAGGTGAAGATTTCAGGTTCGGTGAATTCATTTGAACTTATTGGCGGCGGTGGAATTACTTT
>CAZPYX010000104.1:0-15146 GCA_964590635.1 uncultured Bdellovibrio sp.
AATTCACAGCAAATCCAAATACTTGATCGACAGTGGTTCTTTTGATAAAACCTGCTGCCTTCAAAGATTTATCAATTACAAAAGCAATCTCAAATTCCAAAGCTGAAATCTGCAGCATATCTGCTTCAGATGTCGTTAAGACTCTATCGATTCCGGGATGCCCCTGCAAAAGATGGTGAGCTGGGGAATCCGTCACCCAAGTGATCATGCTTGAAGGATATTTACGTTTGATAGCCTTGAGCAGACTCGTACTGCGCACGACCGCTCCCAAAGCTCCTAGATGAACAACCAAAAGAGATATTTGCGGAACGTCCTTATGCGAACACGAAGAATCACAAAGCTCATTTTTTTTACACGGTTTATAACCTGAAAAATGTCGGCAATCACTTATTGGCATTGTTCAATTCTATATTATTCTTTGTCATTCTTAAGGCGAACATGGCTGAAGCATCCAGTTCAGGACCTCGGAGGCTGGCAAATCAGGACCTTTGTTTAGGACATGCCCTGAACATTTTTTCCGATAAGCTTAAGGCCATGAAAGTCGAAAAAGAAAAACTTCAATTTAAGCCATTCCAACTGACTCCTCAGGAGCAAGGTGGACTTATCACTTTAAGTGGTCGCCAAGAAAGTTTTAAGCTGACTCCCCTGCAATACTCCTATTTGGATGTCCTTAAAAATGGGCTTTCCATTGAAGGACTTGTGCAGTTTTTCCTGGGACAAGGCTGGTTGGTCAATTTCCGTGAACTCTATGCTCTGGTGCAGTTTTTAGTCACTGAACGTGTGATTATAAATCCCAGCGTGACTGATTATTTTAAAAAGGCTCTTTCAAACGATGTTCCCATTATCTTTAGCTCCATTGCGGCAATGACGGGAACAGCGGCATCGCAAGTCAACCCAGCGGATCTGCCCTTCTTTCGATCTCTAGAAGTGAATTTGGCGAAGTATTTGCTTAAAGGTGCGGAACGTTTTCAAGTGCCAGCGCAAATTCGTCTGACCCATGCTGGTCAGGCTGATCGTGATCTTTTTATCTTACTCAAGGGCCAAGCAGCTATTTATAAAGTCATTGATGAACGTCGTCGCCAAATGGTTGCGACTTTGAATGAAGGCTCATTATTTGGCGAGCGCGGATTTCTTTTAAATCAAGCGCGCAATGCGGATGTGGTCACGACAACTCCCTCTGAGGTTCTGCGCGTTCGTCATCTCCCCGAGTTCGATCAACTTATCAAAACCGACAAGGCGCAAAGTCTGCAGCATCGCTTTTGGGTGATGCAAGCTCTGCTCTCTTCAGATGTTTTCAAAGAATTACCCACTGACACTTTGGATGCGTTAGTTTTTGCGGGACGCTTGGTGCAAGCTCCGGCGAATCAGATTCTTTTCCAAGAAGGCCAACGTGGGAATACTTGTTACATCTTGATTCAAGGTGCCGCGGTGGTTTCCAAACAAGGCCGTGCCATCAATGTGATGAATCAAGGTTCTTGTTTCGGCGAAATCTCTTTATTAGTAAGCGGCGGCGTTCGCACAGCAACAGTTGCAACCCAACGCGACTCTGTTCTTTTAGAAATTCAGCAAAATGATTTTTATAAAATGCTTTCGCAGAATCTGATTCTGGCGAAAGAAATTGAGACTTTGGCGGCGGCACGTCTTCAGAAGGATGCCACCCGAAGATAACGCGTTGAGTGGCAAAAAGGTACGGCGTACCTTATTTTCCGGGTTTGATTTCTACTACTTCGGAGACTAGGGTGCCGATTTTTATTTTGGCTTCGATGCGTAGGATGTAGCGGCGGTCGTCGTCGGAAAGCCAGATGAGGTTTTCGCCTATGGATTTGAATTTTCCTTTGAGGGTGATGTTTGGCTGAACCACGATGGCTTTCATCGGGCCGAGTTTTGTATCTAGAACTTCTTTGCGCAGGGCTTTTCCGGAGAAAACTAGGTTTTCGTTATCGTTACCGACGCGGAAAGAATACTCTTTGCCCACTTCCCATTTGAAAAAACGCATATAGAAAACGGCGCTGTAAACATTCTGCGTGAAGGGCAAAATGTCCCAATGTTGCTTCTTTTCTTCAACGCCATCTTTTTCTGTGACTTTCTTTTCCCAGAAAGTTGCGGTGTTGTCTTTTTCATTAAAGAGCATCTTCGCTTCACGCAACTGCCCCGATTCTTTGACGTGCAACTGGAAAACACTGGGCACCAAAGAATTGTAATCCATAAAAATATCAACGCTGTCATCAACGCTATAGAAAGATGAAAACAATGAACTTGTACTGATAAACATTTTCAGTGAATAGGCTTTGCGATCATTCACCGTCACAAAGGGATCCACGCGCATTTTTAAAGTGCCCGCAGAGACCTTGAAGTAATTCACATCATGGATTACTTCTTCACCCACTCGGAAAGGATCCTGGATGGGTCTGCGCCCATTAAAGCCGGTGTCGTCCTCTAGGTCAGGCTGACGGCGTGAAGGTGTTGCTTCCGTGACTATAGCAGCGGTTGCGGCTTCTTTTTTTGCTTTGCTCTTAGATTTAGGCTCTGACTTTTTTTCTGTTGCAGTTTCTTTTTTAGCAGCGCTGCCTTTTGCGGCTGACTTCTTAGATTTTTTCGAAACTTTTTGAGGGGCTTGAGCCGGCTCAGTGACCGCTGCCGTTTCCGATTTCGCAGAAGTCGTTTCAGAAGTCTGCGCTGGTGTTGCCGAAGGCTCGACAATCTTCACTTTCTCATCGAACTCATCAATCTTCTTAAGTTGATCTGCCTTGTCGTACTTCAAAAATGAAGTCGAGCATGAAGAAAGAAGAAGTGCGGAGATGATGAGAAACGAGCTGTACTTCACTTAAAGTCCTTCCAACGCCTATGCACCCACATCCACTGTTCGGGGTGTTTTCTAATAATCGACTCGAGCTTGTCATTAAAAGCTTGGGTCAGATTAGAGATAGTCTGATCCTTATCATCAACGACACATCTCGTTAAGTCCATTGCTGGTTCAATAACAGTGTGAAGTTTTTTGTCAGGACCCTCATAGGTATAGATCGGTAAAACCGGAGCTTTTGTCTCTTGTACTAAAAGAACTAGTACATAGGCTGTCCCCGTTCGCTTCCCGAAAAATGTACTCGCGATACCAAATGGTTTTCCCATGTACTGATCTAGAACAAAAACCACGGCGGCTTTTCTTTTAAGAGCTTTCAAAATTTCAAAGGCATTGTTCGGCGAATGGGCATCAATATACTGAACCCCTTGGGAGCCACGCACTGCAAACCACATGTCATCAAACCACTGAGTTTTAAAACGCTTGGTGATCAGATAAATTTCTTGCCCACGCATCGCCACGGTGTTGGCACCCATATCACCGTTACCCAAATGAAGGGTCAAAAGGAAAACACCTTTGTTTTCCGCAGAGGCTTTGTCTAAATTCTCCCAGCCTTCGATGACGGCATTTTTATCCAACCATTTTTGATCCATGGAAGGAATCGTGAAAAGTTCAGAAAAATTATATCCCAATTGATAAACAGATTCTCGTCCGACAGCTTTGCGTTGTTCATCCGTCCATTCTGGAAATGCGATCTTCAAATTATCCAAGACAATCTGACGACGGAAACCAAAGACATCGAACCACAAAAATCCCACCCATGAACCCATCTTACGAAGAAGCTGACGAGGAAATAACGAACTGATCGCCGTGGCAATTTTAACGAAGAGTTTGACCAATAATTTCATCCAGACGTCCTTTTTTTCCTATCTCTGCCACTTCCAAAGAAGCGCTCCACAAGACAGGAGCTTTCGGCATCAGAGGGCGCAATTTAACGGCGTCTTTCTCTGTGGTGATCAAATAATCACATTGAGACTTTTCAAATTCTTCAACGATATGGCGAACGTCACCATCCGTGTATTGATGATGGTCGCGATAGTGAATACTCTTCTTAGAGACCTCACCGATCTCACGAAGCATCTTTTCAAAAACATCCGGGCGAGCAATGGCAGAAACCAAGAACAGTTTCTTGCCCTGCATATCTTCCCTGGTTTTATATTCTAAATCCTTTTGATTCCAAAACTTCTGAATGTCGTATCCGAAATAAAGAATCTCTTTGTTTTTCGGAAGCTTGACCTCCAAGGCTTTTAAATTCGCCTCTTCCGCCAAATTGCACTTGGTAAGCAAAATCAAATCAGCGCGCTCAAGCCCCGCCCACGATTCACGGGCACGCCCTTCGGGAACCACTTCATAGTTCACTAAAGTTTCCGTGGCATCTAAGATCACAATATTCAAATCTCTTTGCAGCTTGCGATGTTGGAATCCATCGTCGACGATCAAAACATCGTACTTGTCCTTAGAAGCCGCATACTCGGCCGTTCTCCATTTCGTGGAGCCTACGAAAACCGCAACATCGGGATTGGCTTGCGCGAGCAACAATGGCTCGTCACCGTAATAGCGCGCGCCAAAAGGATGACTGACATCGACCCAGCAAGGAGCCTCTGCATCCGCACGATAAGAACGACTGACGACAGCGACCTTCTTCCCTGCTTTTACCAAATGTTTAAGACAAAAATCCGTCAGCGGAGTTTTACCCGTTCCGCCCACTGTCAAATTTCCGATACTGATCACTGGGACCGGAGCTTTATAAGCTTCGAACACACCACGATCGTACAAAGAGTTTTTAACTCCCACGATCCGATCATACAAAAAAGACAACGGGCGAAGGTAAGTTTTCATGATTTCAGATACTCATCCAAAGCGGCAACCACGCGTTGAGTAGCACCCTTATCACCTAGATAAGAACGCAACTCTCCAAGGTCACTTTTCACTTTTGCATAGTATTCTGGATTCACAATGTACTGCTCTAATAATGCCGCGATCTTTTCAGGAGTGACATCACCCTGGAATCTTTCCGGAACCGCTTCGCGATTCAAGATCAAATTCACCAGACCGAAATACTTGGTCCCACGGACTACAAGCTTTGCCACAATTCCCGTCAACCACTTCATTTTGTACATGATGACCATTGGTTTTTTCAGCAAGCCCACCTGCAAAGTTGCCGTTCCCGAAGCTACCAACATCATGTCCACCAAATGGATCATGCGGAAAGGCTCATCCTTCAAAAGGATGTAAGGCAAACGGAAATCCTCTAAGTAATCTTGCATTTGCTCTTTGCTAAAAGTCGGAGCAGTCAAAATCAAAACTTTTAAATTAGAATATTTCTTGGAAAGAATTCTTGCCGCATCCAATTGAATTTGAAAATGCTGCTTCAATTCCAAACGACGACTTCCAGGCATCAAGCCCAAAACAATTTCATCGTCACGGATGCCACATTGATTGCGATGGGTCTTAAAATAAGTCGCATCGTCAATCAGGCGCTCATCGAGTTCATCCAAAAGCGGATGTCCGACAAAGTCACAAGGAACTCCGTGCTCTTCATAAAACTGAACTTCGAAAGGAAATAAAACGAATACTTTTTTACAGTATTTTTTAATCGTCTTCACACGGCCTTTACGCCATGCCCAGACCTGCGGAGAAATATAGTAAACAACCGGAATACCCATGGCATGAAGCTTCTTCGCCAACATCAAGTTGAACTCAGGATAATCCATCACCACAGCCACTTTAGGACGACGCTTTTCAGCTTCGGCCACAAGGCTGTCAAAAACACCTTTAAGAAGACCAAAGTGATTAATGATCTCTGCCGCACCAACGACAGCCATCTCTTCGGATTTACCCAGGCGCTCAAAGCCTAGGTTTTCCATATCCTGGCTACCGACACCGAAAGCGTGAATCTTACGGCCCTGCTTCTTCCATGTTTCAAGAATGCGCTGGGCGTAGGTGACACTTGATGCTTCCGCAGCGACAAATAAGACCTGATCCATTAGTGAACCAACTTCTGAACTTGCTCAATAGCTTTAAGAGCCTTAAGACCGTCCAAACCAGTGACTACTGGAGTGGTGTTATTCAGGACGCAATCAACAAAGGCGTCAGTCTCTTTTTGAAGAGCGTCTTCTTTGTTCACAGTCCATTTAGTTACTTTCGTTAACTGCTCTGGAGTGCCATCACCTTTTTCAACTTTTTCAATTTCATGGATACCGGTATTGCCGAAAATTGTGCAATCGTCTTGAACGATGCGCACGGATCTTTGCGGAGTCGTGGCAACACGGGAAACCGTAATGATACCTTGAGTTCCGTTTTTCATCTTAAAAGAGGAGGAACACGTGTCCAACTCTTTAGAAACCAACATTGTTCCAGAAGTAATGATCGACTCGATCTCGCTACCACTCAGCCAAAACAACAAATCCATATCATGAATCATCAGATCATGAAGAACGCTGACATCAGCACCGCGGGTTTTGTAAGGCGCGGTGCGGATCAACTCAATGGTCTTTGGATTTTTGATATGTTTTTTGATTTCATTCACAGAAGGGTTGAATCTTTCGATGTGCCCCACTGCCAATTTCAAATTATTTTTTTCCGCCAGTGCCACAAGCTCTTCCGCTTGAGGAACCGTTGCTGTGATAGGTTTTTCAACATTCACGTGCACGCCATTTTGCAAAAACATTTTCGCCACTTCAAAGTGGCTTAACGTACTTGCCGCGATCGTGACAAGATCCACCTGACCAATCAAGTCTTCAGGACGGTGGAAGCTTTTCACTCCCAGCTCTGCAGCGACCTTATCAGCTTGTGCAGGGAAAGCGTCACAAACGCCCACCAACTCTACATTGGGATTGTTTTTATACTTCTGGGCATGGAATGTGCCCAGGTAACCTACGCCGATAACTGCACCGCGAAGTTTTTTACTCATCGTCTTGCCAGCCTTTAGGACTTCTGTCGATTGCAAGTCCACGTTTAGTCGATTTCATAAAGTTGATGAAGTAAGTAATGTTGTCGCTCATCACGCATTCTTGTTCTACGCGCGCGATACCTTCTTCAACTGTGTGAGAACCCAAGATCATAATGCGGATCGCTTTATGAACATTAGAAACTTCCTCACGAGAAAAGCCTTTACGCGAAAGACCAATCTTGTTCGTTGCACGAGCCACTGCATAGTTACCTTGAGCACGGCAGAACGGAAGAATGTCTTTATTTACAACCGCAGAACCTGCAACGAAGGCACCACGGCCCACGCGCACGAACTGATTGAAGGCACTCACACCACCAATGGTGACACCGTCATCAATGATACAGTGACCGCCCAAGTGCGAATCATTGGCGATGATAACGTTGTTACCCACTTTACAATCGTGACCGATGTGAGTGTAAGCCATGAAATAGCCGTTGTTGCCGATTTCAGTTTTTTTATCATGCTTACTTGTCGCCAAGTTCACAGTTGAAAACTCACGGAAGGTGTTATTGTTGCCAATAATCAAAGAGGTCGGTTCACCCTTATAAGAAATATCTTGAGGAGCACCGCCAATAACTGCACCGGGACTGAAATGATTGTTCTCGCCAATTTCCAAAATACCGTGGCGACTTCCCAAGGTCACATGACCTTCTACAAACGTACCTTTACCAATTTTAACTTTACCTTGAATCAAGCAGTAAGGTCCAATTTCTACATCGTCCCCGATCTCTACATCTGGTGAAATAACACTGCTTGGATGAATTTTATAATTTGCCATATCTATCCGCCTGCACTTCGACGAAGTCGAAGTTTGTCCTGTTTAAATTTAAAAAGGGCCTTCGTGAGGCCCTTTTTCTTCTAACTATTTTTCTTTCTCGTAGGCCTTAATCACATCGTCTGTAAGATCACTCTCCGGCGTTGCGAACAAGATCGCTTGATTATTTTCCATAATCAGCGTGTAGCCCTTTTCTTTTGCGATCTTAGCGATCACTTTTTTCATTTTCTCAAGAATTGGAGCCGTTAGGTCTCTTTCTTTCTTTTGAATTTCAACTTGGCTTTTTCCAACAACGTCACGGTATTTCAACATCTCTTCTTGGAATTCAGCTTGTTTTTTACCAAGAGCTTCTTCAGAAAGAACAGACTTTTTCTTTTCCAAGTCTTCGCCCATTTTTTTCAAATCGGCTTCTTTCTTTTCTAGTTCTTTTTTCTTTTTATTGAAATCGCCTTCAAGGTCCGCTTTTGCTTTCTTACCAGCAGAAGTAGATTGAATAGCTTTTTGCATGTCTACGAAACCAACTTTTGTCTCTGCATGTGCTGCGGCTGCCATCAATAGAGCACTCAACACTACAACCATTCTTTTCATCGTATACTCCTTCAAAATCTTTAAATCCAACACAGCAATTGTGCCAGTGTCCGCTCTTAAAGGGAAATCAAAAAATGATTCCCCCAGAGACAAAATAGAGACTAAATACTCGACCTATTTGTCTTTTTCGAAAGCCTTAACTACTGCGTCCGTCAAATCAGCATCAGGTGTTGCATAAAGAACTCCCTGTGTGTTTTGCAATACAAGAGAATAGCCCTGATCCTTAGATACTTTTGCGATAGTTTTTTGCATCTTTTCAAGAATTGGAGCTGTGAGTTCTTGTTGTCTTTTTTGAATTTCAGACTGGCTCTTAGCCACTTCGTCTCTGAATTTCATCATTTCACCTTGGAACTCAGCTTGCTTTGCATGCAAAGCCTCTTCAGACAAAACCGTCTTCTTCTTTTCCAAATCTTCATTCATTTTCTTCAAATCAGCTTCTTTTTTCTCAAGCTCTTTTTTCTTCTTATTAAACTGTCCCTCAAGTTCAGCCTTAGCCTTTTTACCAGCCGAAGTAGCCTGAATAGCCTTAGGCACATCCACAAACCCAATTTTAGTCTCAGCCTTAGCCACCACAGTTGCCAAAACCACACACAAAGAAAGCAAAACCTTATTCATAAAAAAATCCCCTTAAAAAATTTAAACCAATCACAATTAAAACTTCCATCCTCATCCCTCAAACCACGCAAAACCAAGGTCGATCAAAAAGGTCCGTATGCAAGGCGGAGGGTTTTTCGCGAAACGCAGGCGTGGCAGCGCCACGTCGGAGAGAAGCGAAAGGCCCGACAACGCAGTCAGACGGACCTTTTTCATCGACCGCCTAGAAACTAGGGCCGATGGAGAATTCGAAGACTGTGGCATCTTGATATAGTGGATCACGATTCAAAGGGAACCCCCACTCAAAACGCAACACCCCAATCGGTGAATACCAACGGATACCAAAACCAACGTCGGCAAAGAAATTGGTCGAAGTCAGAGTGTCATCAGCGGCACCAATATCAAAGAAACCCGCACCATAAATTTGCGCTTCCTTAACCAACGGGAACTGAAGCTCCGTTTGATACAAGGCTTGTTGAGTACCACCATAGAAACGATAAGACTGCTGAGTCGCTGCCGGCTCAGGAATTGGCGTTTGTGGCGGAGTTGTCGGAGGATTCTGAGTCAACTGACCATGAATCTTCGGAGAGAACTTCATTTTACCCACGCGGTAAGAGCGATAACCACGCAAAGAATAAGGACCACCCAGTAGATACAATTCATTGAACGGCACATCTTCGCCATTCACACTTGCGATCTGAGCATACTGAAGTGAATTTCTCCAAGTCACATCCCAGAAGACATTTTTAAAGAAGCGGAAAATCCCGTTCACACGGTTGTACTTAATTGTTCCCGCAAGGCCGGCATATTCATAAGAGGCACTCGCAAAAATACCTTTTGTCGGAGAGAATCTGTCGTTTCTTGTATCGTACTCAATGCTGGCAGTCCCAGAAACCGTTTCACCCGATGCCGTACTCAAAGGGAACAAAGCAGGGTCTGTGATCAATTGACCATTGGAATCATAAGTCGGATTCAATTCTGACTTATCATACTTCAAACGGAGATAACCACGGGTGTTCTCTGCCACAGGGTGACCGAAACGAACCGCCGCACCTGTATGATTCTCTTCGTAGTCAAGACGAGCTGAATTGGCGCTGCGATAAACGTCCGCACCCGCTGACCAAAGTGTGTCGTTCACATATGGTTCCGTGAAAGACAAACTGTAGTAACTGCCCGTACCACTCAAATTCAAAGAGGCGCCAAGGTTTTGACCTTTACCCAAGAAGTTCGATTGATTGACGGAGCCTTGTAAAGTGAAACCTTGAGACGTTCCGTAACCAGCACCCAATTGGATCTGTCCGGTATTACGCTCTTTCACGTTGATATCAACGTTCATGATTTCATTGCGCTCTTGATCCACAGACGTTTTGAAATTCACTTCTTCGAAGAAACCCAGACGCTGAATGCCTTCTAAAGATTGACGACGGCGGGTCTCATTGTAAAGCTCGCCCTCATGGACTTTTAATTCACGGCGGACAACCTTATCACGGGTTTTAGAATTGCCGACCACATTGATTTTACCGAAGTAAACTTTTGAACCCTTATCGAATTCAAATACCAAGTCCACTTTACGGTCTTTATCGTTAAAACGCGTGCGCGGAATAACGTTGGCATAGGCATAGCCCAAGTCACCGTATTTCGCCGTCAGCTCGCTGATATCTTTTTGCAAGACATCGTAGGCAAAAACGCCATTCTTATCGATTTGAATTGCTGCATATAGCTCATCTTTAGGGAAAAGAATGTCGCCCGCGAAGTCCACATCACCCACAGAGTACTGTTCACCCTCTTCAATATGAATTGTGATATAGATGTTCTTTTTATCCGGGGTCACTGTCACTTGCGGACGATCCACTTTGGCTTGAACATAACCTTGATTGTAATAAGCAAAACGCAAGATCTGCACGTCACGTTCAAACATCTCTTGCTTGTATTGACCAGATCCGCTCATCGCAGAAAAGAAACCACCCTCTTGAGTGAGCATTTTTGATTTCAATTCACGCTCAGCCAAATGTTTGTTACCCAAGAACGTGATCTTCTTTACTTTTACTTTGTCATTTTCACGAACTTTAAAGACCAGACGAACTGTTTCATCCTTCGTGATGTTTTGAACTTCCGCTTCCACCTTCGCAAGGAAGAAACCTTTGTCTTCGTAAAGTTTTTGAACTTTCTCAACGGCTTCTTTTACTTTTGGCATATTGAGAAGCTGATAAGGTTTGATACCCGCAGCTTCGGCGATATCATCAGACTTGATCTCGCTGTTTCCTTCGTAAGCAATTTCAACAATCGAAGGCTTTTCCAAAACTTTATAAGTCAAAGTGACATCTTTACCCACAACGTTGCGGCTGACTTCGATGTCATTGAAATAACCCAGCTTGAAAAGAGCTTCCACATCTTCACGAACTTCTTTAGCAGAGTACTCTTTATCGATTTTCGAAACGAGTTTCGCCAAGATGGCATCTTTTTCGATTTTGCGATTACCCGTAATCTCAATGGACTTAACGGTCAAACCAGAAGGAAGATTGGAATTATCCGCAACTTCAGCAGAGGCTTTTTGAGTTGATTTTTTAGACTTCGCCGCTGAAGACGTTGTCTTTGGTGCTGCCAAAAGCGGCAATGTCGAAGTAACTATAAGCAGAGCGCAAAGAAGCTTTAACAAAGTTCGAATTCCCCAACATGTTGTTTTTTCGAAAACCCAAGGGTTTTCCATAACTTACAATTTATTTGAGGAATCGTAGCCTAAGACTTAAGTCCTGTCAAAGAGGAAGCACTGCACCCAAGCTGCACGCCTCTGGCTTTGGGGAATCTTTTAAACCCACTGACCGTCTTTCATTCGATAAACTTTTGGAAAACGAGTCGCAAAAGTCAGGTCATGGGTCACAATCACGATGGCCAATTTTAGTTCTTCTTTCAGACGGAAAAACAGCTCTTGGATCTTTCCGCTCGTCTGCGAATCCAAGTTCCCAGTGGGTTCATCTGCGAACAAAATTTTTGGATTGCGGACCAATGCCCGAGCAATGGCGACACGCTGCAACTCGCCACCAGAAAGCTCATTCGCGTAGTGCTGCGCTCGTCCAGCAAGACCCATGAACTCCAAGAGGTGCAATGCTTTTTCTTTTGCCATCTTCGGAGACTCCCCTGCCACTCGACAAGGAATCATGATGTTCTCAAGGGCCGTGAACTCACTCAAAAGATGATGGAACTGAAAAACGAAGCCCATCTCTGAGTTTCTGAACTTGGAAAGTTCATCATCGCTCATCGCCAGCAGATCACGTCCCTCGCAGGTCAATTCCCCACGGGTCGGTCGATCCAAGGTTCCCATGATTTGCAGCAAAGTACTTTTTCCGGCACCGGAAGACCCCAGAATCGCAAGGGCTTCCCCTTCTTTAATTTCCAAACTCACTCCGCGCAGGATCTCAAGTTCACCCATGGCATGGGAATATGACTTGTGAATATCCGTGGCCTTCATAAAAACATTTGCATCACTCATTACGAAGTCCTTCCATAGGCGTGAGCTGCCCACCCCGGCGAGCCGGAGCTAAAGTGGCAATAAAGCAAATCAACAAAGTCGCAAAACAAATTGCAATGGTATCAGCGAACCGAATGCTTAAGCTGATGCTATCAACTCGGTACACCATTCCTGATATCAATCCCAAACTTCCCTGAGCTGTGTTGAACAATCCGCAAAGAATGAAGCCCAGAATAAAACCGCCCACCAAACCAATGGCACCCATGAACAAGCCCTGGAACGTGAAAATTTGAATGATATCTTTACGGCCTAAACCTACGGTTTTAAGAATAGAAATATCTTTATAGCGTTGCACGACGTTCACAAATAATGTCGACGAGATATTAAACGCCGCTACAAAAATGATGATCGAAACCACAAAGAAAATCGCGGGACGTTCTACACTGACAGCATCAAATAAATTTTCATTCGAATCACGCCAGTCACGAATCCAATACGGCGAACCCAAGGTGCGGCTTAAATTAAATCCCGCTTCGCGCGCGTATTGTGCTGTTTGAAAACGCAGCAGCAACCCACTATAACGATCACCTATCTCGGCAACCTGTTGCGCAGATGTTAAACCTGTGACCACAAAGCGTTCATTCCAATCGTATTTACCAAGCTCCATGATCCCTTGAACTTTGAATTGCCCCACTCGTCTTTGCAGACTTGAAGGGTCCACTGTTTCCGTGACTGGAACGACGACACGAAACACGTCGCCCACTTTAAGATTCATTTTTTTTGCTAAACCAGAACCAATTAAAGCCAAAGGCACATCAGAAGGCTGAGTCAAATCATCACTGCCGCTTTGCACTCGACCTTTGAATTTCAAAACGCTGTTCATACGGTCAGTATCAAGGCCTTCCAAAAGAACGCCAGAAATTTGTCCATTGTGAGCCATGATGCCTTCAATAAAGACAAAACGAGTGGCCCCCTGCAAAGTGGGCTCGGCTTTTTTTATGCGCGCCTCAAGCTCTTTCCAGTCATCAGGAAAACGCGAACGCTTTACAACTTGAACGTGCCCTGAAACATCCGTCATGGCCTGCTGAAGAGTCGACTCAAAACCACTCATCACAGCCATGGAAACAACCAAAGCTGCAACACCTAAAACCAGCCCTAAAAGAGCCAAAGGTGCAGTTCCCCCAAAAAGCGTTTTTCGTGACAACAAAAGTCGCCACGAAATCCACGCCAATGCTGGGTTTATTTTAACTATTTTCACTGCGCAGGAGTTTCTGCCGTAATTTGCGCTTTAAGGTATGACATAATGAAGTCATCCAGATCGCCGTTCATCACGTCATCAACCTGATTGGTTTCAAAATCAGTGCGGTGATCTTTCACCAGCTGATAGGGATGCATAACGTAGGAACGAATTTGCGATCCCCACTCATTGGCTTTTTTCACTGAATTCATCGCATCTTTTTCGGCGTTGCGCTTTTCGATCTCTTTTTCATAAAGCTTCGCCTTCAACATCTTCATGGCTTTTTCACGATTTTGAATCTGCGAACGTTCAATTTGGCAAGAGACCACAATCCCCGTCGGCAAATGGTACATCCGAACAGCAGAGTCTGTTTTATTGACGTGCTGTCCACCGGCACCGCTGGATCTAAATGTCTCGACGCGAATATCATCAGGTTTCACTTCGATATTAATATCGTCATCCACCTCTGCCCACGCAAACACTGAAGCAAAAGAAGTATGGCGACGCGCACTGGAATCGAAAGGAGAAATACGAACCAGGCGATGAACGCCTGACTCAGCCTTCAGATAACCATAGGCATAGGGACCTTCGATTAAAAGAGTGCAGGACTTAATTCCCGCACCTTCGCCCTCGGTCACATCGATCATTTGATATTTGTAGCCGTGTTTATCTGCGTAGCGCATGTACATACGCAAAAGCATTTCCGCCCAATCGCAGGACTCAGTACCGCCGGCACCGGAGTTGATAGAAAGATAAGTGCTATTGCTATCCAGCTCGCCGTTCAGAACTCGCTTCAACTCCAGTTCTTGACCGAATTTTTCCAATGCGGAAACTTCGTTTTTTACCTCAGTGAAGCTGTCTTCGTCGTGGGCCTCTTCCGCCATCTCCAACAAAACCTTGGCATCATTCATTCGACCTAAAAAGCCTTCGAACTCGCCCACTGCTTTTTCAAGCAGACTTTTTTCTTTATTCAATTTTTGCATTTCTGCAGGTTTTTCCCAGATAGCCGGATTCTCTGCTTGCACGGCAAGCTCATCCAAGCGCTTCTTTTTCTTATCTAGGTCAAAGATACCCCCGGAGTTCCTTTGAAAAACTCTCGAGAGCTGAGATTTTGCTTTTTACTTCCGAAGCTTCGGTAACGATAGACATGGAAACAATGTCTTTTTTAAACGGAGCTATGTCAAGAGCCGCTCTGCAGCAACTTCTCGAAAACTGCATCCTGAAGTTCGAACATTTCCTTGGCGTCCTTATCTCCGGTTTCGTGATCGTAACCCAAAAGATGCAGCACTCCGTGGAGCAACATGTATCCGAGCTCTTTTTGGAAGGTCAGGCCATGTTCTTTTGCTTGGCGCTTCAAAACTTCAGGACACAAAACCAGTTCACCAAAAGATGAAGGATCCATGGAGTCAAAACTCAAAACATCGGTTGCATAGTCTTTACCACGGAACTCTTTGTTGATTTTCTGAGCAGGCTTTTTATCTAAAAAGACCATGGTCAACTCGCGCTTGGCTTTTTCGACAGAAATCACTTTACGCTTTTTCAACTCTTTAGCCAGAGCCTTCATCCACTCTTCAATAAATTTACGAGGAACAGCGTGCTTGGATTCATTGACGATCAGAACTTGCATAAGAATTATGTTCCCTTGCCCACTTCGCCCAAACCACCGCCCGCACTACG
>CAZPYX010000105.1:0-14957 GCA_964590635.1 uncultured Bdellovibrio sp.
TTGGTCCCACAATTTATCAAGGCTAAAAATATCTCAAAAATGGAGTCCCTTTTATGAGCCTGTCGCCATTTTAAAAAAGGTACAAAGAGATGAACGAGGCACTCTTGATAGAAAAATGGCCCCCTGGCCAACAAGAAGTGAATAGATTTTAGGCATAATGAGTGACGACACCTTAGAGAAACAACCAAATGCGATGGCACCTAGCAACAAAGAGGCTGCCAAAGAGAGCTCGAAAGACAGCTCCCGCCGCTCTTTATTTGGCAATCTCAATTCTGAATTACAGCAAGCACTCGATACTTGGGATGTCCTTACCGAACAAATGGCGCAAAAAGTTTCCCCAGAGGAAACACAACTGACTGAAGTGAAGAAGCTTCTGGGCGAGTTGAAATCAAAACTTGCGGAATTCACCGAGTAAATTTTTACGACAATCAGAAAAAAACGATCCACTTCAATTTCGGCCAACAAATCATAAGTTTGAATTGTTAACCCAGAGATCATTCAAAGCTGAAAATTAATTTTTGGAATGCTTACTTCCACCACGACACTCTGGCGAAATAAAGTTCAAAGCGTCTTTTTGCTGATCGAACTCTTCTGGAGTGAGGGTTTTCTGAGTGAGCGCGTGCAGACCCGTTTGCAATTCTTCTTTTAAAAGATCATTTACTAAACGCTGACGATCAATGCGGGATTTTCCCGCGAAGACCGGAGCAACGATCAAAACTTTAAAGTGAGTGTCACTGCCCGGGCCCGAGTGCATGTGGCTCTCGTTTTCGATCTCCAACAGTGTTGGAGCAAGAGCCTTGCTTAGATTTTCTCTGATTCTAAATTCGCGCGAAGACATGGACTAGTGCTTTTTCCTTTTGTTGATTTCCGCTTTCACGTAGTCAGCACCCATTTTTGCCATAGCAAAAACACCTTTTTCTTCGAGTTTCTTTTCAACGTCTTTAGCTTTACGCAAAACTTTTGCCGCCGCGATTTGCGCGATCGGATTGCCAACTGGAAGGCCTTCAAACTGACCATCCTTCATCCATTCATCAGCCACGGTGTCAGCCAAATCCATCACCTTCGGCGCTTTTTGACGGATAACCTCGCTGCCATAGAATTCCAAATGAACTCGGCTCGCTGCTGAACCATCCGCAGGACCTCCTTCTGAAATCATATCTTTTGCGGCAAGATACTCTTCATCTACAGAGATGCGCTCTTCTTCACCTGCTTTTGAAGCATAAACGCCTTCATTTTGAGCTTCTGTATTTATAGATTCTGCCTCGTCTGCGGTTTGTTCATTGATTTCATCCGCATCAGCTTTGATCTGTTCAGCTTCACTCATTGCATCGCCGATTTCATCATGAGGCCTGCGCTTAGCATGTTTGCTGTGATGCTTTCCGTGATGATTCTCACGGTTCGGACTTTTTTTCTTACCATCGTAATCTTTAATTTCTGGCATATTTACCTCACAATTATAATAAAACTAAACAGATGGAACAAAGCCCAACATTTCACGAGTCACAAAGTCATAATCCGCTTTAACCGGAGACTTACCGCTAAAAAGGCTTTTGCCCGAACGCACAGAGTTTTTAACCTCTGAGGAAGTTCGAATATACCCCTTCATCAAGTTCCCCTCAAAAGATTCAATGCACTTCTGTAAAAGCTCATGGCTGGTGTTTTCCCGGCCATCAAACTTTGTGAATAGGATCTTATTTTTAAAGCTCAATTCAAAATCCACTTTGATGTCTTCCAACTCGCTCAGGTTTTTTTGTAAACCCAAGAAAGCGAATTTGTCAGGATTCACAGGCAAGATCACTTCATCAGAAGCAATGGTCACAGCTGTGTTGGTCGCACTCAGAGCCGGCGCTGTATCGATAAGAATCAAATCATAACGATGTTGAATCTTCTCTAAAGGAGCTTTCACGGCCTGGGCCCAGTTGCGATTGGAATTCATAAGAACACGGTCCAACACAGAGTTGTTCAAACTCGACGGAATCAAATCCACATGGGGCTCAATAAAGCGGACGCATTCTTCAATGCTTTTCTTTTTCTCTACAACATCCACCCAAACAGGCAAAGTTTCGTCTTCAACTCCCAAGGCAAAGCTCAGGTTTGCTTGTTGATCGAGATCAATAAAAAGAACTCGGGCTCCATACATTGCAGCTCTTAGGCCCATATTCAAAACAGATGTGGTCTTCGCGACCCCACCCTTCAGCATTTGAATGGAAACTACTTTTTTAGGATATTTAAAGCCTTCAGCCAGAACGACTTGGCGAACTTCCTCTGGCAACAGCCACGGGGACTTTACTTTTTTTCGAAGAACAAATTCAGCTTTCTTTTTAACTTCGGCAGGAGATATCTCCAGAAAGGCGGCAAGATCGCTCAAAGTGATGCAAAACACTTGTTGCGTGAGTGTCGACACGGAAGACCTCCTCTTTCCTTGAGCCTAACCCCATTTCCGATCAAATGCGAAGCTTGGAATTGTTTTGAAAGGGCGCGTCGCTGAGCCGTTTCCTAGGGAGTCTGCTCTAATCGACCGACTTCATCCTTGATATGACTGCGCATTTCTTCAACGTCGTCATGGTACATCCACAAAAGTTCCTCTCGGAGCTTGCGCAGACGCCAAACCTGCTCATTGCGGAGAGGTCTTAAGCTTTCGGCTAAACGCAGGAGATGCAGATCCACTTCTCGCTTAAAGTCTCCATAGTCTTGATCATCATCTTTCTCTAAGAAGTCCAGGAACTCTTGAATATAGAAATTCATGTGCACCTCTCTTCAGACTATTTTGCTGCATAGGAATGCGGTCTTTGAAGTGGAACTCTCGGCCTTGCTAAGAATCATGAAGGGCTTTATTATCTAGCTCTGTCGCACAGCAACTGTCCAAAGGACTCTTAAAATGATCACACTTCCTATTATTGCTCAGGACTCTTCATGGCTTGTTATTAATAAGCCCGCGGGAGTGAGTGTTCACAATGCCCCCAGCGACAGTGGGCAAGACGTCATCCAAATTTTAAAGAAACAACTGAAAGCTGGCACATTCAACGACATTCATCCTGTGCATCGTCTGGACAAAGAAACCAGCGGCTTGCTGTTGATCGCACTGAATAGCAAAGCTGCCAAAGACTTGGCAGAGCAATTCCAAAGTCGTTCTTGCGAAAAAGTCTATTTTGCAGTTTTGCGTGGCTCCATGCCGGTGTCGGAAAATTGGCAATCTTGGAATACGCCCATCTCTGACAAATCTGAAGGTCGCAAAAATCCCCAGGGTCTTTCCAAAGATCGTGTCGAAGCGCGAACTGATTTTAATGTCGTCAAAAATTCAAAGTATTTTTCATTGGTTGAAGTCAAACTTATGACTGGCAGACAGCACCAAATTCGCAAACACAGCGCCATCGAAAGACATAACATCATCGGTGACGGACGCTATGGTGATCCTAAGCACAACGAGCGCATGGCTAAATTTTACGGTACAGACCGCATGTTTTTGCATGCAGCCCGTCTCAAAATAAATGTCGATGGCAAGGAATGTATTTTCGAGGCGCCGCTACCGATTGAATTTACAGCTCTGCTTTCTGAAGCAACTCCTTCGGTTTAGGTAGACTTTTTAAGAATCTGATAGAGAGCTGCAAATCCTTGTTGGATCTCTGTCTCGTTCACTCCGGCAAAACCAATGCGCAGATGGGTTCCATCTTTTCCTTCGAAATCCATGTCCTTTTCATTCTGAAAGAAGATGCCTTTCTTGATTGCCTCTTCTGCAACTTTCCGAGAGTTGACTTTTAAATCAACCCAGTAAGACATCCCGCCATTCGGTTGAGTCCAAGAAATACCATAGCGTGCGGCCAGAGCTTCTAACTCTGATTGCATAAAGTGAAATCTCTTCTCGTAGACTCTGGTAATTCGTCGCAAGTGTCGCTCAAAGCCCCCCTCTTTCATCCAAGCGGCCAGGGCCAATTGGGATAAAGAATCCGACTGGCGCGATAAAAGAAATTTTTGGGTCATAAAAACTTCGTGCAGGCTTTTATGACAAGCAATGACCCCGATTCGGGAACCGGGATAAAGGATTTTAGAAAAGCTTGCGATATATATAGCATAGGCCGTTTGCGTTGCCAAAGGTGCTGGAGGCGGACTGAGATAATGAAACTCATGATCATAGTCGTCTTCAAGAACGGGAATCTGATAACTTTCCGCTAGGTGAATCAGCTTTTGTCTGCGGCGCGGGCTTAAGGTCACCGTCATCGGATACTGATGCAGTGGTGTGGTGTAGATCATCTTCACTTTTTTCTTTTTTAAAATTCGTTCGAGTTCTTCTGTATCAAGACCCTCTTCATCCACATTAATGGGAATGAGCTTTACACCCAAACTTTCAAAAATTCGCCAGACTGGCGTATAGCCTTTTCCTTCCACGATGACTGCGTCACCAGGTTTTAGAAAAGATTGAGCGATAATATAAATTCCTTCCTGTGATCCATTGGTCACTAGATATTCTTTTTCCAGCAAACCCCGGGTACGGCGGAAGTATTCTTCGATTTGATCTTTAAGAACTTTAAGGCCGTCAATAGTACCATATGAAAGCTGTTCGGGCTTTACACGACGTAGGGCCTCTGAGGTTATTTTACGGTACTCATCCTTTGGGAAGATCCGTAAATCAGGCTGACCACCCCAAAATTCAATCTTGTATCTGGCCCGCTCCGCTGCGACGGAAAAGTTCGGCTGATGAAATGAAAAAACAGGATTCTTTTGTTTTCCAAGCTGTTCTTTGATGGACTCTGTAATCGGCGCCTTTGCTGAGACATAGTAATGAGCTTTTTCTTTGGACTCTAACCAGCCCTCGGCGACCAAGGCCTGCAAGGCATTCATCACGGTTAACCTATGACACTTGTACGTCTTCGCCAGCTCTCGTGTCGACGGCAAACGTTCGTTAGGCTTCAGCACGCCTTCCCTGAGCGCCGTTAAAAAGGCATCATGAATTCTTTCGTACTTAGGCTTGGTATTACTCTGCAAAGTGATGTTTAAAGTCTTCATTTTATCTGGTCTATCTTGTTTTTAAATTCTGGTTATTTTTAATATACCAGATCTCAGATACAACTTCTATATGGAAACAACAAAAACAGTTCCCAATATGCCAGCACCAATGACAGAGATCCTAAAAGATCCTTGGAGCCAAGAAATAACCCTAGAGGGCCTAAAGCTTCGTCTTGAACCAACGGGACTTTCTCATATTGAAAGCCTTTCGCAGAACATCCTTTACCCGCGTTATTGGGTCGAGGACTTTGGTGGCTGCCAAACAGAAGCCGATGTCGAAAAGGAAGTCCGTCACTCCCTTTTAGCCCGCATGGAAGGCCTAGAGAATGGTTTTACCGTGGTTGATAAGGAATCCGGCGAAGCCATAGGACTCACAAACTATCTCTACTTTCATCGCAAGTTTAAGACTCTTGAAATCGGAAGAACACGTATCGGTCGTCCGTGGCACAAGACCTGTGTCAATACCGAGGCCAAGCTTCTTATGCTGACTTACGCCTTTGAGAGTTTAGGATGTCAGCGAGTGGCTTTCAAAGTGGACTCACTCAATTTCAATTCGCAACGAGCTGTAAAACGAATCGGCGGTAAATTCGAGGGCGAAGTTCGTAATTACATGCTCCTCCCCGACGGGCGCAAGCGCGACTATCATTCCTACTCGATCATTGATTCCGAATGGGTCAACGTTAAGAAAACTTTGCACGGATATCTGGAGAAGTATTATGTATCGACCGGATCACTTTAAAATGAACGAAGCCACGCAAATTCAGGAACTGATCGCGAATCACCCTCTGGGAGTTCTTATCGCCAACACTGGGGCTTCTTTGCAAGTGAACTACTTGCCCTTCATTATGAAAGACGGATTCCTCTTAGGTCACATGGCTAAGGTCAACACACAGTTGGAAGATCTTGATGGCAACTATGTTGTCGTGACCTTTCAGGGACCCGATCGCTATATCTCACCTACTTGGTACAAAAGCGCCTTGCAAGTTCCTACTTGGAATTATGCGGCCGTCGAGATTCGCGGGCGCATTGAAATTCTAAGTCACGCCGATGAGATTGAAGATATTCTGCAGATTTCCGTAGATCATTTCGAAAAGCGCAACCAGACCAATTGGGAATACAAGGTTCCTGAAAAGTTTCGCTTGGGATTAATCAAGCACATCGTCGGAATTAAGATTCATATTGAGCAGACAGAGGGAAAATTCAAACTGAGCCAAAACCGCTCGACCCAAGACAAAGAATCTGTCCAAGGCCATCTCGCACAGAGTTCTCACTCTATGGATTTAGCCATGCTTAAATTAATGAAGGCTTTGTAAAAGGCTATTTCTTGTTGTCGATCTTGTTGCCTAGATTCGAAAGAAAGCTAGCGACAAGATCGTCTCGTTCTTGTCCAGACACAGGCCGAGCGCCCATTGGATATTCCTTATAAAGTTCAGTAGGAATCTCCAAAAGGAAACGCGACGGCGTCGACGGACGAACGACACCATTTTTCTTTCTCTGCATACAACGAGACATGACCAGGCGCTTTTTTGCACGGGTCACACCGACATAGAACAAACGACGTTCTTCATCGATATCAGAACCTAGATTTTTATGCGGCAAAAGATCTTCTTCAATGCCAGCAAGAATCACCACCGGGAACTCTAATCCCTTCGAAGCATGCAAGGTCATCAACTGAATTTTTTCTGCATTATCTTCTTCTGACAGATCATCTCGCAACATCATCGAATCAATGAACGACTTGATGTACTCGACGGAATAAGCGCGGCGGCCTAAATAAGAATCTAGGATTTTACCCAAGATCTCGACGACCACCCACTTCTTTTCTCCGGCCTTAGGGTCTTTTGCAGAGTTATAAACGTATTCACGGTAGCCTAGATCAGAGAAGATCTCAACCATCTTGGCACCGGGTGAAGATCCCACATTGAATTCAAGAATTCTTTGCGGGAAGCCCTCTAGAAAAGCCAGCAAATCCTCAATGGAGTCCCCGGCTTTTTCTGAAACTTCGGCGTCTCTCCAAAGGCGGCAGGCATCCAGGAAGCTGATACGCTTCTTCTTCGAAAACTCGGTGAGTTTTTCAATACTGCTGTCGCCGATACCACGATTAGGTACATTCAAGATCCGACGAAGTGAGACTTCATTCGGAGCCAACGACTGCTTTAGGTAAGCCATCAAATCCTTGATCTCTTTGCGATCGAAGATCGAGGTGCCACCGGAAATATTATAGGGAATGTTAGCTCTGCGCAAAGAGGCCTCAATCAAGGCGCCTTGCGTGTTGGAGCGATAAAGCACAGCGAAGTCTTTGTACTTAAAACCTTCGCGCTGGAAATGCATGACTTCACTGACAACAAATTCACACTCGTCTTCCTCGCGATCCAAGATAAAGACTTCAGGAAGATCTCCGGATTCTTGCGCGGCTTCTGCGCGCAAAACTTTTCCGTGGCGATTTTTGTTTTTGGAAATCGCGGCATTTGCCACCGCCAAAATTTCAGACGAAGAACGATAGTTTCTTTCAAGTTTAATCACTTCGCAGTTTTTAAACTCTTGCGGGAAGTTCAAAATATTTTTCACTTCCGCACCACGCCAGCCATAGATCGACTGATCGTCATCACCCACAACTGTGATGTTATTATGTGACCGCACGATTTGATGGATCAGATCCATTTGCATACGATTCGTATCTTGGAACTCATCGACCATAACTTGTGAAAACTGACTTTGAACTTTTTCAAGAATTTCTGGATGCTCTTTGAATAACTGCAAAGGTTTGATCAACAAACCTTCAAAGTCGACAACCCCTAGATGTTCAAGCCGTTTTGCGAACTTAGGCGCCAACGCTTCTACCATCTCATGGTATTCGTCAAAACCTTCGTGGGTAGGAGCTTGTCCCGTTCGACGATCATTGATCATGTTCAAAATTTTATCGATGTCGAAACTGTCTTTACCAGAGTTCTTAATATCTTTGATCAACTCTTTCAGAATGGCATTGCAATCAGTCTGATCAACGATCCCGAAGTAGGGAGAAAGATTGGCGTGCTTATGGAAGCGACGAAGAATTTGCAACCCGAAGGAGTGGAATGTCCCCGCCCACAGGCCTTGACCAGCACTTCCCAGCTTTTGACCCACACGGTGTTTCAGCTCACGCGCCGATTTATTGGTGAACGTAAGAACGCAAATCTCTGGGGCTTGCGCGACACGCTCAGAGATCATACGCCCTGTACGCGACACAAGCACGGTAGTTTTACCGGAGCCCGCCCCCGCCAAAATAAGCAAAGGCCCATAATTATGCTTAACAGCCTTCTGCTGTTCAGGATTCAACCCTTTAAGCCAATCCAAAAGTATCCCTCAAAAAAATAAACTGAAATGCGGCTGAGCCAAACGGTTCAGCCGCAAGGCGGAGGCCTTTCCCACAGCGCAGGCGTGGCAGAGCCACGTCGGAGCGAGGACAAAGGCCGACAACGCAGTCGGATGAGCCGTTTCGCTCGGCCGACGACTAGACGCGGTTGTGGATTAGGGAACGTACTTCGTCTTCGAATACCACTTCGATTTTGTCTTGCATGGAATCTTTAACGAAGCCCAAACCGAATTTTGGATGTTGAAGTTTTGTGTTCTTTTCGAACTTGCCCTTCATACTGTATGTCGCTGTCGCTGCTTTTTCGTTCGACATCAACATTTCGTATTCATTGCGGTGGCTTGATTTACGTGAACTCATTGTTTGTTCGCGTTTTTTAGCTGCTGCGCCTGTCAATGGTTTGCCAGTGCGAGTTTGCGCTTTAGGAAGTGAATACGTCTTTTGCGAACCACAGATTTCGCATTTGATTTTTGCAGACGTCGCGGACGTGTGCGCCAAAACCACGTGGTATCTGTCAGCATCACATTTTTTACAGAATGCAAAAAAGGATTTCGCGACAGGGGGCAAAGTATTCATCGTCATTAGATCTTCCTATCTAGTATTGTTGTTTCAATCGATAAATCATTAACTTCTCGTCCAGTCTCTTTTGCGCAATTTCACCTGCGCTTAAGAAATATGGTCCCTGCTCCAGCTCGATCTTCTGCTGCAGATCCATCATACTGTCTTCACTCTTTGGATCGATAAAGTTTCCCGTAGGACCAAATCTTTCTAAGAATGCCAGATCAGTCTCTTTGTTGAAGAACTTTTCCCAACAATGAGTATTCACCTGAACTCGATAAGTAATAGTTTTAGCATGAGAATGCACCGGAGCGTAAGCCCCAATCACCTCTAAATGTCCATAATGCGAGTGAAGTTTCAATGCTGGGCTGCCCCATTGAGTCATCCCGGAGCATTGTTCGACGTTCGCATACCACAAACCGAAGGCCTTTGATAAAAATCCCAGGCCATAAAACTGTTCTTCCTTCGGTAAAAGAGAATTTACCGAGCACAAATTGTGGGCAACCCACTCCCCTTTATGCATCGTGGGAATGATAATAAACAAAGAAAGTGGAACCCAATCCATTTCGTCCAAAGATTCGATCTCTTTCAAAACCTTGGACAACTTGATCGGGCTGTTTGACGCAGGATATTTCTTGGGATCTAAAATATCGCGGACGACCTTCGACAAAAACTTGGGTCTTGCCGCAAAACCCGCCACAAAGCCCGGCATCACCGCACAGTCATAGAAAACCCAACGAGGCATGGCCATATTCGAAGGCCCAAAGGCACGCTCTTCGATGGAATAAATACGGTCCGCAAATCCGATCTCAGTTACATCCAAGGGATCTTTGAAGATCGGACTTTTTCGAAACCAATCCAAGCGGTGGACCGAACCAGGCTGTGCGATCTCGTTCTCGTGACGAACAAAAACGTAGGGTCTTACGTCGTCACTATTCATCCACTCTGCTTTTTTTAGTAGCTCATTCATCAAACCATTTTCTCCGGTCTGACTATCTTATCAAATTCTTCGCCAGAAAGGAGTCCAAGATTGATGGCTTCTTCGCGCAGTGTTGTGCCGTTTTTATGGGCAGTTTTGGCTATTTTCGCTGAATTGTCATAACCAATATGAGGATTCAAAGCCGTCACCAACATCAAAGAATGTTCGAGATGTTTTTGAATTTGCTTCCGATTTGCCTCAATGCCATTTACGCAATGATCAGTAAAGGATTCACAGGCATCAGCAAGCAATCTGATCGAGTTGAGCACATTAAAAACAATAAGTGGTTTAAATACATTGAGTTCAAAATGCCCCGTCGCTCCACCAATGCTGGCTGCAACATTATTTCCCATCACTTGAGCACAGACCATCGTCATGGCTTCACTCTGTGTCGGGTTCACCTTGCCTGGCATAATCGAACTGCCCGGTTCGTTTTCAGGCAAATGCAATTCGCCAATTCCGCAGCGGGGTCCTGAGCCAAGAAGTCGAATGTCATTCGCAATTTTCATCAAAGACACAGCTGCAGAGTTCAACGAACCACTGACTTCAATCAATGCATCATGGGCCGCCAAGGCTTCAAATTTATTTTCCGCTGTGACAAACGGAAGTTTTGTTTCTGTTGCAATCGCCTTCGCCGCTTCCACCGCAAACTTCGGATGGGTGTTCAACCCCGTACCCACGGCTGTTCCGCCAAGGGCCAACTCATGCAAGTGTGGCAACGTATTTTTCACTCTTTGAATCGCGTGCTTCATTTGCATAGAGTAACCGGAAAACTCCTGCCCCAATGTCAGCGGTGTCGCATCCATCAAATGAGTGCGCCCGATTTTTACGATCTCTTGAAATTCACTTTGTTTTTTCTCTAAAGCTTTTTGCAACTTCTCCATCATCGGAATCAGACGATGATAAACTTGTTCTCCGACTGCGATATGCATCGCTGTGGGGAAAGTGTCATTGGAAGATTGTCCTTTATTCACATCATCATTCGGATGGATCTCTTTGCTTGGAAGTTTGATCCCTTGCATATCCATGGCACGATTGGCGATGACTTCATTGGCATTCATATTGGTTTGCGTGCCCGAACCTGTTTGCCAAACAACCAACGGGAAATGAGCGTCCAATTTCCCGGCAATCACTTCATCAGCGGCCTTGATAATCACTTCTGCTTTTTTATCATCCAACAGTCCCAGCTGCTGATTTGTTTGAGCTGCACATTTTTTTAGAATACCCAGGGCACGAATCATTTCCCGAGGAAAACGATCGCCACCGATACGGAAATTTTCTGTGGATCTTTGAGTTTGCGCTCCCCAAAATTTATCTGCGGGAACTTTCACTTCCCCCATGGTGTCTTTTTCAATACGGAAACTCATTTAAGACCTCCTGGTGACCATTCCAACATGGGCTTGATCAGTTGGGTAAATGACAAGTTCTTGTATATTCACATGGGCCGGACGCGCGACACACCATGCGATCGTTTCAGCAATATCTTCTGGCTTCAAAGGGGTCATACCTTCGTAAACTTTGTCAGCTTTTTGCTGGTCTTCTAAGCGCACCATCGAAAATTCCGTGTGAACCATGCCGGGTTCGATATTGGTCACTCGTACGTTGGTGCCCATCAAATCCATGCGCATGCCCTCTGACAAAGCACGCACCGCGAACTTCGTCGCACAATAAACTCCACCACCCGGATAAGTCCATCGACCGGCCACAGAGCCAATGTTCACGATATGACCTGATTTTCTTTTCGCCATGTGTTCGATCACTCCGCGGGTCATGTACAAAAGACCTTTGATATTAGTGTTCACCATGATGTCCCAGTCATCCAAGGATGCCTCTTGCATTTTCTCAATGCCTTTTGCCAATCCAGCATTGTTAATCAGAACTTCGAGGTTAGAAATTTCAGGATAGTGAGCTTTTAAAAACTGCGCGACATCATCACGATCAGAAATATCAAAAGTCGCTCTTTTGATTTCGATGTTAGGAAATTTCGCGCGAAGATGTCCCTCAAGGTTTTGCAAGCGCTCTGCTCGGCGCCCCGTCAGAAAAAGAGAATAACCTTGATTGCTTAAGGCCTCAGCCGTCGCCCAACCAATACCTGAAGTTGCACCCGTAATTAACGCCCATTTTGCCATGTTCACCTCAATCATTTTTATGGTGAGCCTGGGGGGAGTTTTTGGGTAGCTCTGTCGCGTTAGCTTTGCCTTGTGACGCATTGAGCCTGAAAAGCTGCAGAAGACCTCTCCGCTCTTTCCTTTTCCCCGGCTCGCCTGCTAGATTCGGGGCATGAATTGTCCATGTGGTTCACAAAAAAAATATTTAGAGTGTTGTGGTGTTTATCATTCGGGGAAAGAAACAGCTCCGACAGCGGAAGCTTTGATGCGTTCTCGTTATAGTGCCTTTGCGAAAAATCAAATGGACTACTTAATGGGCACGACGGATCCACAAACTTTGCAGGATATCGACGAAGACGCCAATAAAGAATGGGCTGAACGCGCGACCTTCTTAAAACTTGAAATCGTGAAAGCAGAAGAAAAAGGCACCAAAGGAACTGTAGAGTTCAAAGCTTTTTACTCTGTCGATGACGAAGAATACATTCATCATGAAGTGAGCACCTTCCGCAAACAAGCCGGGGAATGGTTCTTTAAATCTGGAAAAGTCAAAGAGGCGAAAGCATGAAGTATTGGCTGATGAAATCAGAACCCGATGTTTTTTCTATCGATCAGTTGAAGAAAGATTCAACAACATGGTGGGAAGGCGTGCGCAACTATCAAGCGCGCAATTTCATGATGAAAGATATGACTGTCGGCGACGCTGTTTTGTTCTATCACTCCAATGCAACTCCTCCGGGAGTGGCGGGCCTGGCCGTGATTTCAAAGGCTTCGGAACCAGACAAATTGCAATTTGATAAAAAGTCAGAATACTTCGACCCCAAAGCCACTAAAGAAAAACCTATTTGGTTCTGCGTTCAAGTGAAATACGACGACAAGTTCAAAGAGCTGGTAAGCCTCCAGGATCTTCGCGACAACGACAAATTGAAAGAAATGCTCGTACTCGCAAAAGGTTCTCGCCTTTCGATCCAACCCGTTGATAAAAAGCACTTCGATATCGTTAAAAAGATGGGCGGCCTCTAGGCCTCCCCCCTTCGAAAATTCGAAGATCCAAAGGTTCAATTGATGAAGAAATTGTTTTTAGCTCCCATGGAGGGTGTCGTTGACTGGGTTATGCGCGACACACTCACACGTTTAGGAGGCATTGATCAGTGCGTGACAGAGTTTCTGCGCGTGACTGATCGTCTGCACCCTGAAAGTGTTTTCTATAAGAATTGCCCCGAGCTAAAAACAGGATCACGCACCCGTTGGGGCACTCCTGTCTTCGTGCAACTTCTTGGCGGACAGGCAGAGCCTTTGGCTTTAAACGCGCAAAGAGCTGTGAAGCTGGGCGCCCTCGGTGTTGACCTTAACTTTGGATGTCCCGCAAAAACCGTCAATCGCCATGATGGCGGCGCCAGTCTTTTAAAGTCCTGTGATCGCGTTTTCACCATCGTGGATACTGTTCGTAAAGCGGTTCCTGCGCATGTGCCTGTGACTGCAAAGATTCGTCTGGGTTTCGACGATCCCACAAAATGCATTGAGATCGCACAAGCTGTTCAAGAAGCCAATGCAGATTGGATCACTATTCATTGCCGCACGAAAACAGATGGCTACAAACCACCTGCTTACTGGGAATGGATTCCGAAGATCAAAGAGAAAACAACTTTGAAGATCATCGCTAACGGCGAAATTTGGAACGTGAACGACTTCAATCGCTGTGTCGAAGTCACTCAATGTGACGACTACATGATCGGTCGTGGAGTCATGTCAAACCCCTTCATCTTCAAGCAAATCAAGCAAAGTTTGGCGCAAGAGCCTGTTATCGAGACCACTTGGGAAAATGCGAAGCCTCTGCTGTCCCCTTTCTTTGAGGCAAGCACGACGCACATCAACGACTATTTCGCTGTCTCGCGCACGAAGCAATGGCTCAAAGCTCTGTCCTTAAAAAACCAAGAAGCCAAAGCCGTCTTCGACGAAATCAAAGTCCTAAAAAAACCTACCGACTTCCAAACCCAACTCATCCGCCTAACAACCTAGCTCCTTGAGTACGCCGTACCTTTTTGCGATGCCGCGCGTTTAAAGTGAAGAGTTCGCTCTTGAACGGAATGAAAATCAGAATACGAAAACGCCGCAAAGAACTGATCTTGGCGGCGTGCATCGCAAAAAGGTACGGCGTACCCTCAGGTTATTCGTAGCGGAGAGCGTCTATTGGGTTAAGATCCGAAGCTTTTTTGGCGGGATAACTTCCGAAGACGATACCGATAAGTGCTGAGAAGAAGAACGACAGCAGCACTGAGTTCAGGGAAATAGACATCGGCCAACCTAAGAATCTTGAGAGAGCCACTGTCACTCCCCAGGCCAGAAGAATTCCTAACAGTCCGCCGATAACACTGACCACGATGGATTCTGCCAAGAACTGCATCAGGATATCGAATTTTCTAGCTCCAATGGCCTTGCGCAGACCGATCTCCCTCGTTCTTTCTGTGACCGACACCAGCATGATGTTCATGATACCGATACCACCGACAAGCAATGAAATCGCGGCAATCGAAGAAAGTAGTAATGACATTGTCTTGCTGCTTTCAGAAAGTGCTGCTTGCAGATCTGCCATATTGAAAATCTGAAAAGCATCTTCTTGCGCTGAAGGAGGAACGCGGTGGCGTTTGTTCAAAACTTCTTTTACAGAGTCCTGCACCGTATTTAAATATTCAGGAGCACGAACTTCGATATCGACAGAGTCCACATAATCTTTTCCGAAAAGACGGTACATACCCGTTTGTACTGGAATCACAATTCTATCATCCTGATCTTGAGGCCCCTGTGCGCCTTTTTCCGGAAGCACACCGATCACTTGGAAATTAATACGATTCAGTTTAACCATTTCTCCGACGGGATTTTTGTCGCCAAAAAGTTCGTGGGCCACTGTCAAACCAATAACAGCCACCAGGGAACGCTTTTGATTTTCTGACTCTGAAAAGAATCT
>CAZPYX010000106.1:0-8833 GCA_964590635.1 uncultured Bdellovibrio sp.
TTACTGGAGTACGAATATCATGGGCCAAATGATCAAAGGCTTCGCGCAGACCATTAACAAGATTTTCGATCTTATCGAGCATCTTGTTAAAAAGAACCTTTAGTTCTTCTAATTCATCTTCATTGTTTCCAAGAGGCACACGGGTTGAGAAGGCCCCTGCTTCGATCTTCTTCATCGAGTTGATAACCTCACGAACGGGACTTAACGTTGAATTAGACAAGAACAGTCCGCCTAAGAAGCCGATCAAGGCGACTGGAACCAAAGACCACCAGAAGATTTTTTGTAGATTTCTTAATTGAATGCCCAGGCCTTCAGTACTTTTTGCTACCACCAAGCGGCTGCCATCTTTCAAAGTACGGCCTAAGATAAGAACAGCCTCATTCCCGGTAAGCTCTGGTAATGAGAAATCGAAGCTGCGACCACGATGCTGGGCCAGCTCGGTTTTGAGAAGATCCATATTTACTTTGAAACTAGGAAAAGGCTCGTGGAAAAACATGGTTTCGTCTTTTGCGGAAAAGACACCAATCAGCAGAGCCGCATCACGATCGTAGTTCGGGACGTACATGAAGTATTCGCTGAAGTCTTTAAGACCACGAATCTCGATGCGGTTGCTATATTCTTCGAGTTTACTTTGAAGAATCACACGCTCTTGATCTTGAAGAGCGTGTGTAATTTGAAAATATAAATAACTAAAAATCAGGGTCGAGCTAAGGATCAGCACCAAGGAATACGCAAAGGTTAACTTAGTGCTGATTCGAAAGAGCGTCGGTTTAAGACGACTTAAGAACATAGCCTACACCTCTGACTGTATAGATTAGGCGTGTAGGGAAATCTTTTTCCAATTTGTTTCTTAAACGGCATACCAATACGTCTACCACATTTGTTTGTGGATCAAAATCATAATTCCAAACTTCTTTCAGTATAGTTTGTTTACCGATGATTTTGTTTGGATTGCTCATGAAGAGATCCAATAGAACAAATTCTCTTTCTTGAAGATCTAGCTTTCTTCCCGCACGAACCACGTCGCGATTCAAACGGTTTAATTTTAAATCTTGGAAAATTAGCTGAGTTACTTCTGAAGCTTTTTGGGCACGCTTCAAAAGGTTCTTTACGCGAATTTGAAGCTCAGCCATCGCGAAAGGTTTTGTCAGGTAGTCATCGCCACCCATGCTCAAACCTTTAAGGCGGTCATCCAATTCACGCAAGGCACTCAAGATCAGGATCGGAGTGTTCACTTCTTTTTCACGCAATGATTTTGCGAAAGTGTACCCGTCCATCTCTGGTAACATTAAATCCAGGACAATAATGTCATAATGATTTGTTAGAGCTCTTTCGTAGGCACGACGTCCGTTTGATTCAACTTCAACGTCCCCCTCTAATTCCCCTAAGCCTTGTTTCACGATCGTTGCAATTTCGTTATCGTCTTCAACTACTAAGCATCTCATCGAGAGTCACCTTTGTTACTGATTGGTTAAATCTGGGCACAGTTTATATCAGCTTTGTTTCTAAACAAAAGCCCGAATATTAATGATTCCCCCATTATTACAGACATTTAATCGCTCTAGAGTGAAGATTGCGAAGAAGAAATCAGAATCAATACGAAACACTATTGCCAAAAATAAAAAAATGCGGTCGTGGCAATTTTGGGGTCGCCAGGGTGGCTTTCAGACGTGATAAAATACATAAAAAAACAGGCTTCGGGTCAGAAAGCCATGTTTAAAGACATGGTTTAGGTCGGGTCAAATTTAAGATTCTATCAAAGTCCTCGCGGCGGAGCCGCAAGAACCTTGTCACTCTGGCAATGCCAGAGCTTAAAAAATAATTAGCTATTCAAACTACCCCGACGAGTCGGAGTAGTTAAGACTCAGATTAACGTTTCAACTGGATCACTTCATTAAGAAGTTCATCTGTTGTCGTTATTGTCTTCGCATTGGCTTGGAAACCACGTTGATTTTGAATCATGTTTACGAATTCAGTTGCTAGATCCACTGTAGATCTCTCAAGAGATTTCGCGAACAATTTACCACGGCCAGCTGCGCCTGGAGCACCTACTGAAGCAGTTCCAGAATCTCTAGATTCTTTCAAACGATTGTTACCAACCTTGAACATAGCTTCTGGATTTTCGAACTTAGCTAGAGCGATCTGCGCCAAGTCTTGCGCTTGTCCGTTAGAGTAAACCGCAGTCAAGATACCTTCGTCATTGAATGACAAGCTAGTGATCGTACCTGCAGCTGCTCCGTCTTGATGCCAAGAGATAAGGTCCGAGTTTTTACCGTACTGTTTAGTACCGTCCAAACCTTTACCGCCATCTTTAATAGCGTCACCGAAGTTCAATTTGATATCTTGGCCTTGAAGAGCGCCACCTTTGAAGTTGAAGTTAGCAGAAGTCATTTGTTGGCTGTCAAGTTTACCGTCAACAGTGAATTCCAATTTACCAGAACATACTTCAGACATAACGCCATCAGTACCACCAGAAACTTCTTTACCGTCCACAAGGCCTTTGTATTCCCATTGTCTGTCAGCCGTCTTATTGAAGAACACGCTAAGCAAATGTTTGTTACCTTGAGAATCGTAGATCTCTGCACCAGTTGAGTAGTGAGAAGTTGAATATGGATCTTTAACATCGAATTTCTTCGTTGCTTCCATACGAGAATCCAAGTTCAAATCCATTTTCACTTCTTTGGTAGCCTTCGCTGGGATCAAAGCGCGTGGGAACTTGATATCAGACATTTTATTAAGGATGTTACCTTTTTCGTCTGTAGAGAAGCCTTGAACTTTTTGATTGTCATTAGTTACTAGGTAACCTTCGCGGTCGAAATGGAATGAACCATCACGAGTGTAAGATTCACCATCAGAACCTTTAACTTTGAAGTAACCGTCACCAGAGATAGCTAGGTCAGTTACTTTTTCAGTCGCATCAACGTTACCTTGAGAAAGAATTGGATTAACAGCACCGATCTTCACACCGCGACCGATTTGGTTACCACCAAGGATACCTTTTAAGTTTTTAGAGATAATGTCTTGGAATTCTGCGCGGCTTGCCTTGAAACCGATAGTGTTGGCATTGGCGATATTATCACCGATTACTCCAAGGGCTTCGCCCTGAGCAGTCATACCAGACACACCCGTGTACAATGAAGAAAGAATACCCATGTGACCTCCATGTCGTTGACGTCTTCAATCGGAATCCGTCGTTTGGAGGGCCTCCTCTGCGAGGACCAGCCCAATTATTTAATTTTTGCGAAGCAATCCGCCGTAGCTCATTCATGAGCGAAGGAGGATCCTTTTTCACTTATCTGTCTCTTCAGGACAGCTTCAGTGAGTTCAGCGTGTCTTAGAGTACTACCGTGCTGTCGATGTTCGTGAACACATTCTCTTTCAATGCATTCTTGTCCATCACTGTCACCACAGTGTTATTCTTCACGCTAACGATCAGTGCCGAGTCATTCATTAACACTAATGAATCCTTGGAACCTTTCGCCGCCGCTCTCGAAATCGCATCACTCAGCTTCGTGATATCCTCTGGGCTGTAACTAATGCCCCGAGTTTTCATCCGCTCAATTGCGTGATTCGAAAACTTTACTCCATCTGCAGGCTTGACCAAGCCTTGAGGACTCAACTGGCCATTTACTTGGCCAATGTTCTGCGGCTTTACGCCGCCGACATTGTCGAGAGTCTCCTTGAAGGAGGGTCCCGTTCCATCCAGGGCTGGTGGCTTCACCTTACCTGGTTGCTGCGGGATGAGTTGATCGAGTGTCTGTATCTTCTTTAAGTCAACCATCTTACTTTATCGTCTCCTTAGCGATCTTTTCCATCATGTCGCGGGATAAACCCACAGTGTCCATGATCTTAGATTTTGCAACAGGAGCCGGAGCAGTGGAAGTCTTTTGTGACTCTACGTTCCCCTCTTTTTTAGTTTGTCCTGTGACATCATCCTTTTTCAAGTCTAGGTTAGTAACATCATTTACATTCTGGTCGTTTCTCATAAGACGTGGGTCTGTGATCTTTTTTACATCACGGAAACGAATCGCCTGATTTCCTACGTTCAAGACAGGGCCTTCAGGAGAGTAGCTCACGCCTGTGATCACTCCGTCGAAGTCAGTTTTAATTCCCATCTTTTTTCCGTCAGCAGTATGTGCCTCAGCGATGAATTGATATTCTCCAGCAGGAGCTTTCATTCCTCTTTCATCTTCACCATTCCACGCAAGTTTATTTTCTCCAGGTTTCAAACCTTTCAAGTTGTATGAGCGAACGATTGTACCGTCAGCATCACGCACCTTCACAGAAACTTCGCTTGCTTCCATTGGTAAAGAGAAACGGAAGTCATGATCTTTATCATTCACACCGCGCACAACTTTTGATGAATCCCCTGCAACTGCTTTTCCGATAAGATTCAACGCTTGGAAATTTTCTGAAGGCTTTTGTGCGTTCTTCAATTCCTCAAGTGTTTTATTCATGTTCTGCATTTGCTCGAGAGACGAGAAGTTCGCAAGCTGCGCAGCCATCTCATGACTCTTCATTGGATTTGTAGGATCTTGATTTTTCATTTGCGCAAGCATCAGTTTGAAGAAAGCATCTTTATCCAAACTTGGATTACCGACAGCACGAACTTTTTTAGAAGGATCAGTCCAATTAGGATCCGCAAGCTTATTGGCTACCGAGCCAACATCCTCTTCCCCGGTTTTAGCTTTATCTTGGGCACTCATAGTATTAACCATTGTGTTCGAACTTTCGGCTTTCGTTTGCGTCGCGCCGAATGCGTTCACTCCCAATTTAGCGTTCACCATTGTCATGTCATTCTCCTCTACTCCGACAACGTCGGAGTGCAAGTCATCCTCTAACAATCCTAGCTAGAGTGTAAATTCACTACTTCAAGCTCTACTCCGACGAAGTCGGAGCGCAAGCAATCTAAGCCACACTTTAAGCCAAAGGCTTAAGCAACTAAATTCAAGCCGCTGCCTTTACCTTCAACAGAACGTGAAGCCGTTTTCTCTCCCGCTGTGTCAATCGGTTGCAATGGATCGCGACCTTTTCCTGCATAGCCTTTGATGTTTTGGAATTCGCCATAAGATTCCCGACGTCCCTGGTTACCAAAGTTATCGTTAAATTGGTTCCAGAACTGACGAGCTTCCTTGTTTTGACCTTGTCCATTCATGTTCGGCTGATTTTGGGTCGCAGTATCCGTCGACGTAGAATTAACCACATCAACCTTTACATTTTCCATTGATAGCTTGTGAGCAGCAAGACTGGTTTTCAGTTCAGCTAGACTAGACTCAATAGTCTTCTTAGCTTCCTGAGTATCCGCCGACATCTGCATGTTCACTTTGCCGTCTTGAAGCATGACTTTGAGGTGAATCGTTCCCATGCCCTCTGGGGTCATTTCAACTTTCACTTCGCCGCCGCCATTTTTAATCAAGTATTGAGCTTGATTCATCAACTGCTTCACAGCTGCTTCATTCTTTTCTCCAGCGACTTGTCCCGGGGCAACCTGTGCCATTGGCTTCATCGGATCGAATTTCAAAGCTTCACCTTTAAGAGGCTGCGCTTGAAGTCCTTCCAATCCCGTCATTGTGGATTTGAATTCTGCAGATTTAGCCGTCAATTTGTCTTTGGCTGCTTCTTTGCCTTGGCCCATGCCCTGTTGCATGAACTCTTTTGAGTTTTGCATCAAAGACTGACCTTGGGATTCATTTTGTTGTTGCTGGAAAAACTCTTGAGCTGCGGCCTTTCCCTGAACGTTGTTCATTTGCGGGCCTTGTTGCATTGGTTTCTCCATGCGAGGAGATTCCATGGCCTGCATAAACTCATCGTTCAATTCAGGAGCCTCTTCCGCTTCACCACCTGCTGCGGCTGCTTGTTGTGCAACTGCTGCTCTTTTCGCTGCCAATGCAGCAAGAAGAGCCGGTGACATCACATCCTTCATCTGACCTTGCAAATGCGGAGGCAATTCTGGCATTTTCGCCTGTGAGGTCTGAGGACCACCAGCACCTGAAGCCTCTGAATCTACAGAAGCATCTGCAAAGTCCGGCGTATCCATACCGTCGTCTGCACCTTCCATAGAAATTCTTTGTGCCAAGTTGCCATCAAGAGTAGGCATTGCAGATTTAGCCGCATCGGTATCAGGATTCGTCCAAAACTTTTTATTAAGAGACTCTAGTGAGCTTCCCAACGCGTTTTGTTTTTCCTGAGCCGCCGCCACACGTATTTGCATGTTCTGCGGAGAAGACATGCCAACGCCCGCCGCCATTTCTGGTGGAGCTTTTGGAGTCTGCGGTGCCTGTTGTAATTGAGTTAATAAAGCAGTGTACATGGCACGAGCTTTATCAGCTTGGGCATCATCAATACCCAATTTATCAATCACAGCATCTGCTGTTGCTTCTGGGGAATCTTTAAGTTGGCTGTCGTCCAGCTGGGCCATCGCTTCCACGAGTCGCGTGGGAGGGATCTCAAATTCACTCTCGAAGGAGTCCATGAATTCTTTAATGGCCTGTTGTCGATTTGCCGACTTTTTCTTTAAAGTCCCATCTGGCTTCGCAACCTTTTGTTCCACTTTTTCGTCAGGTCCTCGAGCTTTATCTCCTTTTTTTGAAGGATCTGATTCTTTCGAATCCTTTGCTCTGACTTCCTGCCGTGGTGATTCTTTCACTTCTTTCTGAGCACCTAAAGATATCTTATCTTGCAGCGCTTTTCCGAATGAAGAATCGGAGCTGGAACCTTTGAGGTTTTTCTCTATCGCCTTATCCGGCGAAGACCTCAAATCGGTCGCACCCACCATTGGGGGGCCGACTATATTTGCTAACAAACTTCCTCCCTCTTTCGCTTTCAGCTTCAGCGGGCTTGCGCCTTCACCTAACTAGCGACGTTTATAACCCGCATATTTCTCAGAAATGATCTGAGCTTTTTCAGGCTTCAATAAATTCATGATATCAGCAGCATTTTTCTTTTTCATACGACCAAGTAGCTCAACCACCAAATCCTCGTCCATCGTCTCAAAGACTTTGGCCGCTTGGGGAGCCTTCATATTGGAGTACATCTGTACCAAAGTATCGATTTTCTGGTCGTCCACTTTGACACGTTCTTCGAGCATGGATGAAATCTTACCTCTCATCTCTTCAAGCTCTTTCAAGCGCTTATCCAATTCTATTTTTTGCGTTTGCAACTCTGCTTCTTGGCGGCTGAGTTCTTCTTCGCGGGCATCTAATTCTTTTTTGCGATCATTGAGTTTCGTCAAATGATCAAGATCTTCCGCTGTCATGTTCGCAGAAGTTTTTTGTTCTGAAGCCAAGGCGCGACTTTCTTCTTTAGCATCTGCATTTTTATCTGCAGCAGCTGGAGCGGCAGGCTTTGTCGCTGTGTTTTCAGCAACTGCTTCGCCCGTCATTTGGAATTCAACACGTTTAACGATGCGTTCAACTTCTTCGTGATTTTGAAATCCCCACAAAGCCAAAAGAAGACCGATGAATGAAACACCCATCATTTTCCAAGGCACAGAAGTTCTTTTCTTTTTCTTTTTCGGAGCGGTCATCTTCATGCGACGGCGAATTTGTTGTTCAATATCTTCAGATGCCAGATCAAGTTGCAGACGTGGTACAGAGGGACTCTTGTGGAACTTCATTCCAACTTTCCCAGGGCCATTTTCGTCGGCGACTTTGCGAGCATTTTTAAAGAATTGATCATATCCGCTTTTCATCGACTCAAGATTCCTTCACTTTAAAGCGCAGGATTGCCTGCTCATCCATTTCCTTCTGATCTTGGGAAATACGCTCAGCTTTATAAGCTTCGAACTTATTTTCCCGCATCTTCTCCATTATTTTATATTCTAGAGCGGCTTGTCGCAAAAGCTCTCTCTTGGCCTCGACCAATTTCTCGATCTCTTGCACCTTGACGACTTGATAAGCAATACGGATTTTCTGACCTTTAAGATATTCATGGATCTGAGAAAGAGCTGGACCTTGGGCCCCGCCCATTTGAGAAAGCTCGCCAGCGCGATTGTGAGCGCCCTGAACATCTTGATACATTTTATCAAGCAAGGCCTGCTGCTCATTGAGCTGCATCACGACCTCTTGGAAGTCCTTCTGAGCAAGGTTCTCCTTGATCTTCCGATGTTCTAAAACTTTTTGCAGAGGAAACTTAAATTTCAAGAGTTACTCCGTTCATCGCGTCCTGCTCTGAACTTTGTGCTTAGATTGCTGTCTAAGCGTTTATTAAAATTTGCTGCATCATTCTGACTGTACTATTGAAGTTCGTTGGATCTTCGACTTTTTGCTTTAAGAAGTCGTTCACCTGATCAATCACTTTTACAGCTTTATCAATTTTTGGATTTGAACCGGGTTTGTAAGCACCGATATTAATCAAGTCCTCTGCATCTTTATAAACAGCCAGTGTTTCACGAAGTTTTTGTGCCAGTCTGACATGCTCTGTGGAAGAAACGGCTTTCATAACACGACTTGCACTTTGCATAACGTCGATGGCTGGGAAGTGACCACGTTGAGCCAAAGCACGACTCAAAACAATATGTCCGTCCACGATGGAACGTACAGAGTCCCCGATCGGATCATTCATATCATCACCCTCTACCAGAGTGGTGTAGAAACCTGTGATACTGCCTTCGCCTTCGAATGAGCCCGCACGTTCTAACAACTTTGGCAAAGTTGCGAATACACTGGGTGTATATCCTTTTTGAGAAGGTGGCTCGCCGGTGCTCAAACCGATTTCACGTTGAGCCATGGCAAAACGAGTGACAGAGTCCATCATCAAAAGCACATTCTTGCCAAGTGAACAGAAGTACTCCGCCATGGCTGTTGCCAATTAAGCCCCAGGCATTCTGAGCAAA
>CAZPYX010000106.1:8843-14830 GCA_964590635.1 uncultured Bdellovibrio sp.
TTTACCTTGAAAAAGGATGACTTCTGCCGTCGTTTTTGCGACTTAGGTTCCACGCATTTTCGGTAAGGGACTTTGATCACTGGTCACACACACCACCACAGAGCGGGCCATACCTGCCGGGCCCAAATCATGCTCGATAAACTCGCGAACCTCACGGCCCCGTTCACCGATCATGGCAATTACGTTCACGTCGGCATTGGTGTTACGAGCCATCATCCCCAAAAGAACGGACTTGCCCACACCAGAACCCGCCATAATTGCGACACGCTGACCTAGACCAGCGGTTAATGCACCGTTAATAGCTCGGATCCCTAAATCAATAGGCTCTCTAATAGGCCTACGGGCCATTGGATTTCTGACTTCGCTATAAAGTGGAATTTCGCGGAAATTTTCGACTTCACCCTTATCATCTAAGGGACGACCTAAACCATCAACCACGCGGCCTAAAAGCTCATCGCCGGCTCTGACAGTGGCAATTTGACGAGATAAAATAATCTTGGAACCTAAGGCAACGCCTCTCATATCATTGAGGGCCATCATCAGAACATGCTTGTCTTTAAAACCAACAACTTCTGCTAAGAACGTCTTTTCCATCCCGGCCGGAGCGATTTGCACAATACTGCCAACGCTAGCGCCTGGAAGGTAACCTTTGATAAGCATTCCGTTTACTTCAGTGACCTTACCGCTATCACGGGTCAAGTGGACTGTGTCGATAACGTCAGAATACTTATCCAGATTGATTTCAAATTCGTTCATTAGACTGCAATCCTAGGTTTTACCTTAGGCATGTTTTCGGAAAGAGTTGCCCACAATTGCTGAACACGTTGTTCAACACGAGCATCGACTTCACCGTAGTTTGTTTCCACGATACAACCACCATCATTAACATCTGCATGGGGCTCAAAGCGGATCTTTTTTGTAAACTCAAATTCACGACTGGTTTCTTTTTTCAACTCTTCCAGGAACTCGAATTGCGATTGAGAAACATGCACGGTGATTTCTTCTTCATCTTGTGCCAAGGCAACAGAGTCGCGAAGGATTTGCACCATCGCCTCGTTATTGCCCTCAAGCTGAGTCTTAGCGATACGAGCCGCCATTTGGAAAACCAACTTCATCAAATGAGTTTCATTGAAAGCCACCATTTGAGTTTTAAGCTCTTTAACACCCAAAAGAAGTTGATCCAATGTATTCATACGCTCTGCAATTTCAGCAGAGACTCTTTCAAAGGCTTCTTTACGACCTTCTTCAAGACCCAACTCATAGGCCTGCTGATAAGCTTGCTCTTGAATCTCTTTAAGCTTTTCAAGGGCTGCGGCCTCAACTTTTTCTTCTTCGTTTACTTTTTCAACCTGATCAACGCCTGTTTGCACTCGAACGGCATCGTTCATGCGGAAATCAGAACCACGTTGTTTTTCATTAATGTACTGCATGGCTTGATCTGGAGTTCCCAGATCAAAGCGCATCGGGACAAAATCCAATACGGACTCATCAGCCAACTCCTTAGAAAGGATCGACTTTGCCTTACGGATTTGGCCACCATTCTTAGTGCTAGAACCACTATTAGACCATGGCATCTTCTGAACCGCCTCTTGCAATTAGGATTTTGCCTTCTGCCTCTAAGCGACGAGCCGCATTGACGATCTCTTGTTGTGCCGACTCGACGTCTGACAAACGAGATGGTCCCATGTTCGACAAGTCTTCGCGCAACATCTCGGCCGCACGTGCGGAGATATTTTTGAAGACTTTAACACGAATCTCTTCGCTCGAAGTTTTGAGAGCAAGAAGAAGCTTGTCGTTCGGAACTTCTTTGAGAAGAGTTTGAATCCCACGATCGTCGATTTTGACGATGTCGTCGAATACGAACATAAGTTTGCGAATCTCTTCCGCCAAAAGAGGATCTTTCTCTTCCAAGCGCGACATGATTGCAGTCTCTGTGTTCTTGTCCATAACGTTGAGCATCTCAGCCACAGGATGAACTCCACCAAGCGCCGCTTGTTCGACAGTCGCTGTATTTGATAGTTGAGTTTTAAGAACACGGTCAATCTCAGCAATAAGCTCAGGATCCACGTGCTCAAGATTCGCCATACGCAGAACCACTTCGGCTTGAAGGACTTCTGGAAGACGTTTCAAAACCTCACCCTTTTTCTCTGGCTCTAGATGGGCCAAGATCACGGCGACAGTTTGTGGATGTTCATTCACCAAGAAAGTCGCCAATGATTTCGCATCGACCATCTCCAATGATTCCAATGAACGAGAACCACCTGAAGTAATATTCAAGCCCCCAAGAATACCGCGGGCTCTTTCTTCACCAAGTGCATCTACGATTGTATCTTTCGCAGAGATACTTTCAGAAAAGATATAATCTTCTGTCTCAGAGATCATTTCATAAAACTCTTCAAGCACACGCTTCGTAACATGCACAGGGACCACGCGCAATTTGCTCATTTGATTAATGAGCTTACGAATGTCAGCATCGTCCATACGGCGTAAAAGAACTTTAACAGCGTCGCGACCCAAATAGTTAATAAGGATTGCGGCTTTGTCGAAACCTTTTAGATTTTCATACTCGATATTCTCGGTTCTATGAAGTTTCATTAGCCGTCCTTCCTAACAAGCCACATACCAAAGGCATTTGCAGCTTTTTCTTCGTCGCGGCCCATAGTGGCCATAATGCGATCTTTGAGCAACTCACTCTCGGCCTTCTCTGGATCAATAGACTCCTGCAGAACAGGAAGAGCTGTAGACATACCAGGAAGTGTACTATCGACCGATTGCAATTCTTCAAGTTCTTCAATGGTACGAGGAAGCATTTCCTCAACAGAATCTTGGAAGCTGTCTGTGATCCACTGCATGAATGGACGAACAACGATGAAGAAGAATAGCGCCAACGAGAATCCCAACAAAGCCCACTTGAACAGAGCGTGGATCAACTTCTTACGCTCAAGCGTCGTCAGGATCTTTTCTGCTTCAGAGAAATCTTCCGGCTGGAATTGGATTGTTTCAATTTTAACGCTATCGCCACGTTCAGCTTTAAAGCCAATTGCGTTCTTAACTAGGTCTTCGTATTTTTTTACTTCTTCAGCAGAGCGAGGCTGCCATTTTGTTTCTGTAGTTCCGTCAGCTTTCGTCGTTGTCACGGCCACGCCATCAACAACAACGGCGACACTCACGCGTTCCAAGTTACCAGCTGTTTCTTTGATGTTACGAACTGTTTTAGGAACTTCGTAGTTGATTGTTTTCAACTCTTTTTTAACGTCTTGCTTGAAGCCAACTTGACCGTTGTTATCTTCAGCACCCGGAATGTTCGAACGAGAACCCGGAACTCCTGAAGGATTTGTTCTGGCGCCATCCAAAGATTCCTCTTCGGATTGTTGAGACTTGATCGCTGTCTTATCTGGATCCACCATCTCTTCAACGGAAGAGATCACTCTGTGATTCAAAGTTGCATCAACTTTAGCTACAACTTTGGCATGACCCACAACTTTTGAAAGAATATCTTCGATACGACCTTCAAGATCGCGTTCGACTTTCGCTTTAAGATCCAACAGTTCGTTAGAGCCGCCCGTAGAGCCATCAGAAGCACGAGTCAAAACTTTACCACGCTCATCAAGAACGGCTACTTTATCTGGGTCCATACCTTCAACGGCATTAGCGACCAAATAACGAATACCACGTACTTGATCCGCGTTCAGCTCTTTACCTTGATGAAGTTCAACAACAACTGAAGCTGACGGAGATCCGCCTTCTTCAAGGAAGGTCTTTTTAGCTGGAAGAGCCAAGATTACTTTAGACTGCTTGACCGCTGTCAAAGTATTGATCGCTCTCATCAACTCCCCTTGAAGGGCCCTTTGGTAGTTGATTTTTTGAGCGTAAGAATTCACGCCGAAATCTTGTTTATCGAAAAGCTCTAGACCGATGTTACCCATTTTTGGCGAACCGATCTCTGCCATCAAAGTCATTTGCGTTGAAGCCAAAAGTTCTTTAGGGATGGCGACGGTTTTACCGCCGTCACGAAGTTGGAATGGAATATTCTTTTCGTTCAGCTTTGCTACGATTGTAGAAACTTGTTCCGTGGGAATATTCGTGAACAGAGCTACATAGTCCTTGCCTGATGCCATGAAAAGCATCGTGCTCAAAGCTACTAGGGCAATGACCGTGACCGCAATGACTGAAAGTCTCTTGGTCGGACCCAGATTTTTGAAGAACTCGCGAAACTGGACAACCAATCCACCGAAAATCTTATTCAAACGAAACCCCTCTTAACCCTCTAGAAAACCATGTACAACAACGACACCGTACGATTGAATTCGCTAAATAACTAAACCTGCATTTTCATAACTTCTTGGTACGCATCAATGATCTTGTTACGTACTTGGACCATCACTCTCAAAGCGATATCTGCGCGTTCCGCGGCGATCATCGCTCCAGCGACGTCATCTGTTTTTCCTGTGGCAACGTTCTGAGCAAAAGTGTCAGAAGACTTTTGCAACTCATTCACAGAACTAACAGCATCTTTCAAAGTATCGGCGAAGCTCTTACCAGTATCTGATGTAGAACTAATTGATGAAGGTCCCTCGACGGACAAAGACTTGGAATCACGTATGCTTCCAGTGTCGAGAAATCTATTGGCATTTGATACCGTAAAACCCTCCATGGCTTCACCTCTCCCTTATAAAATAGTAATCTAAACGTTGTTAAAATTCCTGCTTTTTTAGCCTGGTCCAGGAACTATCTTCCTATCTCCAAAGCACTCATGGCCATATCTTTTGACGCCTGCAATGCAGAGACATTTGCCTCGTAAGAACGCGACGACTGTATCATATTGGTCATCTCTTCCATGAGGTTGATATTAGGATAAGCCACGTAACCATCTGGATTTGCATCCGGATGATCTGGTTCATACTTTAGCAACGGCGCTTTGCGATCCGAAATAACATCGCTGACCTGGACCCGTTGCATGTTCCCGTGCGGATCAGTGCCAGAGACGATTTCGCCAAAATTTTTGGCGTCAGGCATCGCTTCAAAGACCACGTCTTTTCTGCGATAAGGGCCACCCTCAGGAGTTTGAGTGGTATTGATATTTGCGATATTGCTGGCAATGGTATTCATGCGCATTCTTTGCGCCGCCATACCACTGCTAGAAATTCTCATACCTGTTAAAAAATCAGCCATCCTTGGCTCCTGTCTGCACTCCGACTCCGTCGGAGTATTAAAGTCTATCGTTCATCTCTCCGACGTGCTTCCTTGCACTTCGGATTAGAAGCTACTCCGACAAAGTCGGAGTGTAAGCCTATCGACCGTCACCCGCAGCGTACTTAAGTGCCGCCATCTTTTTATTGATCAATTGAAGCGCGGTTTTGTACATAATCGCATTCTCTGACAAAGCCGACATCTCTTTCTCAAGATCTACGGTATTGCCGTCGTTATTCACTGCGCCTTCTGGATTTTCATAAATATCTGGACGGGTTTTTGCCACGGAAACACCACCTACAGCAAAATGGTCTTTGCTGCTTGTGCTTAGTGAGTTTGCACCATCCATATCAAGAGCTCGTCCCAAAGCTTCTTCGAAATCCATCTTCTTCGCGTGGTATCCAGGAGTCTCTGCATTCGCGATGTTTGATGACGTCACATTGTTACGAAGCTGCCTCATGCGCATTGAAGTCGCTAAGGCGTTCGTGGTTTTGTCGAAAAGGTCTGCGCTCATACGACACTCTCCTTGTATTCATTGAGTTTATTTCTCAGAGTTCTGATACTAATTCCCAACATTTGAGCTGCACGGGTGCGATTCTGCGCCGTCAGTTCCAAGGTCTGTAAAATAAGACGCTTCTCGACCTCAGAAAGGGACATCCCAGGGGCAAAATCCACTGACATATCTTCAGCAACGGCCTCAAATTGAATAGATTCAGGGCCAATCGTTGAATTTTTTGCAAGGACCACGGAACGCTCAATAACATTTTCAAGTTCGCGGATATTTCCCGGCCAGTTCC
>CAZPYX010000107.1:0-14682 GCA_964590635.1 uncultured Bdellovibrio sp.
AATGAAATTCTAGATTTTGAGGAGCTTTGCTGCGGAGATTCCACGGATTCGGGAAATTCTTGCATATGCATATAGCGAACCTGTTGGAAGTGCTCGTCCGCCGAAATATGTAAGTGTTAGATTTGTTACTAAAAACAAGCTAAATGAAAAGAGAGAAGGTGTAGCTCTTGAGTTACAATCGACAGATGCAGAAAAAGGATGGCAGTTTGTGCAAAACAGCGACGGCGAAATTTTTCTTTTTTCAACATTAGTTTCTCCTAAAGCCGTATTGAAGGATGAAAAGGGAAATCTGTTGCATCTTTTGATATTTCTAGCTGCCAATAACCCTTCGTTCCGAGCTGAATTTGAATTGTCATCGTAGAGGACACCTTTCACGAGGTGCCCTTTCTGCATTTAAAACGCGTGTTGCTGAACGCAGAGAAAACGACGCCTAATGATTTCCCGCTACTGCGCTGGCCGGGAATTCTAAAACGAGGTTTCACGGCCAAGTTTTATTTCGATCGTGAACGACTTTCGCCGCGCCCAACGAGAGAAGAGTTGAGCTGCTTCAGACTTACGAGACCTTGACGATGAGCCTTCGCCGCTTCATCTCTCATGGTCCGCGTGAGATCGATTAGCCCACCAGCAAAGCCGATCATTAAGGCCAGCTTAACAAGGCCTAAAACAATTCGAGTGATTACGTTCATAAGAAGAACCTCCATAAAGGGTAAGGCTCTTCGACAAGGAAAAGTGGAATGAATGCTCGCGAGAAACTGCGATTGACTAAGACTTCAGTAAGATTTTACTAAGACAACGACCGTGATTTTCTGTGATGATCCGTGATCGTCGCTCAGGTCTGATCTTGCTAACTCGTTGAAACCTTTGGTTCGTGATTTTCGTTACTTACATTCTTTGCGACGTTCACTACTGACTTTAAATGGCGGAGAGCGAGGGATTCGAACCCTCGAGCCCCGCGAAGGGCTGCCAGTTTTCAAGACTGGTGTATTCAACCGCTCTACCAGCTCTCCGTCGACCGTTTTATGGGTTTTGACCGGAGACATCAAGCAGTTACTAAAGTTAACGCGCCGTAGACACTAAAAAGTGCCTGCCGTCTTTTCCGAAAAAATGGCAGGCACCATTTTAGGCGCGGATTTCTGTTCTGCCGCCCATATAGCTTTGCAAAGCTTTAGGGATCGCGACAGAGCCGTCTTCGCGTTGGTAGTTCTCTAGAATCGCAACAAGGGTTCTTCCCACCGCCAGCGCAGAGCCATTCAAGGTGTGAACGAACTGAGGTTTTCCACCAGCCGTACGGAAACGGATGTTAGCGCGACGAGCTTGGAAATCTTCAAAGTTAGAGCATGAGCTAATCTCACGATAAGCATTTTGTCCTGGAAGCCACACCTCAAGGTCAAAAGTTTTAGTAGACCCAAAACCCATGTCGCCCGTACACAAAAGCATACGACGGAACGGCAGTTCCAAATTCATCAAAACTTGCTCTGCATGGGAAGTTAAAGCCTCATGAGTTTCATGGGATTTATCTGGATGACAGAAAGTCATCAATTCTACTTTGTCGAACTGATGCTGACGGATCAAACCCTTCGTGTCTCTGCCAGCACTGCCAGCCTCTGAACGGAAGCATGGAGAATAAGCGCAGAAACTTTGTGGAAGATCTTTTTCATCCAAGATCTCGTTATTATAGTAATTCGTAACTGGCACTTCCGCTGTTGGAATTAGATAAAGATCTGATCCCTCAAGATGGAAAACATCTTCTTTAAATTTCGGGAAATTTCCTGTTCCCAACAAACTATTGCTGTTCACCATGAAAGGAGGAATCATCTCTGTGTAACCATGCTTCATAGAGTGCAAATCCATCATAAACTGGATCAATGCACGCTCCATTTGTGCAGCAGCGCCCTTCAAGAATGCAAAACGAGTTCCCGTGGTTTTACCAGCACGCTCGAAATCAATAATATTTAAAGACTCACCAAGTTCCCAGTGTTCTTTCGCTTTAAAAGAAAACTTCGTTGGCGTTCCAAAAACCTTCATCTCTTTATTTTCATCCGCAGAAGAACCCACCGGAACAGAAGAGTGCGGCTTATTTGGAATCACCAAAGCCAAATTCGTTACTTGCAGATCTGCTTCCACAGCTTTCGCCTCAAGTTCCTTAACTTGTCCCTTAATAGCTTCCACTTCACTTAAAAGTGCAGAGGCATCTTTACCTTCGCGTTTCAATTTACCGATTTCGCCGCTTAATTTATTTTGATTCGCTTTTGCAGACTCTGCCTGAGCGATCATCTCTTTGCGTTTTTTATTGAGCTCCATGATTTGATCAAGGATCTCTGACGTTCCACCGCGATTGATCAAGCCTTGCTTGTATTCATCAAAGTAGGAAGGTCCATTTTCAGCTTTTTTTTCAAGAAGTTTAATATCGATCATGTTCCGAAATCCTAAGTTTAAGGGGCGACAAGAATATACATTCGAAGCAGCATGCCGACAAGAACCACGATCAAATCAAAAATAAGAATTTGTCCGAAGCTCCATGCAGAAAGCAGTTTCATAACCACTGCCAGCACGACGATCGTTGCAAAAATGAGAGCAAAGGTTCCGTAACCAATCAATTCTTGACCAATCAACGCCAACGTCAGCCCAACTAAAAATCCTGTAATCAAACGCAAACAAATATGAAAAAAGGAGAGTGTCGATGATTTCACTCCGTCTTGTACGTTCGTTGCAAGCCCTCTCATTTTATCGCCGATTCCCATGGCTGTATTCCCTTCGTCACTAACGTTCTAATAGTACGTTCTAAATTCTTACTAAATTGATCTAATTTCCAAGTCGACCAATTCTGGATTCTATTTCAGCACGATCCGGAGCATTTGGGGAGAGGCCTATATATTTATTGTAAGCCGTTGCCGCAGAGCGAGCATCCCCTTTGACTTCATAAATCGCACCTTGCTCGCGATAAATATCCGCGTAACCACTTTCCCGAGCCGCCGCCAAGGCCAACATGTCTTCCGCCACATCCAAGGAGCCCGATTGGCGATAACACTGAGCCGCCTTCACATATATTTCAGCCCCTTGAGGACGAAGTTTCATCGCCTGCGAGTACTCTCCGGCACATTCTTGATATTGACGACGTGAAGTAAATATCTCTGCAGCCAAAACATAAGAGTCCGCCAAGTTAGGATTCAAACGCTTCTCAGCCTTGGTCGCCTCCATCGCCCCGTTTAAATCCCCTGAAGAGAACGCCGCTTTTCCAATATAATAATTCGTACGCGGGTAGTTCGGATTCAATCTTTGCACACGACGGAACTGCTGAATGGCCTCTTCAAAACGTCCGGTCTCAAAATACAGCTTACCAGCCTGGAAAAGAGCTTCTCCATCGGTAGGATCAAGAACCGCAGCCTGCAAGAAGGCTTTTAAAGCTTTGTCATTCAAGCCAATGGCTTTGCTACTTTCACCCAAACCCAGCCAAGCTTTTTTGTTGCGAGGATCTGCCTCCACAACTTTTTCATAGATCTCACGGGCCTGAGTATAACGATCTTCCGATTTATAAACCTCGGCCAAAGCCACTCGGTAATCCAGGGTGTATGAAAAGCGCTTGATCATCTCATTCAAGTAAGAAATTCCAGAGTCCACACCATTCGTAGCAGCCAAGGTTTTTGCGTAAGTAATCTGAGCCTCAGGATTTGTGGCATCAATCTCTACCGCTTTGGTCGCATAGCGAACAGCATCCTTGGCGGCATTATCCTTGCGCTCAATTTCTTTTTTATTCAAAGGCATGATGGATTGAGCCAACACTCCGTTCGCTTTGGAAAGCAGAATGAAAGTTTCGATGTCACCATCATAAACTTTCACCGCACGAGTGGCGTAATTGACCGCGCCAGCCATATTGTTCTTGCGGAATTCCATTAACGCCAAGCCACGCAAAACTTCATAGTTATTTGGTGCAATACGAGTGGCGTTAGTTAAAGCTAGCATCGCCCCGGCAAAATCAAAACGTTGAGACATATAATCTGCTTGCAGAACATAAGCTGATACCAACTTAGGTTCCGCACGCATAGCTTTGCTCAACCATTCAATGGCTTCAAAGCTCTGATTCAACTGCCACAAACATTTCGCAGCCTTCATTGCCGCAGTTCCACTTTTTGGATCCATCTCAAAAGCCGCTTTGAATTCAGCTTGAGCGGCAAGGAAGTCCCCTTGACGAACATATTGGTCACCCAAGAACAACAGCTCGTTATTCTGTGATTTGTCGGTTTTAATTTTATCCGAGCCACCTAAGCGCACAACCAACTGACGAAGATCACTGTTGTTTGGATTTAAAGTAAATGCCCTTTGCGCCGTCTCTAATGCTTTTTTCTTTTCGTTGCGGAAAACGTATATCTCAGCCAAAGCATGCAAGCCCTGCGCTTCTGAAAGAGCAGATACTCGAGCTTTCGAATCCACCGCCGATGACAACAACGTAAATGCTGTGTCAGATTTTTTAAATCCGCGATACTCCACAACACCTAATAAGAACTTCGCTTCGCGATGCTTTGGATTTCTTTTCAGAACATCTTGCAGAATCTTAGAAGCTTCAGAATACTTTTGTTGATCATAATATAAATTCGCTAACTGCACCTGTGGATGAAGCCACTTATCCCAAAGCTGGATCGCTTTTTCATAATAGGGAACAGCGTTAACAAAATCTTTTTCACCCTCTAACAACTCTGCCTTATAGCCATACAATACCGGCAGTAGCGAGAACGGCTCCGTGCTTTCCAACGTCGCCTCAACCGTGCCTCGCGCTTCACGATATCTACCTGAGGTAAGAAGCTTCACGGACTCACACACTTGCCCCAAAGGGCTCACCACATTCAAGGCACGGGTTGCTTGTGTAACCATAGTAATGGTCTTCACGTCCTGCGCATCTTGTTTGGCAAAGGGCCACAGCTCACGATAGACCACGCATAAAAGTGCTCTCACCTCAATATTGGTTGGAGAACCTTCGACGATCGTGACAAGTTTATTTTGTGCTTCGATATATGAATCAAAAGTATCTTGCTCAATTGCAAAAAGCGACTCATTCAACTTATCGCGAACTTGTGCTTCCGAAAGTGGAGAACCCGCTTTTCCCGGCGCCAACAAGTGAATCTTATCACCCTTCGCAGGCCCCGTATCCCAAAGCAAAAACACACCCACCAAAAGAACCACAGCAAGAATTGCAATGGGCCCACGCAAGGCCTTTAACAATTCTCCTTTTTCCATATTCTTCAAATTCGAAAGTTCGATGACAGAGTCTTTCGTTTCATTCGAAGAAATATTTTGGATTGTTGTCGTCACAGGAGCCACCTGCGCAGGCACTTGATAAATATCAATGGCAGGCAACTTTCCATTTTGTCCTGGAAGGGGATTCTGCGATTGAGCTGAACCTAGATTTTCAAAGCTGGGAAGCTTCGGTTTCGGATTCGAGTTCTGTGCGGCAGCAGATGGTGGGGGAGGACGCATGATCACCGTCTCTGCCTCCATCTTATGCGCTTTCTTTGGATCCACATCGACGACACCTTCAAGAGCTTCAAGAAGTTTGTCGTAGAACGCCGTCTCTTTAGAAATCAAAGTCCACTGACCATCAGGCAATTTCGAAATCATCTCTTGGCCAGAAAACACACCCTCACCAATCATTCGAAGAATGGCTTCTGTAGAGTAAGGTCCTTTGACCTGACCCGTTTTAGTTTTAACAACCCAAGTTACCTGAATGCGTGACATAGATAGCTGATTGTACTGAGCTTTTTATGTAAGAACTATGCGTCTGAGTGTCCATCGACAAGGTCTGTGCTTTAGTCCAATTAGATGGTTCCAGAATAGAACCCCCGTTCCATTCTGGAATTACCTAAAAGTTCCGGAATGGGTATCAAGCCCGAATATTGAGCACCAAATCTATTATATTAGCTTTGATGGGTGTCTCAGATTGGCACACTGGTTGCTATAAGGGAAAGTGTCAGTTGATTTTTGAGGAGACAGAGACAGTGATCAGAAACGCATTGATTGCAATTTACATCTTGGTAGTTCTAGCGATTTCAGCAGTGGCTCGCGCAGGAGTTCTACCGAACAATGCAACTCAAGGCGAAGAGATTACTTCTTCTGAACTTCAAAATTACAACTTCAAGACACACGTAGGTGATGTTGTGGCTTTGGCTGATGGTTCACTTGTATTAGTGATCGATCAACAAAACATCTTGGTTCTCAAGTCACAATTGGATCTTACACCTTTTGTTGGTTCTAAAGTTATGATTAGCGGTATTGAACTAGATCAGCAACTTGCCCCTTCATACGGGTTTGACTCTGTGGATCCCCTCCCTGGAGTCAGCTCAAGTGGCAATTCAGTTACCTTCTTCGTGTTCGGTATCTCTGAGGTTAGATAATAGCCTTTGATCATTAAGTCTCAGCCCCAATCCCCTCCGTGGGCTGAGACTGTTTTTTTAAAATTCCTAAAAGGTCAGCGGATCCCCTCCTTGCTGGCCTTTTTTCTTTTTAAAGCACGTGAAAACTTAGTGTTCGGAAAAGAAGAAGGGGAGCTTATGGCTCCCCTTTATTTATTCTAATTAAACGACATACACCGACGAGAATTATCTCATAGACCTTTTTACTCCGACAAAGTCGGATCGCAAATAAACCTATTCAGTTCTTCTGATCTTAGCGCCCAAGCTTGAAAGTTTGTCTTCCAATTTTTCGTAGCCACGATCTAGATGGTAAATACGATTCACAACCGTTTCACCTTCAGCAACCAAGCCCGCCAAAACCAAAGAAGCACTCGCACGAAGATCCGTCGCCATCACCGGAGCACCAGTCAGTTTGCCTGGATTGCCACGAACAACTGCAACACGAGTTTTTGGAGTGATGTCTGAACCCAAGCGAGTCAGTTCAGTAACGTGCATGAAGCGGTTCTCAAACACCGTTTCACTGATCACACTCGTCCCATGAGCCACAGTCATCAAAGCCATAAACTGAGCTTGAAGATCTGTCGGGAACAATGGATGGGGAGCTGTTGTGATATCAACTGCCTCCCACTTATCAGCGGGGAAGATTGTCATAGAGTCTTGAGTGGTTTCAATTTTGAATCCTGCTTCACGCATTTTCAAAATAAAAGCTTCTAAATGAGCTGGCACACATTTCGTTACAGTGACTTGGCCCTTTGTGATTGCACCAGCAATCAATAATGTCCCAGCCTCAATACGATCGGCGATGATTGAGTGCTCAGCGGGTTTAAGTTTTGCCACGCCTTCAATGCGGATCACGCTCGTTCCCTGTCCTGTGATCTTCGCGCCCATTTTATTCAAATAGTCAGCAAGATCTACGATCTCTGGTTCTTTCGCTGCATTTTCAAGAATCGTCACGCCATCGGCAAGAGTCGCTGCCATCATAACGTTTTCAGTTCCACCTACGGTCACAGTCTCAAATAAGAATGTCGCGCCTTTAAGCTTTGGAGTGGCTGCATGAACATAACCTTCTTTTTGCGTAACCGTAGCTCCTAAAGCCTTGAAGCCTTCGAGATGCAGATCAATAGGACGACTGCCGATAGCGCAACCACCCGGTTGAGAAACAACAGCTTCACCGTATTTCGCAAGCATAGGACCCATACACAAAAAACTTGCACGCATTTTGCGAACAAGATCATAAGAAGCTTCATAGGACTGAAGAGGACTTACGACAACTTTGAAAGTGTCGCCATCCCAACGAGTCTCACAACCCAAACTTTGCAAGAGCTCTGCAGTTGATTCGATGTCTTTAAGTTTAGGAACGTTTTTGAAAACGTGTTCACCTTCAGCTAACAAGGTCGAAAACAAAATCGGAAGAGCGGCATTTTTTGCGCCGCTTGCAGCGACAGTTCCACGAAGAGGGCCATTGCCCATCACTACCATTTTATCCATGCTTCACTCCGTAAATAACTCTGTCATGTCCTGAAAGATCTTTCACAACACGTACACTTTTAAAAATTTCTAAACTCTCAAAATGGTTTTTCATCGCCGGGCCTTGACTCATTCCCATTTCCATCAGCATCACAGCCTCTGAAGACAGATAAGGTCTAAAACCCTTCGACCACTTTTTCAACAGTGCCAAACCTTCATCTTCAGCGAAAAGTGCCGAAGATGGCTCGTACTTTTTAACGTTCTCTTCCACCAAAGGATCACTTTCGGCGATGTAGGGAGGGTTTGACAATAATACCTCCACAGAACCCTGTCCCATGAAGTCTTTGAAAGATGCCATTACAAGATCGACATTTCCCGCATCTGCATGCACAAAACGAACGCGATCGGCCACTTCCAGGGCTTGCGCATTTCTTTGTGCGACTTCCAATGCTTTCTCTGACAAGTCCACTGACAACAGACGAGCATTTGGAAGTTCTTTAAGAAGACTCAAACCAATGCAGCCAGAACCACAACCTAAATCAATCAATGTCAAAGCTGCGTCCTTATCAGACGCCCATTTCAACACTTCTTCAACAACATGTTCGGTTTCTGGGCGAGGAATAAGAGTCGAAGAATTCACTTCGAAACGATAACCGTAAAAATCACGATAACCCAAAATATATGCGACAGGTTCGCCTTGAACTCTACGACGAACTAATTCTCGCAGACCAGCAAGTTCAGCCTCCGAAAGGGGCTGATCAAATTTCATATATAGTTGAATGCGTTCAAGCTTAAGAGCATGAGCAAACAAAAGCTCAGCGTCGAGGCGTGGAGTCTCTATTTTCTTATCTTTGAAGAAAGCGATGGTTTTATCGAGTACTTCTTTGAGTTTCATTCAACCTAAGCTGAGGTCTGTTTTTTAAGAGCCTCTGCTTGGAAGTTAGCAACGAGTGGGTCAATCAGCAACCCAAAAGATCCAGCCATAACTGAATCGAGCTGATGAATAGTCAAACCAATGCGGTGATCGGTGATACGAGTCTGTGGGAAGTTGTATGTACGGATACGCTCTGAACGATCCCCTGTGCCGATTTGCTCAAGGCGAACATCCGAAGCCTCTTTACGAGCTTTATCATCTTCAATTTGCTGAAGTTTGGCGTAAAGGATCTGGAAAGCGCGATCTCTGTTGGCGTGCTGAGATTTACCCTCTTGGCACTTTACGTCGATCCCTGTCGGCAAATGCACGACACGAACTGCAGATTCAGTTCTATTGACCGACTGACCGCCCGAACCCTGAGAACGCATTGTTTCAATACGCACATCAGACATCGGAATTTTTACTTCATTGATTTCAACTTCAGGAATCACAGCAACTGTTACGGTGGACGTATGAATACGACCGGCAGCTTCAGTTTTTGGAACACGTTGCACGCGGTGAACGCCTGATTCGTATTTCAATTTGCTGTAAACAGAGTCTCCAGACACGCTGGCAATGATCTCTTTCGCTCCGCCTACGTTACCTTCAGAGAAAGAAAGCATTTCCACTTTCCAACCTTGAGTCGACGCATAGTGAACGTAACCACGGAATAATTCGTCGGCAAATAACGAAGCTTCGTCACCACCGGCACCCGCACGGATCTCTAGGATGATATTTTTATCGTCGTTAGGATCTTTCGGGATCAGAAGAATTTTAAGCTGCTCTTCCAACGTAGGAAGTTCGGCTTCAAGCTCTTTGATTTCCTCGCGAATCATTTCGCGCATTTCAGAATCTTGTTCGTTCGTGAAAAGCTCTTTGCTGTCTTTAAGATTTGCCGTTTTCTTTTTGAACTCGCGATAGACCAATACGATCTTTTCTAAGCTACCAAGTTCTTTCATCAACGCGCGATATTGCGTCTGGTTCGAAGCAATATCGGGCCTTTGAAGAGACATATTGACTTCTTCATAGCGCGATTCAACTTCTGCCAATTTTGAGAACATGGGGATTGCTCCTAGAACTGATGCTGTATTGTCCGAGTGGCTAGTATAGCACTCATTTGTGTCGTACTCAGAAAAGAAAATGCGGTTCGAAAAGTGAACCGCATTTCATGCAAGACTTTCCTCCAGATGGAGGTTTGCCAAGAGCTGTGACAGCTACTTTTTGCCGTAACGTTTTTTGAAACGATCGATACGACCTTCAGTGTCCATTACACGCTGTTTACCAGTGAAGAATGGGTGAGAAGCAGAAGAGATCTCTACTTTTACCAATGGATACTCTTTACCGTCTTCCCATTTTACCATCTCGTTAGAGTGCAAAGTGGAAGTTCCCAAGAATTGGAAATCACAAGAGATATCTTTGAATACCACTGTGTTTACTTTTGGATGCAAGTTTTGTTTCATGACCTGGTTCCTTCTAAAATAATCAAACTATTTTGGTCTTAAGCTAAAAGGGTTTAACACAGTGACCCCCCTGTGTCGAGAGAAAATCGCTGCTTTTTTTGGCAACAAACAGCTTGATCATAGCATGCTTTGGTTTGAAAATAATCTCGTATTTACAGCACTTTAGCCAAAACTACCCTTTGCCGGAGTTCGCCCCATGAAGACCACTACCACAATTGAAATTCCAGACTTTAGCGGGTTCTCCCCAGAGGCTTTTCGCTTCTTGAGGTCCCTAAAAAGGAATAATCGTCGTGAATGGTTTCAACCTCGAAAAGAAAAATATGAACAGGTTTTACGCCTGCCCATGATGGCTTTGGTTTGTGAAATCGGAGAACATGCGCGTAAGTTTGCTCCTGAAATCCGCTTTAATCCCAAAGATGCCGTCTTGCGTATCTATCGCGACACCCGTTTTAGTAAAGACAAAACTCCTTATAAAACCAACATCGCCGCTACTTTACCTTTTGGTACATACGGCAAAGACATGGGAAGCCCTGGTTTGTATTTTCAAATCGAACCCGGAGAAGTTTTTCTTGGTGGTGGTTTGTGGATGCCAAACTCTGAGCAACTTCGAAAAATCCGCGAATCCATTATGAACAATCCCGATGAATTTTTATCCATCGTTGAAAACCGAAATTTCAAAAAGCATTTTGGCGAAATAAAAGGCGAGCGCTTAAAAACAGTTCCCCGCGGAGTCTTACCAACTCATCCCATGATCGATTATCTACGCATGAAACAATTCTACGTCTCCGTAAACATCGACGACAAAGCCGCCCTAAAAAAAGACTTCCCAAAAAAGATCGCAAAAGAATTCGAACACATGATACCCCTCCTCCGTTGGATCAACAAATCCCAATCCCTCTGGTAGGGTACGCCGTACCTTTTTGCCACGCGGGATGTTAATTACTTTCGATTTTCATTTTTCCTGATCGTCTGGAAAGGCGCGCTCAGCATGGGTTTCCTTTCGACTTTGAAATATATCTTCCACAAGTTTTAAACAGTGTGATGAGTTTTCCTCTGACACTTCATTTGTCTAAGTAAAATTGTTACGCATATCGCGTGCATTTTGAAATTTCAATTTCGTGCTATTTAATATCCCCACAGTGATCAAAGTTGATGGCATAAGAAAGTGGTTTTGACGAACCAATTATGTGTGAGGAGATATGAAATCTTTAAAAAATATTTTGATTTCGCTTTGTGTGATCATCGTAGTTTCGGGTTGCTCGAAGGGAGGCAGCGGCAGTGATACATCGACTGCAACAACTTCAGTTTCGGGTTACACAGTCTCAAATGGACAGTGCTACAACTCGGCAAATCAGTCCGTCGACTCTAGCTACTGCTCAAACATCTCGAACTACTATCAAGTGAACAGCTACTGTTACAACACGTCTGGAGAGCGCGTTGACGATCGCTACTGTAAAGATTCTAGCTCGCTAACCTTGCCGCCACGACAATGCAATGGAAGATTCTTTACTCCTCATCAAGGGAAAAAGCAGGAGATCCGCTGTCAGGATAGAAACTGTCATGGAAACTTGGTCTTTGATGAACGAGGCAATCCCGTTCACTGCCGATAAAAAAAGGGAGTCTTTTCGACTCCCTTTTTTAATTTCATAATTTAGAATCTGCTTCTTTAACGCGTCGTAGACGCAAAAAAGAAGCAGGTACCCTTAGTTGCCGGGGCCTGACATGGCTTTCAAGAAGTCGGTGTTCGACTTCGTGTTGCCTACTTTGTCGATCAAGAATTCCATGGCGTCGATGACGTTCATCGGAGCTAGGACTTTTCTTAGGATCCACAGACGGTTCAAGTCAGCTCTTTCGATCAGAAGATCTTCTTTACGAGTTCCTGATTTGTTGATGTCCATACAAGGGAAGATACGTTTTTCCATAAGCTTACGATCCAAATGGATCTCGGCATTACCAGTACCTTTAAATTCCTCGAAGATAACTTCATCCATACGAGATCCCGTGTCGATCAATGCTGTTGCGATGATCGTCAAAGATCCACCCTCTTCGATGTTACGTGCAGCACCGAAGAAACGTTTTGGTTTGTGAAGAGCATTTGAGTCCACACCACCTGACAAGATTTTTCCAGAAGGAGGAACAACCGTATTGTAGGCGCGAGCTAAACGAGTGATAGAGTCGAGCAAGATCACTACGTCATGTTTGTGTTCAACCAAACGTTTTGCTTTTTCGATAACCATCTCTGCAACTTGAACGTGGCGAGTTGGTGGCTCATCGAACGTAGACGATACAACTTCACCTTTTACAGTACGTTGCATGTCAGTCACCTCTTCCGGACGTTCATCGATCAATAGAACGATCAATTTTACTTCCGGATGGTTTGTTGTGATCGCATTAGCAATTTGCTGCATCAAAACTGTTTTACCAGTTCTTGGCGGAGCAACGATCAAAGCACGTTGACCTTTTCCAAGTGGAGCCATCAAGTCAACTACGCGTGTTGTGTAGTCACCAGGATTGTGTTCAAGCTTCAAACGCTCATTTGGATAAAGCGGTGTTAAGTTGTCGAAAAGGATTTTGTCTTTACCTTTTTCAGTCGTCTCGAAGTTAAGAGAATCAACTTTCAAAAGTGCAAAGTAACGTTCGCCTTCTTTTGGAGGACGAACAGTTCCAGTCACAGTATCACCAGTTCTTAAGCCGAAGCGGCGAATTTGTGATGGGCTGACGTAGATATCATCCGGACCCGGAAGGTAGTTGAAGTCTGGAGAGCGAAGGAATCCGTAACCGTCTGGAAGAATTTCAAGAACTCCAGAACCGTAAATATCCTGACCAAGTTTTGCAGCACGTTTCAAGATTTCGAAAATCATGTCCTGACGACGAAGGCCGGCAGCATTTTCGATTTTAAGTTTCGTTGCAAGTTCAGTAAGTTGCGTGATGTTTTTTGATTTCAAATCCTTTGATGAAAGCCATGTTTTCTCTTCATCAGTTAATTGGATATCAGAAACGTCCACGTCTTGTGCCTGTTGAGGCATGTTAGAATGTTCATCACCACTTGGTTGAAAATCTTCATTACTTCTTCCATAAGGACGGAAATCACGACGTTGATTGCTGCCACCACCGTGACGATCTCCGCGATCACCTCTGTCACCTCTATCCCCACGATCATTGCGATCGTTTCTGTCGTTACGATCATGGCGATGTCCACCGCCGCCGCCACGGTCATTTCTATCTCTGTTATCACGATTTTGCGGGCGGAAGTCGCGACGAGGTTGTTGGTGTTGTGGACGATCTTGTCTGTGTTCTCGTGGCTCTTGTTGTTGAGGAGCTTGAGTTGCTGCTGCGGCTGGAGCGCCTTCAGCTTTTGCTTCAGCCGGTGCAGAAGTTTGAGGAGCCGCTGCGGGCGCTTCTGCTACTGGTGCCGGGGCAGGTGCGGGCTTTTCTGCCGGGGCCGCTTGTTGAGTTGAAGCTTCTTCAGTCGCTTTAGTAGTGCGAGTGCGCTTTTTTGGTGCCTCAACGCCGGGTTGATCTTTAGGTTCAGACAAACTGGAACTCCTTGTGGGATATAATAAGAAAGAAAGATCGATACATTAGAAGTTTGATCCGACTGGACCCAAACTGTGTGCTTGCCCTAACTTTCCTAGAAATTGGGATATCTTGTCAATCGAAAATCTTTTTGCTCTTCACTGGCCATTTCAGGGGATCTTTTAAATACATGTAAGTATATGTAATTGCTTTAATATCTAACTTCCCGTCAGAAGATCCCGAAGTATTAAGATTGTGAATTGTACCTTCTGAGACATCAAAAACCGAGCTTTTGAGGGGCCAATCTTCAGGAAGACCTAAACTTAAATAAATGGATATTTCCCTCTAAACTCGATCCTGGAAGGAAAAAACCTAGACACTTTTTCAAACTTTCAAGCCTTGAATGAAGCATTTTCTGCCTCAACCTAGCCCACTACAAATGCTCTAAGACCATTACCTTTAGTTTAAATAAACTTTCGGTTTTTCAATAGGTTAAGTATCAAATTAGGACGTCCAGTTTTTCAGTGTGCCCTCATTTTTTGCAAAATTACCTGAAGAGGCTATTAATTTTTGGCGAGCAATACCGAAACGTAATTATCGCACACTTATAAGCACAAGGAGATCAAAAGTGGAGGACACGATTAATGTTCCGGCACCAAGAACCCCTCTAAACCTCGAAGTATCATTCAAACGCAACTATGCGCGGGAAGAGACACTAGGCACGCTTAAAAATATCAGCATCACGGGAGCCTTTTTAGAGTTCGCAGGCGGGGATGTACGCGCCAATGAAAAACTTAATTTAATGTTTGTCGTCGCAGGACGTGAACGGAAAATTGCAGCACATGTGATTTGGATTAACTCTGCAGGTTGCGGTATTAAGTTTATGCCAACCAACAACAGAGACGTTCAAATTGTTGATGATTTG